>JABXHQ010000024.1 GCA_013373545.1 Gammaproteobacteria bacterium
CCCGCGACCCCCGGCGTGACAGGCCGGTATTCTAACCAGCTGAACTACCGCTCCGCGTTGGTACCCCTTGCGAGGTGGGCGTATAATACGTAGGGCACTTCGGCCTGTCAATAAACTTTTTTAAATTTTTTAATATTTTTATGACACTGGTTAAGCTCTAATCAATTGCGGATAAATATTCACCTAACCCTTTCATTTTTGGATAATTTTTACTCAGGCTTAGACTCCATTTCATCACCAGACTCAGCAAACGCATCATCCCAACTCGGTTCATCGGAGTCAGCAGATATATCTTCTAGCGGCATATCGTCGAGCGGAGATGGGGCATTATCCGCTGCGTTTTCTTCGAGCTCTAAATCATCAACCGTTTCGGTCTCAACTTGCGCTTGTGAGGATTCGGCGGGCGGCTCACTGCTACTGGGCGCAGACTTCTCTCCCGAGAATGACTCCATAGCCGTGAGAATCTGCTCAACCGACATATCTTTTTTAACCACTTCTTCACCAAACATTGACGAGTATTCGGCAAAGATATTGTTCAAGGTAGTAAGTGTCACATGCACTTCTTGTTTTAAGCTTTTATTCTTCTCTTTTAGTTCTTCGATCTCGGCCAATTTAGCTTCTAAATCGCTTTGCAGTAAGCTACTTTCACCGGCATCATCGTCAACGGTCGCTTCTGCGGGTGCCACTGCTCCAGCGGCCAAATTATGGTAACGCTCGGTGATGCGTGATAACTCTTCATCGAGTAAGGCGAGATTCTCAATGTCTTTATTGAGCAAACTGCTGACAAACGTACGAAAGAAAAATTTTCGCTCTTTAATGATTTCTGCCGATAACTTATCAACGTCACTGTCAGCATAGCCAAGCTTTTCATGTAAAAACCGTTGAATGGCTTCCTTATTGACCGCTTCGTTTTCTTTAACATTTAAAATTAATTCACGCATCGCATCTTTTAAACGCGATTTACTGCGCATGAGCACCACGAGTAAAATAATCGCGAGCGCCAAAAATGGTAAAATAATTTCTACCATTAATATCCATGAAAAAAGTGCATCATTCATTATTCTTGATCCTTCGATGAATCATCTTCAGCGAATAGTTCTTGGGTCATTAGGTCCGAGTTTTCTTTGGTTTTCTTGCTCACCGAGCGCCAAACAAACCAGCCTAATAATACTAATAAAACATTACCGACGAAACCAATCGACAACCAAAGCGTCCAATTAACTGGCTCTGGTTCTGGCTCTTGTTCAGTACTCTCAGCCGGATCCACCGCGGGCTCTTGTGGTTGTTCTGGCTCCAGGGTCGTTTCAGGTTCGGCTTCTGGCTCTGGTGCCTTTTCTTCTGGCACCGGCGTTTGCGGCTGTGTGGTTTCAGGCTCTGGCGTCTCTGGCTCAGTAACAACCGGCTCGGGTTCAAATCCGGGTAATGGTGCTTGCTCAAATGCTAAAGCGGGTAAGTCGACGCGGAAGCTACGCCCAGTAGGCGACTCCCCTTGAGCCGTCAACTGCACTTGATACTCTCCACCTTGAGGGAAAACCTTAACGTCAAAGCTGGGTTTTTTTGACCAGTCATCAATCGCAATGAATTGGGTCGTGTCATCCGGATAGGTAATTTGTCCACTCAGCGACAATGAGCTCGGCAAGACAATATCCTCAATAATTTTTAAATGGACTTGATGCGGAATGGTTTGCTCGAAGCTCATTTGCACATCGGCCAATACCGGTGTGCCATAGATATTCACAGCATGGGTGCGACTGCGTTCAAAGGTTGGGCTTTTAACAACCAATTTAATTTCCAATACGCCGTCTTCTTCACCAGCAAAAAATACTTGGCGAAAGGTTCCCGATGAGGTGTCTTTTAATAATGGCGTTACACCTTCGCGCCCTTTATATTGAGTGGAGAGTTTAGCATCCACCAGACTGAGAAAGTCTGGCTTGGTGATCACCTTACCTTCCTCTAAAAGTTTAACTTGATAATCGATTTGTTCATTAGCCAAAACATTATTCGGCAGATCCGCAACTTGTAACCCCAGTTTACTAACCACCATAACACGGTTATCAGGATCGACCTTGGCATCAATTTGCCATTGTCCGGGTTGTGGATTGGTTAGCGTTACTAAGTCATAAGTGTTACTGGAAAACCAGCGAACGTTTGCGCGCTTAGTTTCGTAGGACAAGGTTTCCGCCGTCGGCAAGATTAACTTGGCTTTATCACTTCCGGGCTCACGAAATACCAAGATGGTCATTTCTTCGATGCTGGCATCAACAGTAAATTGGTTATTTTCGAGTGGTAATGAGTCGCGTGGTGCCGCTTGTTCAAAGATCTTTAAAAATACTTTTTGCAGTTCATCGGCGCTATTGACGGCCTGATACCAACCATCGGTTTGGGTCGAAAGTGCTTTGAGCAATTCATGATCCGCTTGCTCCGAGAGCGCTATAGTGTGAATGGTAACGCCAGCGGCTTTAAGGCGCGGTAGTATTTCTTGGAGGATCCGTTGCCGTTCAGCGGCATTTTTAGTCGGATCTTTGGCGATATCGACCATACCATCGGTTAACAATATCATGCTGCGAGTTTCATCATCGGCAGGACGGTTCCAGTCCCAGCTAGACTTCGCCATTGCATCACCAATATTGGTAAATAATCCTGCGGAATTGATTTTACCAGCCGCAGCTGTCGCACTCTCCTGCCACTGTTGATCAACTTGTTTTAGCGGAACCAACATATTAACGTAACGACCAAAAGCCCAAACCCCAGCTTCGGAACCTTTCGGCATTAGATTCGTGACCATTCGAAGGGCTGGAATTCGTAAATTATTTGGATCGTTCTGCTTCATGCTGCCGGAGATATCAATCAACAAGCGAACATCTGCAGGCTTTTGTCCGCTCGGCTGAGCGCTGTACAGCACGGTACTGGCAACCAACAATGATAAATAAACTGCAAAGCGCCGCAATAGACTGGCTGTCTGCCCTACCTTGGCGGCGCTCAAAACGACTAATCGCTTCAACGAGCCCATACGAAAACCAATATTTTTGAGTTATAGTTTTCGAAGTTTAGCTTAAAAATCAAGAAATTGCTTTAACTGCTTCACAAGATGCTTGCAGTTTATTGATTCCTTAGTAGACAGTCTTATTGTGGCTCAATTTCGCTGAGGGGATCGGATTCCGGGTCGTCGAGTAAGACGATCGCAATTACGTGATCCTCGAGGTCCCCTGACTCGGTTTCTGAGACAACTTTACCCCGAGCGGAACGATTAGCTTGATGCACCGACTCTGGATCACCGCTTCGAAGTGGATGCCACTCCGGTAGATCCTGTCCTTTGGCTAGCAACTTATAAGCGCAGGTATTTGGCAACCACTCATAATTCCGTGCGCCTTCGGGCGTGACCTGAATACAGTCAGGTACTAAGGTAAACCGATTTGCATAATCGCTACAGCGGCAAGTTTGTTGATTGAAGTATTGGCAACACACATCGGTTTGATACAGATCGCCTTCTTCATCTTCTAGCTTATACACACAACATTTACCGCACCCATCGCACAACGACTCCCATTGCGCTTCGGTCATGTCCTCAAGTGCGGTGGTTTTCCAGAAGGGTTCACTCATTGATAACCTTCCCACTCACGGTTAGTAAATCACCCAGTTGCCCAACCACTTCGTCACCGGGGCTGAGCGCCGCAACCCCGGACGGCGTTCCGGTGAGTACAATATCGCCTGGGTTGAGGGTAAAGAACTGTGATATGTAATGCAGTAGTTGCTGCGGTGACCACAGCATATCGGCACTATTGCCGCGCTGACGAAGCTGTCCATTGACCACTAACTCAAGCGTTAAACTATCCAGCTCTTCTGGTACCGGGATCCAAGCTGAGATAGGACAAGCACCATCAAACGCTTTCGCCATTTCCCACGGTTTACCCGCTTGTTTTAACTGGGTTTGTTCGTCTCTGAGGGTCAAGTCTAGAGCAAGACCGACAGCCGCCACAGCACTTAAGCAATCTTCTTCGCGCGCTTGGCTGAGCGGTGATTTTATTAGCAGCGCTAACTCAAGTTCGTGATGGCATTCACCGCGACCATTCGGAATAGAAAAATTGTCCTGCCAATGACAAAGGCTAGTATTGGGCTTCATAAACAGTACCGGACTTTCAGGTACTGAATTTCCCAACTCACGCGCATGCTCGGCATAATTGCGCCCCACACATACGATCTTACCGGGAGCCAATGCGCTCACGCTGACACTTTCCGATCGATAGTGCATTAGGCGACGTCAGGTTGGTTAAGCAAAGACTCAATACGCGGTGGCATTTGCAAAAAGAATCCCTGCTCGGTTAACTGCTGTTTAACTTCAGCGATGTCTTCACGAGCCAATTTATCGCGCTTAGCCAAGTTGAGTTGCAGGGCGAACTCAGGTTCGCCAAAGGCTTTTAACAAGGCTTCTGGAACCGCTGAAAAGTCATCTCGCTTGGTTAGATAGAGGTACATTTCATCTTTTTTGGGGCTACGATAGACAAAGCATATCATTACGAATATTCGCTCATTTAGGTAGTTTCAGAGAATCAAATCTAGGTATTTAGATGAGATTTTATCACAGGTGATAAAAATTGTTCGTGTAGTTTGGTCCAGCCACGAGGAAATTCTCGGCGATTATCCAGCAAATAAGCAACATAACGACGTAATAATTTCTTGCTACACAAAACCTCAGGCTCAATCTTAAGCTCTGCAGCAACCTTATCGATATCACGCCGCATTAATTGCATTGATTGCGTCATGCTTTGCCAATATTTAGGGCTCAGCGGTGCTAGCAAATCCACCTCTGGCTGCTCTGATATATTGCTTAATAAGGCTTGTAAGGTATCGCCATAGCGGCGCCGTGAGGCAGGATGCCACCCTTCAATAAACGGTAACCGACCGTTCGTTAAGCCTTGCCGCGCTAACTCAAACAACTCATCATTTTTTAGGACAAAGGTTTTCGGTCGATCCGATTGGCGCGCTTCGACTTCGCGCCAACGACATAGATAGTACAAACGTTGTAACTGCTCAGCATTCAAACGCCATGCATTTTTTACGTCCAAATACGCGAGGCTATAATCATCTAATGCTTCTACTCGCGACTCTAGCTCCTGGCACTCTTGGGTTATCCAAGTTTGCTTTTCCGGCGCTTTGGCAATTAAAGCTTGAATTTGCTGATAAGCGCCGACTAAATATTCAACGTCATCGACAGCATAATTTAATTGCTCATCCGACAGCGGGCGTTGTAACCAATCTGAACGCGACCAGCCTTTTGCAAGTCTTACACCACACAGCGACTCTACCATTGCCGCATAGCCCATACTTGGCCCCAGTCCTAAATAGGCAGCTGCTATTTGAGTATCAAATAGCCCTCTTAACACCACATTAAAATAACGAAATAAGACTTCGCAATCTTCCGATGCGGAGTGGAACACTTTGCGCACTTGCGGATCCGCTAGCAGCTCGGAAAAACTCAACTCCGCTCGTGCCGCTTGCGGTTCAATTAGGTAATGCTGCTCACCATCCGACAGCTGAATTAATGCTAATTGCGGATAAAAGGTTCGCTCACGTTGAAACTCTGTATCGAGGTAAAGGCAGGACAACTGTCGCCATTTTGCAATTAATGGCGACAATTGTTCAGGTGTGGTAATCCAAGTAAAGCGCGACAAATCTTAATTCGACTGTGTCGTCTCGTCACGTAATTCGCGACGTAAAATTTTACCCACATTAGACTTAGGTAAGTCTTCGCGAAACTCAACTTGTTTCGGCACTTTGTAGCCGGTTAAGTTTTCTTTACAAAACGCAATAAGTTCGGCTTCGGTTAGCGAGGCATCCTTTTTAACCACAAATATTTTGACAATCTCACCGCTCGATTCCGACGGAACGCCAACCGCGGCGACTTCCAAAACGCCCGGATGTGCGGCAACCACGTCTTCGATTTCGTTTGGATATACATTAAAACCAGAAACTAAAATCATGTCTTTTTTACGGTCGACAATTTTTAGAAAGCCTTGTTCAGTCATCAATGCAATATCACCGGTTGATAACCAGCCATCTTGAATAACTTTATTGGTTTCTTCCGGACGACCGAGGTAGCCTGCCATTACTTGTGGGCCTTTCACCCACAACTCACCAGGTTCGTTAAACCCTAGCGCCTTGCCCTTCTCATCACGCACTTCAACCTCAGTTGACGGAACCGGTAAACCAATGGTGCCGTTATATTCGGTTAGGTTCATCGGGTTAATGGTGACCGCCGGTGCAGTTTCGGTTAAGCCGTAAGCTTCCAGTAGAGGCGTTCCAGTGACCGACTGCCAACGTTTCGCAACGGCTTCTTGTACCGCCATGCCACCGCCCAGTGTCATTTTTAATGAAGAGAAATCAAGATCACTAAAACCATCGGTATTGAGTAAACCGTTAAACAAGGTATTCACACCGGTTATCGCAGTGAACTTGAATTGCTTTAACTCTTTAATGAAACCAGGCATATCCCGTGGATTGGTAACCAGTACATTGAGTCCGCCATACTTCATAAAGGTCATGCAATTAGCGGTAAGCGAAAAGATGTGATACAGCGGTAACGCTGTAATGATAATTTCTTTGCCTTCCTGAATCAGTGGTTTCAACCACGCAGATGCTTGCAAAATATTCGCAACCATATTGCGATGAAGCAAAATAGCTCCTTTAGCAACGCCCGTAGTACCGCCGGTATATTGCAAAAAGGCAATGTCGTCTTGAGTTACATTCGCCGGTTTAAAGCTTTGCTCAGACCCGAATTTTAACGCTTGATTAAAGCGGTGCGCACGTGCTCCGAGGCTGTGCTCGGGGACCATTTTTTTGACTTTGCGAACAACAAAGTTCACCAACTTACGTTTTAACCAACCGCAACTGTCACCGATTTCCGTCAAAACCACATTTTGTACCGATGTTTCATCGATGATCTCTTCTAATGTACGCGCAAAATTTTCCACAATGACAATGGTAGTGGTCTGCGAGTCATTGAGTTGGTGCTTCAACTCGCGTGGTGTGTACAGTGGGTTAACATTGACCACCGTCATGCCTGCACGCAAAACACCGAAGATAGCAATCGGATACTGGAGCAAGTTCGGCATCATGATTGCGACGCGAGAGCCCTTCGGTAGCTTTAATGTATGTTGTAAATAACTGGCAAATTTGGCCGATTCACGCTCCAGATCGGCGAATGATAGAGTTTGACCCAGATTGGTAAACGCCGGCTTGTCGGCGAAATTGTTTACGCTCTCATTAAAGATATCAACGATCGACTGATATTGATCGAGATTAATTTCGGGCTCTACACCATCTGGATAACTGTTCAACCAGACTTTTTCCATCTGCCTCTCCTGTGTGTCAGTGTCTTGCTCTTGCGCGCATTTTTTTAATTATGATGTGACCAGCAATGCTATCAGTTGAGCCGCATTTAGAAAAGCACTTGTCGGACCAATTTCAAGGATTTTCATAGAGTTGGTGACAAATCGTACAGATTTTTGACAGTGGCATAATCTAATGCTTGTCCTAAACTATAGCTAATACGTTGATTGCTGCTCAGGTATTTGTGTGACGAAGCTATTGATCCAAGATTTGACCATATTGCTGGTTGAGCCATCGGTTACTCAGCAGAAGATTATCTTAACCAACTTAGCCGAGGCCGGCGTTGAAAAGGTTGATTGTGTTGATTCGGGCAAAGCGGCCATCGCCCACTTGAAACGCATGACGCCCGATCTGGTAATCAGCTGCATGTATTTCCCAGATATGACAGCACTCGAGTTGATTCATCATATCCGCGCCGAAACCACACTTAGTACTCTGCCGTTTATGTTGGTGTCGAGTGAAGTTCGCTTTGGCCGGATCGATCCCATAAAGCAAGCTGGTGTGGTGGCTATTTTACCCAAGCCCTTCGATTTTGAATCACTCAACACCGCGCTCAAGAACACTCTCCACTTTCTCGAACCCGACGAGCTGGATCTATTAAATTACGATCCAACAGAGCTGCGGGTATTAGTGGTCGACGACAGCGCATTAGCGCGTAAATTTATTATTAAAACCTTGGCTGGACTTGGCATTCATACTATTACTGAAGCCAATGATGGAAAGGCGGCGGTGGGAATTTTACAAGCTGGCGAGCAATTTGATCTAATTGTGTCCGATTACAACATGCCGGAAATGGACGGCAAAGCGCTGGTGGAATACATTAGACAAGATGAAACCATTGCCCACATTCCAGTCTTGATGGTCACCAGTGAACAAAATCGCGCGGTATTAAATAACATTGAGCAGGTCGGTGTCTCGGCTATTTGCGATAAGCCTTTTGAACCACAAAATGTTAAACAATTACTGGCGAATATTCTCAATTAATCAGCGATAAATTGCTCTATGCTCGCGGCGACCGCTTGCGGCTGCTCGAGGTGTACATGGTGGCCGCCGCCGAGCACTTGTTGCTGTAAGCCTTTCAACAGCTTTTTCCGAGCCTGAATCAAAGCATTATTAGCAAACAGCCCTTGTTCAGCCTCAATCAGTAAAACTGGACATTTTATAGCCACCAGTAAGCTTTGCAGTTGCGGTTCCGTCAGCCGATTAATACTGGCTACCGTTAGCCGCGGATCACTCGACCAGCGCACCCCGCCCGCTACCGGTTCAATTCCACGCTCGACAATCGGGGCAATCAGTTCCGGAGCTAAGTCAGAATGCTGTGCACGTACCGCGATCGCCTCGGCTGAGTTTTTAAAAATCCGGCGTTTTTTTACCTTCGAGCGCTGGGCAACTGAACGCTGCATCAATTGCAAGGTTTCATCGCTGGAAACCGTTAGTGGCCCCAACGCCTCGAGTAAAATTAAATGGCTTAAGTGATCGGTTAGCGAAGCATACAAAGATGCAGCGGCGCCGCCCATTGAATGACCGACAATGGCAAATTGCGCCCAACTAAAGTGCGCAACGAGATCTTGAATAACATACACCAAATCGAGAAAGTGATAAGCCATGCCTTGAGGAATATGAGACGATTTTCCATGTCCGGGAAAATCCAAGGTAAAAATATGCTGGTTATTTAACAAAGGTAATAGCGGCGCAAAGGTAGCCGCATTATCGAGCCATCCATGTAACATTAATAGCGGCGGGCTCTGTACCGGTAACTTGGGCTGATACTCATCAACGGCACAATCAACGCCACACAATCGAAGCGTGTGGCGAATCGGTTCTATATTCATTAATCGTGGGGGTTTTCGTTAACTTTTTTGATCGCTTTCAGGACTTGACGACGTGCGTATTTGCGCAAGTCTTTCACTTCTTCCAATAAGTTGGGTCCAGGGTTTTGCTTTTCAAAAAAATTACAAACGTATTTTGCCGGCATATTGTTAAGTGCAATCGCGGCTATATCTTGAATGGTGACATCGGACTGGTTAAAAACAACCTCGCCTTCTGAGATGACTTCATGTATTTGTTCAAACACAATCTCTTCAGACAAGTTTTCCAAGTCATCGTGATAGTACTTATCTTTAAACATGCGTATTCCCTCAGTGATTACCATTATTACTGTACACCATGATGGGATTTGCGCAAGAAAAAGCTTACTGCCAGCCGCTGAGATCGCCGTGCGTATCGACCACGCCGTATTTTCCCTTCTCATTTCGTACAACTTTGCCCAGCGCAATGTCAGCGTCATGGGTAAAATACAACCAGCCATCGCGTGTAACCAAGTCGGCTAACAACTGCGACTTCTCTTCAATCAAATGCTCTGGATAGCGGTCATATCCCATGGTGATCGGTAAATGCACCCAAGGTGCTCCGGGTATGAGATCAGCGGCAAACACGATGGGCCCTTGCTCACTTTGAATTTCAGTATGCATCATGCCAGGCGTATGCCCATGGCTCCAATGAAAGCGATAGTCAGACCCAAGCAATGGGCAGTGATCACCACTAACAAGGTGTAACCGTCCACTGTCTTTTAGCAATTGATTTAGTTGCGGTAAAAATGAAGCACGGTCACGAAAATGTGGAGCATTGGCGCGCTCCCAATGCTCAGCGCCGACTACATATTGAGCGTTTGGAAATAATAAACTGGGTTCTTGCCCTGCTTGATACTGTGAGAGTAAACCGCCGGCGTGATCGAAGTGCAAATGAGACAACACCACAATATCGATATCTTCATGAGTCAATCCGCGCTGTTGCAGCGAATCGAGTAACACATGCTCGCTTTCATTGACCCCGTAACGCTCTTTGTATTTAGGCTCAAAAAACGCACCAATGCCGGTTTCAAGTAGAATATTTCGATTCGGTTCTTGAATTAATAGTGCACGACAACACAAGTCAATTCGATTTAGCTCATCAACAGCAGCCCATTTTGACCACATTGCTTTGGGGGCGTTACCGAACATTGCCCCGCCGTCGAGTTTTTGGCTATTACCTTTAATCGAAAATAACTTGCGCACCATAATTCAATAACCTTTTTTCAGCTATGCGTTTTGGACCGCTTCCACTTCGTCCATGGTTTCAATCTTAAAGTTATACAGCGCATACAAAGCTGAAACGAATGGATTGATTAAATTGAAAAAGCAAAACGGTAAATAAGCAAGTGTCGCCACGCCCAATGTTCCTGCCATATAAGCACCGCAGGTATTCCAAGGAATTAACGGTGATGTAATAGTCGCTGAATCTTCCAACGTACGTGACAGATTTTTTGGCTTAAGGCGGCGGCGTTCAAACTCGGCTTTGTACATTCGGCCGGGAAGAACAATGGCAATATACTGATCGCCCGCAACCACATTGATGCCAATACAAGTTCCAATCACCCAAATAATCAATGAACTCGTCGAGTGAACCATCATTAACGCAGCACTAACCAAACGATTCAGCAATTGGGTTTTTTCTAAAACAGCACCAAAAGTTAATGCACAAATAATTAACCAAACCGTATTCAGCATTGAACTCATGCCACCACGACTGAGTAAGTCATTTACCGATTCATTTTCGGTAGTAATTTTGAACCCATTAAATAACGCACGCCACACGGCATCAATACTATTTATAAACGCACTGCGCTCAGGATTCTGGATAAAATTAGCAACCGTTTCAGGCTGTAAAATAATTGCAAACAGTCCGCCGACTAACGCCCCGGTTAAAATGGTTGGAAACGCAGGAAAACGCTTGATTGCCATGGTAAACACCACTACCAGAGGCACCAATGTCCAAATGGAAATATTAAAGTTACCTTGTAAAACTTCGAGTGTTTCATTCAAATTAACATTGCTGTGCGCAGTCGATTGAGTCAGACCAATGATCAGAAAAATGATAAGCGCTAATGTAATACTCGGAGTTGTCGTCCAAACCATATGTCGAATATGCGAAAACAATTCGCTACCGGCTACTGCAGGAGCGAGATTGGTCGTATCGGATAATGGCGACATTTTATCGCCAAAATAAGCACCTGAAATAATCGCACCCGCGGTAATCTCTGGCGACAACCCTAGGCCTATCGCGACACCAATCAAAGCAACACCAACCGTTCCAGCCGTTGTCCAAGAACTACCAATGCTGACCGAGACCAATGCGCAGATTAAACACGCCGCAAAATAAAAGACCGATGGCTCCAATAATTGTAAGCCAAAATAGATCATCGTCGGAACGGTACCACTAAGCAACCATGTTCCAACCAGCGAGCCGACCGCCAATAGAATTAATATGGCGCCAAATGCAGAGGAAACACCGTGGACAATGCCCTCTTCAATCATTTTCCAATTGAAACCATTTTTAAAGCCAATCAGCGCGGCAACACCAGCAGCAAGCAATAGCGCAATTTGATTAGCTCCGTAAGAAGAGTCTGCGCCATACAACTGCACCGATGCAAATAACAACCCAATTAAGAAAGCAATCGGGATAAATGCGTCGAGTAGTGACGGTTGTTTTTGTTGTGAATTATTCATAATAACTTCTTAAAAGCGTAAACAAGAAAAAAGAGCACAGCGGCTCTTTTATCCAAAAATCTTAGTTACCAAATCGATTCCAACGAAACGATCTAAAATAGTCACAATGGCGATAGTGCCAAGCATCAACGGACAGATATAACTGATTGCAAAATCAATGTACTTCTGCAACAAGCTGCCACGAATCGCTTCGTCACCTTGCGCCAGTTCTTCATTAAGATTTTCTTTACGCCAAACCCAAGCGGCAAATACAGCGATTAAGAACCCGCCTACTGGCAAGAAGGAATCAGCCGCTAGATCTTCTACCAGATCCATAAAGCTAATGGCTTTGTCGTGACCAGGTAAGGTGACAAATTGGCTTAACCAGTCGACCGTACCATTCGAAAGCATTGATGGAATTCCAATAATGAAAATTATGGTGGCAATAATCCAAACGGCTTTTTTACGCTCTACACCGTGCTCATCTACTACATATGATGTTGGAACTTCTAGCAATGAAACCGTAGAAGTCAACGCGGCAAAGGTCAGTAATAAGAAAAATAACACACCACAAATCATACCAATAACCGGGCCAAGCGTTTCAAACACACCGGGTAAGGTAACGAAGATTAAACCAGGACCACCATTTGGCTCAATGCCTTGACTAAATACAAATGGGAACATCATAAAGCCAGCAATAAATGCAATACCAACATCCGCTAAGGTAATGAACGCCCCAGCGCTGACAATATTTTCTTTGCGGTCAAGATAACTACCGTAAGTTATCAGCGCGCCCATCCCAAGTGATAAAGAGAAGAATGCTTGCCCCAAAGCCGAGTAAATAACATCTCCGGTTAACTTGGAAAAATCTGGCACTAAGTAAAACTCAACGCCTGCCATCGCGTTTGGTAGCGTTAATGCATAAATTAACAATCCGAGAATAATCACAAACAAGCTCGGCATTAGGACTTTAGCAGCACGCTCAATACCACCACTAACACCGTTTGAAACGATAAATGCGGTAGTGGCCATAAAGATTAAACCATAAATACCAACCGTTAAGGCATCGGCAATAAAGTGGCCGAACTCGCTGCCAATAGCAAAGTTCCCCATAATCATTTCGATAACATAACCAAACGACCAAGCGGCGACGACGTTATAAAACGATAAAATCAACACACCACTGGCAAGCCCTAAATAGCCAATAATCGACCAGTTACGAAAGCCAAGTGCTTTAAATGCACCAACTGGATTACGCTGTGTTTTACGTCCAATCGCAATTTCAGTAACCAAAACTGGGTAACAAAGAATAAAACAAAAGGCGAGGTAAACTAGTACAAATGCAGCACCACCTCCATTACCCACTTCAAACGGAAACTTCCAGATATTCCCTAAACCGACGGCGGAACCGGCGGCGGCTAAAATGAACCCTAACCTTGTGTTAAATGCTCCTCGAGCGGCCATAATCTTCTTCTCTTAATATCGTTTTGTGGTGTATCGCTAAGCTACTTCATAACGCTCGCTAGCTGTCACCAACTTCCTATCTGCTGCTGCAATGCAGCACTTAGCCCTAAAATAAAGGACTAATATCACCACAAACGATACTAAGATTGCAAGTTACTAATGCCTTGTTCAACACATAACTGACCAGTGATTGCACAGAGTTGAGTAGTAAATAGTCAAACCGATTGGCAACTGCGCAAAACTTACTCATTCCGAATTGAACGCAAACAAACACGAAACCATCGACAGTGGTCGTTTAAGCTAAAACGACTAAATCATTTCGATGCATAATCACGGAAAGTTCAGAGTGCTTCGATTGCTCCATAGCCAGTGCAATAGTGGTTGAACTGTGCCGCGAAAAACCCTTGGCAATTACTTTTTGGGTTTCCAGCTGTTTCACTGCGATGACCTCACGAGCATTAAAGTTGCCACCAATTTCAACCACGCCCGGCAATAATAAAGATGCTGAGCGATGCAACAATGCCTCCGCAGCGCCTTGATCGATTACCAAGTAACCACTCGCGGCCGAAATGTCGGCCAGCCATTGCCGCCGAGTTGATTGCGCTGATTGGTTCGCGACCACTCGAGTTCCCTGGTTGACTCGACCATCAATAGTCGCCAATAAGTCGCTATCAACCGCACTGATAACACTATGGATCCCCGCTTTGCTAGCGCTTTGCGCAGCCGCGATTTTTTCACTCATTCCCCCAGTCCCTGCTTTAGAGCGTGTATCGGCAATGAACTGTTGAATCATCTCGTCGCAATGAGTCACCCGTTCGACAACGCGTTGATTTGCCGGATAGTCTTGAAACAAGCCACCAACATCCGTCAGCAAAAATAACCATTGTGCCGACATCATTTGCGCAACAATAGCGGCTAAAGCATCATTATTATTAAAGCGATAATTATCGGCGGCAAGCAGGTCATTTTCATTAACCACCGGTACTATACCGCCAGCCAATAAGCCACTCAGCTGCTGTGCTGTGCGCAAAAAGCTTGGCCGTTTTGCCACGTGTTCATAACCAATTAATACTTGTGCTGTAGGGAGTGGTAAAGCGCTTTGCCAAAGCTGCATCAATTCGACTTGACCTATACCCGCCAACAATCGACTCGACAGCTCCTTGCTGCTAAGACTATTGACGCGTCTTCCCAGTACTTGGCGACCTAACGCAACGGCCCCTGAGCTAACTAAAATGCACTGCATGCCAGCTTGTTGCAAGGTAACAACCTGCTGCGCGATTTGGGCAAAAGCATTTGGCTGATCGACAAGCGCCTGGCTGCCAACCTTGATGACTACTACGGGGCGTGACATAGACCGATTCCTATAAGCAAAAAAAAACCCGCAAAAGCGGGTTTCTCAAAGTTTTAGCTACCAGCGACCCGCATCAATAGAAGATGATTCGCGGGTGTTGTGGTAGCAAGTTACATGTTGTCATAGGCTTATCGTAATCGATGGTAAGCGAATGTCCCAATAACTAAAGGCTATAGCGTTACAGACCCATTCGTGAAAAGAGGTCACTAAGTTTACTTAGCCATTCGGTCAACACTGGATGTTCGGCTTCAAAGTGCTCTGTCACGCTCGCTAAACGGTTTAACAGGTACTGATCGGGTTCCGGGACCTTGTCAGGATTAGATAATAGCTCGCGCAACTGATGACGAGCATCACGCACCTCTTGGTTAATTTCTGCGTCATCAGCTTCCAAGTCAGCAAGCTTACTTTCAAACTCTTGCAAAAGAATAATCAAATCTCGTGAGGCCATGAAACACCCTTTTGTTAACTTTAATATCGGATTCTTTTTTAGTTTAGCTCATTCTTTGGTAATTGCAGGTTAGGCATTCGCCCCGCTACGGCCGCGCTAACCCTTCTAACCACTCCAACAATAATGCACGCTCATAATAAAAGCCATCACGATTAGCTTTGCGCATTTGCGATGCGGTTGGGGTAAAAATCTTTTTCACATTAACCTCTCCGGTTACCGGCTGCGCACCTGGCTTGGCTACCCATTGATAATTAAATTCTAGACGCGTAAAGATTGAGTCTTTAAGAATTCTTAATTGGTGGTGGGTCATCGACACACCGTAATCAACGTCACCTGCTCGATCGATATCCGTTACCGTAATGGTCAACTCAGCACCTTTGTGGTGCTCGGCTAAATAGTCTTGTGCCGTTTCAATTAACGCGGCAGTTAAGGCATTTGCTGCTTTTTCCGTTGTGGTTTCTGGGTATTTTAAATCAATAAATCGGTCTGGCTGCTCAAGCGTCAATTTTACTGCCGCCGCTAGCGGGCCGATAAGGGTGCTTAGAATAATCAAACTGGATATCTTCACTAGGGATCTCATAAGTTCTCCTGACAATTACGAAAAGCTACATTCAGCCTTTATGTACTCTTATTTCCAGTGTAATTGAGGGCCGTTTTGCAGTAAACCCTCCTATCTTATATATACGTAATACTACCTAAATGGATGACATTAGACTTGGGTAGTCAGGCAAATTGGTTTATCTTAGTAAACACAATAACAAATTCAGCTGTGGGTTAATCTGTTGTCCAATTTTATTGCCTTTCTTTTCAGTCGAGTCTCAATTTGGCTATTGTTTGCTTGCTCAATGGCCTTTGCGGCTTCCACCCCTAACCGAATCGATGCGCTTACTGATGCCGCTGCCGAGCAGGTCTACCGCGATCCAGGCAAAGCCGAATCACTCGCTCGGGAAGCACTGCAATTGGTCGATGAAAATACCCTGTTTGAAGATCGCTATCGAGCCAACATTACCCTATCGGATGCTTTGGTCGAACAAGATCGTTATCAAGAAGCCTTACAGATTTTAAACACGATGTTACTTGAGGCGGACAACCTCGACTCCACCATTTTAAAAGCACAAATTCTCTCACGTACCAGTGAGATTTATTGGTACCAAGGAAAAATCTACGACGCCGTGGACAAACTGGAAACCACACTGAAACTCTATCAAGCTGCGGGCCGACCAGATGATGTTTCGAAAACCCTAAATAATCTCGGTATCATGTTTCGTCACCTCGGGGACTACGAAAGTGCTCTGAGTTATTTATTACGCTCGCTCGCAATTAAAGAAACCTTAGATAATAAAACCCCTATTGCAACAACATTAAATAATATTGGTGTTATCTACCATCAATTAGAGAAATACCAAGAAGCCATTAGCTACTTTGATCGTGCAATCGAAATTTTTGAGTTCACCAGTGATGATCCGGGACTCGCCGATCCGCTTAATAATAAAGGGCAAGCACTTGAGCAGCTCGGCCAGTATCCCGATGCACTAGAATATTATCAGCGCTCATTAACCATCGAACGTGCTACCCAAAATATTCGAGGTCAAAGTATCTCGCACGCAAGAATTGGTGCTGTACTGCGAAAGATGCAACGCTTTGATGACGCAAAAGGTCAACTTGCACTTGCCAATGAGCTAGCTCAGAAAACCCAATCTCCAACCGTTTTATCCGAATCGTTATTGCAACAGGGCTTACTTTACTTAGATTTACAGCAATATGGTCTCGCTGAAAAAGCACTTAATCAAGGGTTGCAACTCGCCACTGAGTCGTCTGAGAAAGAGAAAATTTCAGAGCTGCATTTTCACTTATCCAAAGTGTATGAAAAGGCTGAAAACTACTCGAGTGCTTTACAGCATTTCCGACTTTATAAACAAATCTCGGAAGAACTATTAAATGCCAATACACGCGAACGCATCACTCGCTTGCAATTCAAAAATAAACTTGAACAACGTGAACAAGAAATCAATTTACTTAAACAGCAGAATAAAATACAAAGCCTTGAGGTGGAGCAAACTCAATCGCGTCAAACTATTATTATTGCCTTTAGTATTACCTTTGTGGTGAGTTTTGGCCTTCTACTTGGCGTTATCTATCATCGAAAACGTTTAACCCGAGAGCAAGAAATTTCGGATCAGTTAATAACTTTAGATAAACTCAAAACACAGTTTTTAATGCAAGCGAGTAATGAGCTGTTAACGCCATTAGCGCAAATCAAACAAGTCTCTGAATTTAACCTAAAGCAACTTGACCGTACCAGCTCGGAATTTAAAGCCCTAAATGCAATAGAAAAATACAGTGAAAAATTAGAGATTATAATTCGCAACCTGCTTGATTTTAGTGCCGACAAAAATCAAAAGCTCACCATTGCTACAGCCCCGGTACAAGTCAATGAAGTGGTCAAATATGTTATTGACGTGCTGCATCAGGACTTATCGAACTTAGAGGTTGGCCGACTTTCATTTAGCTTTAACAACCAAGTACCCGATAACCTACCGAATATCATCGGTGATCAGCAACGCTTAGTGCAATGTTTTTATAACATCGTGCAACGTTTTATTACTCGGCTACAACAAGGCACACTTTATTTCCATGCCATTCCAATGGGTGAAAGACTGCTTGTGAGAGTTTCGAACCAACCGCTCGATGAGTCACACGAAAGTTTGCCAAATGATGACAAATGGGCCTCAATGCCGTTTGAGATGACGTTAGTTCAGCGATTAATTACACTGCAAAACGGAGAAATCTGGATTGACGAACATGATAACGATTATACTGTCTGTTTTACTTTACCATTAGAGAACTAGTATGGTCGAAACTAACAACGACAAGGCTCCGGAACAGGCCCTTACCTTGCGTCAAAAGCTCAACCTAGAAACGGCTAAAATAGCTTGGCACGAACTACAAGTGTCGTTCGCTCGAGGAAATATTGTGGTGGTCGACGCCGATTATGACCTCATTGAGGTTGCTGAAGCGATATCACAGGATAACAACGACTTAATCAGTCAATTAATTGCTAGCGGAAAAGTGCTTCGGCCAGATGCTAATTGGGTAAAACAAAACACAACCTTAGATACCACCTTTTGGGCATTGGTCGTCATTCCATTTGTCATTATTCAAAAAGTATCATGATGCTTTACATTTTCGCGCGGGCTCTTGGCAAACAGCTTATATTAACCACCCTACTACTAGCACTTGTTAGCTGTAGTAATGACAAAACACTGTCACCACTGAGTCAGTCAGATATTATCCTTGCCTTTGGCGATAGTCTTACCTATGGCACCGGAGCGGCTCGCGAAAACAGTTATCCCGCAGTGTTGGCTAACCTCACAAATTTAACTGTTATCAACAGTGGAATTCCTGGCGATACCACTGATGATGGCCTCAACCGCATTGCCAGCGTACTTGAACAGGAACAACCACGGTTAGTTTTGCTGTGCTTGGGTGGCAATGATTTTTTGCGCAAAAAATCGTCGCAATCGATTGCTGCAAATTTAACTGCCCTTATTTCAGAAATTCAATCTAGTGGTGCTGAAGTTGTTTTGATCGCCGTACCGAAGCCAGCGATTTTCCTTAGCGATGCAGATTTATATGAAGAAGTAGCTCGTCAGCACAATATTCCGTTATTAAGTCACGAGCTAACTGACCTGTTAAGTGAAGACGACTTTAAATCTGACGCCATCCATTTAAACGCAGCCGGTTATGAAAAACTCGCTGAGCAAGTTCATCAGTTCTTAATCGAGCAAGGCGCGCTATAATTTAGCGTAATACCTTAAACATCAGGACAGCAAAGGCTTCAGTTTTCGACTCAATATGGGAAACCTCTGGGTAATCATTCAGGTGGGTTACCACATAAATTGCACTGACGGCAAAAATAGCCAAACTGACTCGTCGCGTCCAAATTCTTACTTGTTTCATCGTTCTATCTCGCAAAAACAGGGGCCGCTATGGCCCCATCCCATTTAGTAGCTATCGTCTCGATAACGTCTGATGTAAATTGCACCAGCAATGCAAGCTACTGCAATTACAATACCCACCCAAAACCCAGTGCTCTTAAACACACCGAACGGATGACCAAGCTTAACCATACTTTCACCAAGGTATTCCAATTGTGCAAAATGGTCGCCAATGATTTGTGCAAAGTGTGCAGAACCTAATACAAGTGCCTCGACTAAAATAACACCTAATGGAACAAACACGGCGATTAAAAATGCACCCTTTTTCGCATAGGCAGATACTAACCACAACCAACCTAAGATTGGAGCCATCCACAATGAAAGCAAAATCAATGAGACAAAATCATTAAAGATTACAATCGGTAAAGAAGACTGTGACCAGACTAAACCCCACGCTGAAACACCATTAATCCACGCCATAATGGTTAAGATACAAAGGCCCGCTATTTGCAGAATCACGGCGACGCTTGCGGTAATCGAAGGTGCCACTACAAACGCTGAAAACACTTTTGACAATACTGTTTGCGTATCGGAAACAGGCATTGATTTCCAAAATAATATACTGCGATCACGGCGATCGTTGTACAAGCTTCCGAGCGCATAGAAAAACAAGACAAAAATCAATCCTATCGTCAAAGGCCCAAGCAGTACTCCATATTGAAAACCTAACATCGCATTTTTCATCTCAGCTAAATTTTCCTCGCTTACTGCATTTAGCTCGTTTTGAAACGAAATGCTCGCGTCTCCCATAGAGAAAATAAAACTTTGTGCAGAAAACATTCCGATTATCATGGCAAACAAAACGACACTTGCAATAATAATAGGAGCCAGCGATAAGCTTTTATTCTCCCAGTATTCACGCAGCACAAGTGTTTTAAAAGTCGTTATATTCATGCGTTCACCTCTCTCATTTTCGCAACAAAAAGGTCAGATACACTTGGGCGATGAATATCCCCTAAGCTGTGCGCAGTTTCGCTTTCTAAACCATCGAAAAGAAAAACTTTGCGGCCAAAAACTTCACGCTCAGCGATTGGTTTATATTGCACAGCCTGCTCCACTTTTTCACTCGAAACCATAACTTCAACAAACCGCTCTGATACTTCATCCATAGTTGAGTCGAGAATTATTTTTCCGTTTTTAATAAACATTAAATCGGTTAATAAGTTTTCAACTTCTTCCACTTGATGCGTCGTTACAATGATTGAACGGTCTTCATCAAAAAACTCCGTTAACAACTCATTATAAAAGTCTTTACGGTACAAAATATCGAGACCTAAAGTTGGCTCATCAAGCACCAATAGTTCTACTTCAATAGCTAATACCAACGCTAAATGAAGTTGTGTTACCATCCCTTTCGATAGGTGTCCGACTTTGCTGACTTTATTAATTTTAGTTTTAGCTAAAAACTTCTCAGCTTTTGCTCGATTAAATCGCGGATGTACACCTTCAACAAAATCTAAAGCCTGACTGACTTTCATCCAGCGCGGAAGCACAGCAACATCTGCAATAAAACAAACTTTCTGCATCAACTTATGGCGATCTTTTTGCGGATCTAAACCGAAAACATCGAGATGTCCGTCAAAGGTTGTAAGACCTAAAATCGCTTTTAGAATAGTCGTTTTGCCAGCTCCGTTGGGTCCGATAAGTCCTACAATACGACCACGCTTTACCGAGAAATCCACTGAGTCGAGTGCATTAAAAGCACCGTAAGATTTTCTCAATCCACGAGCGGTAACAACATTACTCATTACGCTTCCCCTTGTTCTTTAGGTCGTTTTAACAGTTCTTCAGTATTCAATCCAAGACGCTCAATTTTTTCCAAAACGATTGGCCATTCGGTGGTCAAAAACTGGTGACGCTCCTTAACTAAAAGCTTATCCCTAGCACCTTCTTGAACAAACATACCTACCCCTCTTCGCTTCTCTACTAAATTATCATCAACAAGTTCTTGATAAGCCTTTGAAACTGTAATTGGATTGAGCTGAAAATCAGCTGAAACTTGACGAACCGAAGGCAATGCGTCGCCTTCCTTAAGTTCTTTATCCAATATTGAAGCTATGACTTTATCGCGAAGTTGACGATATATTGGCTGACTGTCGTTCCAATTTGCCTGCATCTGTCACTCACTCTCTTTTGCGTTGTTAGGTAACGAATTACCGCCTCCACCGAACTGGTGTTATATGTAACTATATCACCACATCACCAAAACGCAATAACTATTGATTAAAATTACACCCGTATGTTACAACAAACCTCTATCCAACTGTTTTATATAGACTTTTTAATCTTTAAGAATGTAACAAATAGTTCTCATCCAGCAGCATTTATGCCGAAACTGTGTTAGGATTCGGCAAAAATTAATGAGAACACCGATGCACAGGCCACTTTTTTTCGCTTTAGTGCTGGCGGTTTTAGTGGCTATCTTCGGAGGCTGGTTAAACGCCGGTACCGCATTATTGAGCGGTATTTTTATCGCACTCACCTTAGGTCACCCTTGGGTGGCTCATGCGCGCCGCTATTCCGCTTTAGTACTTAAAGCCGCGATTGTGTTAATGGGCTTTGGGATGTCGATCAGTAGCGTTGCGCAAACGGCAAGTGCCACCTTTTGGATTACGGCAGCAACCTTAGTGGCAGCGTTAGTTTTTGGCTATTGCTTAATGCGCCTGCTGCAACTGGACAGTACCACCAGCTTACTGCTTTCCAGTGGTACAGCGATTTGTGGGGGTAGCGCAATTGCAGCTGTGTCGCAAGTGATTAAACCGCCCGCTGAGAAGACAGCCTTTGCCGTTACGGTGGTGTTTTTACTCAACATTGTTGCACTGTATATTTTCCCGGTGATCGGGCAATGGTTAGCATTAACCCAGTATCAGTTTGGTGTATGGGCCGCTTTAGCCATTCATGATACAAGTTCTGTGGTGGGCGCTGCGGCCCAGTTTGGTGATCAAGCTCTAGACGTCGCATCCACGGCAAAGCTAGCGCGTGCGCTTTGGATCATCCCGCTAACAGTAGCGTTATCAATGTTTTGGCAAACATCCAAACTGCGTATTAGCATACCGCTCTTTATTATATTGTTTTTACTCGCAGCTATTGCACGCTCACTCATTCAAGCTCCGGAATTATTTGACGGCTTAGCATTATTAAGTCGCTATCTGTTGAATATCGCACTATTTATGATGGGATTGGGCATGACGCGTTCGACGTTACGCGATTTAAGCCTAAAACCACTGTTATTTGGAATACTACTTTGGCTGCTATTAGCGGCACTTTCACTGGTGCTGGTATTGTATGCTCTCTAACTGACGAGTTTAAAAAATGTTTAAGTTCAATCAGACTTTTCTCGATCGCAATGCGATTGTTCGTGATGATCCAGAGCAAATTGAACGCTTAGCTAGCGACCCAAGAGTTAAGCTAATTTTATTCAATGAACGTTTCCAAGTTCTGATGTCTCCCGATGGAATTCACACTGCAAATGCCGCGCACGATAGTCAAGCTCCGCAGTCGTCAGAATGGCTCTACCTCGGCCAATCGCAACCTTATGTAACCACTTCGGGCGGTACAGATATAACCAACACGGACAGCATTCGCTCTGAATCGAGCAACCATAAGTCAAATAATGCTCCATGGTTTTGTGCGATAATCAACAGCCACAGCTTTGAATTGCAGCATCATCGACAATGGAGCGACTTGCGCTTAACCATGTCAGCCATCGCCGAGCCGGAAGCCTCTGCCGTAGCCTTCGCCAAAGCCTTGTTATACTGGCACAAAAAACATCAATATTGTGGCAAGTGTGGAGAGAAGACGATCATTCAGTCGAGCGGACATGAACGTCAATGCACTGCATGCCAACAAGTCGTTTACCCGCGAACCGATCCTGCAATAATTATTTCAGTTACTCATAAAGGGCGATTATTACTGGCCCGTCAAGCAAGCTGGCCACCGGCTCGCTACTCAGTACTCGCAGGCTTCGTCGAGCCTGGAGAGTCCTTCGAGCAAGCTGCAGAACGTGAAGTTCTAGAAGAAAGTGGAATTACTATTCACTCACCCGAGTATATCGCATCGCAGCCATGGCCATTTCCTTGCTCCATCATGATTGGCTTTACCGCAGAGGCCAAGAACGACGCGATTAACTTGGATGACGATGAGCTGGAACATGCATTTTGGGTTGAACCCGAAGAGCTGATCAGCAAACTAGCGGCGGGCGAATTGAAGCTGCCGACCTACGGTTCGATTTCGCACTATTTAATTGATCGCTGGGCTGATCAACATGGCGTGTCGATTTCTCGTTGGGATCACCCTTAACAATTAGTGCTCAAAATCAGCCATGTACTCACGTAACTCTTTTAACTCACGTAAAATTTCTAACCGGCGCCACTTAGGCAGTTTTTCGCTTGCTTCGCCACTGGTTAAATCAACGCCGATCAAATTGGCTAACGCGTTTACATCGGTTAAATTCTGTTTGCTGGCACGAGGTTGCATAATGCTTTCTCCTGTTTCATTAATACTCCAATTTATAGCGGGCGAACATGACTAAAAAAAGAACGCTAGATGACAATACTTTGACTATTTTTCAGAACTTGAAACAGAGGATTTCGCGGATTTCGCCTAAGAAAATTCTAATTTCTATTAGCGGTCATCTCGCAATATTCGCACTCGTCATAACGGCGGTTCATTATTACCAAACTCAAAGCACATTAAATCCAGCGGAGCATCTTAAAATGCCGGTTAGCCAGTTACCACTGGTGACTGGTGAAACGCTTAATACGCGCTCATTAAATGATAAGCCTACGGTCTATTATTTTTTTGCGCCTTGGTGCAAGGTTTGCGAGTATTCCATCGATAATTTGACTGCTCTTGAACCACAGTGGCGCGAGGATAAAGTTAATGTTCTGATCATTGCGCTAGATTACAGTTCACTCAATGAAGTTACGGCTTATATTGATCGCCATCAACTGCCGTTTCCGGTTGCACTCGGTTCAAGAACAATCGCTGAACGATATAAAATCAATGGCTATCCAACTTATTATATTGCCGATGCTGAAGGAATATTAAACTGGGTAAGCGTTGGCTACTCGACCGAATTAGGTTTAATCACTCGATTACAATTACTGTAGGACTCAATAATGAAAGCATTTGATGTTGTAATACTCACTGACGATCGGTACGTCGAGTTAACTGAACGGTCATGGTATTGCTTGCAAGTTATGTTAGAAGATGAATTATTAGTTGATGCGTTAACCCAGGCCGGGCTCAAGGTCTGTGTAAAGTCTTGGAGTGATCCTGAGTTTGACTGGTCTCAAACCCGATCAGTTTTATTTAGCTCGACATGGGATTACTTTGACCATTACGCTAAATTTTCCCAGTGGTTTGATGCCACCACAAAAGTGACCCAAATGATTAATCCAGCCGCTACAATAACCTGGAATATGGATAAACATTACTTACTCGATTTACAGCAGCGTGGGATCAATACAGTCGAAACACATATCATCAAACGCGGCAGTGAGACACCACTTTCACAGTGGTTCGAGCAACTTGGCTATGGTGAAGCCATCGTGAAACCAACCATTTCTGGTGCCGCACGCCATACCTATCGGGTTAACGCAGGTAACGTGCAAGAGCTCGAGCCCCAACTGCAATCGCTAATAATGAACGAAGACTTTATGATTCAGCCATTCCAAAATAATATTATCAAGCATGGTGAATTGTCGTTAATGGTAATGGGCGGCACGTTTACCCATGCCGTCAAAAAGGTCGCAGCTGCCGGCGATTTTCGTGTTCAAGACGATCATGGCGGCCAGGTCTTTCCTTACATTCCAAGTGCAGAAGAAATTGAGTTTGCACAACAAGCCGTGGCGGCCTGCGAGCCGGCGCCTTTGTACGCTCGAGTGGATATGATCCGCGACAACCAAGATCAGCTAGCGATCATGGAGCTCGAGCTTATTGAACCAGAGCTTTTTTTCCGTTACTGTCGCCCTGCCACGCAGCAATTAGCTAAAGCCGTCGTCGCATGGCTTAACCATGAGTGAGCGAATTCGCTGCGCAGTTAGTTGGTCTGGCGGTAAAGATTCCGCACTCGCTCTGCAACGAGTGGCCAACAATCAGCACTTGCAAGTGGTCGCATTAATCACGACCCATGTCGACGGTTGGGCGCCGATTCAAGGTCTCCCGTTAGCGTTTATTGAGAGTCAAGCTGAACGACTTAATTTGCCGATAATTAAAATTGAACTACCCGAACCCTTTCCGAGTAATGCAATTTATCAGGCCTGTTATATTAATGGCGTTCAAAACAGCCGCCAGCAAGTTGGCAGTGTTGCTTTTGGCGATCTATTTTGCAATGGAATTGCCGAGTACCGTCGATCATTTATTGAACCGCATGGCATTCAGTGTTTATTTCCCTTGATGGGCCAACCATCACTCAGCATCGCGAAGCAGATCATAACGAGTAATATCGTCAGTAAGGTGGTCACAGTTAACCAAGACTTGGTAACTGCGCCTATTTTGTGGCAAGACTACAACCAAAATCTAATTAATCAGTTAGCCGCCAATGTTGATCCTTGTGGTGAACATGGTGAGTTCCATACAGCTGTTTTTGATCACCCATTATTTTCCAGCGCCATATCCGCGAAAACTGAGCAAAGGATCGTCGATAAAAACCTTATTCATCAGTTGTTTGAATGGTCATAATGATGGATAACTCATCAAACGTTTGAATTAAATTTAACAAGCGCTTTACGCTCGCGCCATGCTGCTGAAAGCTATGTTGTGCCATAGGTAAAATATTGGAACGAAAGCTCAATGACTGGTTCGCGGTTATCATCTGTTGGATTTGTGGAAGGAACTTGAATTGCAACCACTGCTCAAAGGTCATTTGATCAGCGGCAAACGGCACTTGGCTGCGCAGCGCCATCGCACTCGGTTTTTTTTCACTCCACAACCCTAATTGCTTTAACTCGAGTTCAATTGCAACCACAAGATCGCCTAGCTGTGATTGTGTTGATTGATCGGTATTAGTCATCGGCATACTCAGGAAAGTGCTGTTGAATCACCTCATCATCTGCGCGAAAACCCTGACACTGGTTCACAATATTAGGGTGAATCAGTTTTGCTCCTTGAGTATGCCGGTTTTGATAAGGCAGTATGGTTTGAAATGCCGTTGTCGCCATCACTCTTAATAGTTCGGTTAAATGGGTGCAGCCCTCTTTAAGAGCTAAACGTTTTTGTACTTCTTTGCGCCAGCCACGGGTTAAATTGATCCCGACCAATTGTTCTAAACGCGGTGGCACTTTACGGCAAATTTTGAACGGCACATCTTGCATTGATACTACAATCGCTTCGATTGTCAGCTGATCATTCAAGGTTAAGGTAATGGTCATATCATGCACCCGTTCACCGACAGCCAGGATCCCACGCTCTATGGTACTAAATGGATAATGCTTCACGTCGGTTAATCGGGCATCGATATCCCAGCGCTGATCCGAGCGTAAGAAGCCTTCACAGACAATCGTTCGAGTATGAATTGGTGTTCGAGTAATATTTTGCTGAGTCATAGATTAGCGGAGCAATGTAAAGTTGGACTCGATTATAACATCAATGTGAAAAAGGGGTGGTGGTTGAAATGGTTTGAGGGCGCAGGCTAATGGGAGCCGCATCTGTTATCTAGGCAATGGTCACATCTGTTTACATCTGGCAAAACTCAGAAATATTGAAACCACGTAAATTAACCCTGTCAGATTCTTAGGTCCTATCGTTTTTGGAATCTGCCTCCAGATAACCCCATTTGCTCACTTCCGGTGAGCATTTTTTTACCTAGTCTCATTAAATTCAGCAAGACTCAGTAATTAACGGATCATTCGGATTGTTGAGCCCAGCCGCTCGATCAATAAACAACGGCTCTGAGTTAAACGGTAGCAGAGCAGAAAGCTGAACTTCTAAATTACTGTTGTGTAAGCTGGCAGTCGCAGCAGCTAATGAAGCGACCAGAAACACAAGATACAAAACACTTTTACTAATATGAGAACGCATAATAGGCTCCAAACATTGACTCTATTGAATCAGATACCATCATTGGTGAGTTTAGACGCAAAAGATGACAAAAAGGTTTTATATTCAATTAAAAAAATCAACTTTAACCACTGCGCGACCAAGCTAGGATCTCTTTACGCTGAGCAATCGCTGGCTCAGCACTGCGCTTTATTAGTCGTTGCAGCGCCGAGTGAACTGACCAAAGCTCCGCCCGAGCGACGGTGTCGCTCCATTCATAAACGCTTAACCCTTCCGCAAAAGAGTCCAAATAAGCCACTCTTTGGGTTAACACACTATTTAAGGGTTTTATCTTAACCGCCTTATTAACTTCATCAATTAAGTACTCGGCTGACTTCACTCGTTTTCTTACCCGCGTCCAACAAATGCGTGCAATAACCTCTTTATTGACCTCAGCAACTTGTTGCATCAGCTCATCCATCGCATGAAATGACCAAACTTCAACTGGAGATGGTGCCAGTGGCACAATGACCAATGATGATACCGCCACAAGAGCCCGAGTTAATGGATTGATATGTGGTGGGCCATCGAGCAGAATAAGATCGTACTCAGCAGCAGATTGTTGCAATAGATTGAATAACTCGGAAGGTTTGTCGATGGAAGCGACCGATAAACCGGTAGTCTCGTAATTAGCCTCTCGGATTTGATGCCAAGCATTGATGGAATGTTGCGGCGGATCACAGTCTATCAAAAGTACTTTCTGCCGCTCAGCAAATATGGTTGCTAAGTTAGCACACAAAGTACTCTTACCGACGCCTCCCTTGGCCTGTGCGAACGCGATAATTTTCACTGACATTTTTCTTTGCTTTTTTATGTTAAGTAAAATTATAGAATGTATTTGCAATTTATTGATTATTTTGGCGTTTTTTTTGAACTTGGTCAAACATTAAGCACTTAATCTGCTACCAAGATAAAACCGCTAGGCAATGAAAGCGTCCTAGCGCACCCTCTCTTGTAGTTATAGTGCACTCCATCAAGAGCAAAAGATTGTTATATTTTTCAACGATATAGCCGAAAATAAATGCTAGTATTGCGAATAATTTTTTTTCCCAAACAAAAATAATGACTGAAATAATGACACCGGCCGCAGCGGCCAAAACACAGAACCATTACTGGTGGTTAGCCTTAGGCCCTTTGTTAGCATTGATAGCCGCAGGGCTTATTCTGTTTGCTGGCTTATCGCTTAGTATTGCGGTTACTGTCGCCATCACCTTATGGTGTGCTGTCTGGTGGGTAACGGAACCGGTGCCGATTGCTGCCACCAGTCTATTGCCATTAGCGCTGTTTCCGTTGTTTGGCATTTTAAACACTAAGCAAGTTGCAGCCGCTTACGGGCATAATCTAATTATTCTTTTGATGGGTGGGTTTTTATTGTCGAAAGCAATGGAAAAATCCGGGACGCATCGGCGCTTAGCCCTGCAAATGGTTCATACCTTTGGCGCAGGCTCGGGAAGTCGTGTTCTACTCGGCTTTATGGCCGCTGCAGCATTTTTAAGTATGTGGATATCCAATACGGCCACAACTTTGATGTTGCTACCGGTTGCACTGGCGATTTTAGAAGGTAATCGCGACCAAAGACTCGTCACCGCTCTACTGTTGGGGATCGCTTATGCCGCTTCAATCGGTGGTATTGGAACGCCTATCGGCACGCCTCCAAACATGTTATTCCGCGGCGTTTACGAAGAAAATACCGGGCAAGTGATCACCTTTAGCCAATGGATGCTTTGGGCGGTACCGATTGTTCTACTCTTTATTCCGTTAGCATGGCTATGGCTCAAACGCGGTATCGACCCGGCCAATCAACTTAACGTTCCCGATCCAGGCCCTTGGCGCGCTGAAGAGAAACGGGTGATCTGGGTGTTTTCGATTACCGCACTGCTGTGGATTACCCGTAGTGAGCCCTTTGGCGGTTGGAGTGACTGGTTATCAATTGACTACGCAAACGATGCCAGCATCGCCCTGCTCGCAGCGGTAGCCATGTTTTGCATTAACGATGGTAAACAAAAGGGTGGCAAATTACTCGACTGGCCGACCGCAACGACTATTCCCTGGGGAGTCTTAATTTTATTTGGCGGTGGAATTGCTATCGCCCAAGCGTTTCAAGTTTCGGGCCTAAGCCAGCTGATTGGGAGCCGATTGGCCGTGATTGAACAGCTGCCACTGTGGTTAATCATTCCAATCATTTGCTTGCTGGTTACCTTTATTACCGAAGTTACCAGCAACACAGCAACCACTACATTGTTAATGCCCATTTTAGCGGCCACTGGATTAGCGATTGGAATTGATCCAGCGTTAATAATGGCACCTGCGGCCATGAGTGCGAGCTGCGCTTTTATGTTACCCGTAGCAACGGCTCCAAATGCAGTGGTTTTTGGCAGTGAAAAATTAACTGTTAAACAGATGTCGCAAAACGGTTTCGTGCTTAACTTAGTAGGCGTTTGCATCATAAGCTTATGCGCCTTGTGGTTAATCGCTTAACGCCAAAGGGAACGAACTTGTCATAATATAGTCATAGATGGAGCTTAAAATTGGAAGCAATCAGTTAAGGATGAAACTATGAACAGCAAAACCAACCGAGTAAAGAGTATTGCAAAAGCCAGTGGCGCATTTTTATTTCGCCGCAACCGACGCGGTCCGGCAGAGCAATTAACCAACGCTGCGGCACGCCTTAGTCGTAGTAAAATTTCCGATAAATAATATCGCGCAGTGGAGGCTAACGCCTCCTTTGGTCTGCGCTGGGCCAACCCATTAATCGCGATTCAGAAACGCAGCAAACGCTTGTTGTGCTGACTCACCTTTTAACAGTTGCTTAAAATTATCACCCTCTTCAATCATGCGCTGCTTGATTGCGCCGGTTTGATTTCCTCGTAACAAATTACGGGTTATCTTGATCGATTCTTGTGGTAGTCGCGTCAATTGTTGACACCACTTTTCAACTTGTTCGGTCACTTCTTCAGCCGTTTCCACCGCTCGATTAATCAGTCCAAACTGCTCCGCTTCACGGGCATCGAAGCGATTACCTAATAGCAGCCATTCGGTTGCTTTTTTCATACCGCAATTGGCTGGCAATAATAGACTAGATGCCGCTTCAGGGCACAAACCTAAAGAAACAAATGGCATCATAAAAACCGCGCTATGTGCCGCCACAACTAGATCGCAATGCAGCAGCAATGTTGTTCCCACACCAACTGCAGGTCCATTTACTCCAGCCACGATCGGCTTGCTGCAATCATTCAAAGCAAACAAAAACTGCCAAACCGAACTATCATCATCGTGTGGTGGATTTTCTAAAAAGTCGATCAGATCATTACCTGCACAAAATGCGTTATCAGCGCCAATAATTTTAACCACTTTAACTTCACTCGAGTTGGAAGCGGTGGTTAAGCCGTCCGCTAAAGCCTGATACATCTGCGCAGTAATCGCATTTTTTTTATCAACCCGATTAAACTGTAAAGTCATCACGCCAGCTTCGATACTGCTTAATATGGGCGCATTACTCATGGTGACTGCCTCTTTTTCAAATTAATAAGTTAAGTTAAATCCAAAATTACCGTCAGCATTAGCGACCGCAAAAGCGAACACAACATAGGCCGCTACGTTTTGCTGTAAATGCTGCGGGTTAACTTTATCTAAAGTGTCATTCGCTGTGTGATGCAAATCAAAATAATCCGTACCATCCTGACGCAATGCAAATGTACTCATTCCTAATCCGCGTAACGGATACAAATCGGGTCCACCATTAGCCTTGTCATGACCTTTCTTGATACCCAGTGGCGCTAAAAGCTGCGCTAACTGGTCAATAAACGGCGTCTCATCGTGCGCACTGCGCCAATCAAAAGACCAAATAGGACCTGCGCCAAAATCAGACTCAGCCCCCGTAATATGCTGTCGCATTTCAGCTTTATATTTTTCCGCATAAGCTTTAGCGCCAATCAGTCCGACTTCCTCCGCCGCCCATAAAACGACTCTAATTGTTCTTTTGGGTCGCTGTTGCTCGGCGATAAGTTTCGCAGCAGCCATGGTAATTGCGACACCAGCACCATCATCGACAGCCCCGGTTCCAAGATCCCAAGAGTCTAAGTGACCGCCGATGATGATCACTTCATCAGGCCGCTCGGAACCACGAATTTCGCCAATCACATTATAAGTAGTAAATGGCTCAGCCACCGACGCTTCCATGGTTAATCCAACCTCGACGGCACCGCGTTGCAGTTGACGCAGCAAAAGGTCAGCATCGGGACTGGATAACGCGGCTGCAGGAATTCGATTAACGTTTTCACGGTAATTCATCAAGCCAGTATGCGCTAAACGATCGTCATCAGTACCAATCGAACGAATTAATATTGCCTTGGCACCCTTTTCACCCGCAACTGCAGCCCCTTGACTACGCGCTTGCACCGCGCGACCGTAAGAAGAGCCATCCCGAGTTTTTGCCATTTTATGGCTAATAAAAACAATTTTTCCCTTTACTTCAGCGGCTTCTGCCGCTTGCAGATCAGCAAAAGTAGCAAAGTGTACAATCTCGGCGCGGATCCCTTCTTCTGGTGTCCCGACGCTATTGCCCAGTGCCGAAATCACCAGCGGCTGCGGAAACGGTTTTAAAATTTCTGCTGCAGCAACACCTCGTTGCCAAGGTGTTACGGTAACCGGCTCTTTCCATACCCGATCAAATTTAAGTTCCGTGAACTTATTTTCAGCCCAAGCAACCGCACGAACATCACCTTCACTGCCGGCTAACCTAGGCCCGACTTCGGTGGTTAACGACTCCAATATTTGATAAGCCAAGTCACTTTTAAGCGCTTTATCACGTAACTCAGCAGCAGTATCGAGTGCCGATTGTTCAAGCGGTTTAACTGCGTAAATTGGGAGTGAAATAACCAACAATAATAGGAAATTGTAATAAACCTTCTTCATGGTGTTTTTTCTTTTCATTCGCAAAGCTAAAGATTACCAAAACGAGAGCCATCATGTAATATGATATTGAAATGATTAATCAAGGTTAGATGATTCCGGAATGAGTCTTGAACAACGAGTGACCGATTTAGAGTGCCAACTATCTTTTCAAGATGACACGATTGAAACGCTAAATCAATCCATAATCCAGCAACAAAATCGAATTGATGAACTGGTTCATCAGCTATCAAAACTAAATGCTGAATTAAAAGCTTTCCAGCAATCAAGCGATGGCGACAGCCCACCGGTTGATGAACGCCCGCCGCATTATTAATACAGGAGTTAACGATGGAGTTTAGTAATCGTACCGCATTCATTACCGGCGCCAGTCGCGGTATTGGTCGCGCGATAGCGCTCAAGTTGAGTGCGCTGGGCGCCAATGTGGTCATCGCTGCCAAGTCGGCAAAACCACACCCTAAATTACCCGGTACTATTTTTAGTGTTGCCGAGGAAATTCAACAGCAAGGTGGACAAGCGCTTGCGCTTGAACTCGATGTACGCAAAGAAATTGCAGTTAAAATCGCCTTAGAGCAAGCCGCGCAACATTTTGGTGGCATCGATATTATTATTAATAATGCTGGCGCCATTAGTCTTACGGGCGTGGAACAGACCAGTCCGAAACGATATGACTTGATGCATAGCGTAAATCATCGCGCAGTGTATACCCTTGCCCACTATGGTTTGCCCTATTTAAAACAATCGTCCCATGCGCATATTCTTTCTTTGTCACCGCCATTGAATTTTGCCGATCAATGGGTCAAAGATTATGCTCCTTATACGTTGTCTAAATATGGGATGACTATCTTATCGCAAGGTATGGCACTTGAGTTTGCGCAATATCAAATTGCGGTAAATACATTATGGCCTAAGACAATGATTGCCACCGCTGCAATCGAGCATGCGGTCGGCAATGAAGCCATGCTACAACACTGTCGCACTCCCGACATTATGGCCGATGCAGCAGCAGCCATTTTGAGTGATCAAGCCATTGCTGGCTCAGGGTTGAGTCTAATTGATGAGGATGTTTTGCGCCTGCAAGGCATTGAAGACTTCGCCAAATATGCAGTCAATCCGCAACAACCTTTGTTTGACGATTTGTTTATTTAAAAAAAAGGCGTGGTAACCACGCCTTTTAGTCCGCGCTTAAAGCGCCTCTTTGAGTTCCGGCAACACCTTAAATAAATCCGCCACAAGGCCATAATCAGCCACTTGGAAGATAGGTGCTTCTTCATCTTTATTGATTGCAACAATCACTTTACTGTCTTTCATACCCGCGAGATGCTGAATCGCACCAGAGATGCCCACGGCAATGTAAAGTTCCGGTGCAACAATTTTACCGGTTTGTCCAACTTGGTAATCATTTGGAACAAATCCTGCGTCAACAGCGGCACGTGAAGCACCTACAGCAGCACCCAACTTATCAGCGATTTCCTCTAACATGTGGAAGTTATCACCACTTTGCATTCCGCGACCACCGGAGATGATCACTTTTGCTGCAGTCAATTCTGGACGCTCAGATTTAGTCAACTCTTGACCGACAAAGCTAGCGTTTGCGAAAGCTTCTGCTGAGTTGCCTGCAGCTACCTCTGCACTACCACCTTCAGCAGCAACTGCGTCAAAGGCCGTTGCACGCACGGTAATAACTTTAACACTGTCACTTGATTGAACGGTCGCAATGGCATTCCCAGCGTAAACGGGACGCTTAAACGTATCAGCCGACTCTACCGCGGTAATATCCGAAATCATTTGGACATCGAGCTTAGCGGCAACGCGTGGCATAAAGTTTTTACCGAAAGTTGTTGCTGGTGCAAGAATGTGCTGATAACCATCAGCGTTTGCCAATACGGCTGCAGCTAAAGACTCAGCTAACATATGTTCAAAATGACCGGCTTCAACGGTGATGACCTTGCGTACGCCGGCGATGTTTTTAGCTTGCTCAGCTAACGCGGCAACGTCACTAGCGGCAATTAATAGATCAATATCGGCACCGATGGCCTGCGCAGCGGCAACGGTGTTTAACGTGGCCGCTTGAAGCGCTTGATTACTGTGTTCTGCGATTACTAACGTTGTCATTTAGATCACCTTCGCTTCGTTCTTTAATTTCTCGACTAATTCGGCAACAGACTCAACCTTGATACCAGCTTCGCGTACTGCGGGTGGCTCAACTTTTAAAGTAGTGACACGCGGCGCCACATCAACACCCAGGTCAGCCGGAGCAACTTCTTCTAAAGGCTTTTTCTTTGCCTTCATAATGTCAGGAAGTTTGGCAAAGCGCGGCTCATTGAGGCGCAGGTCGGTAGTTACCACTGCCGGAAGGCTCAAGTTAACCGTTTCTAACCCACCGTCGATTTCTCGGGTAACCTTAACAGCACCGCCCTCTACTACGACTTCTGAAGCAAAGGTTCCTTGCGGCCAATCTAGCAGCGCAGCCAGCATTTGACCGGTTTGATTATTATCACCATCGATCGTCTGCTTACCTAGAATAACCATTTCTGGTGATTCTTTAGCCACGACTTCTTTCAATAGCTTACTTACGGCCAAGGGTTCTACATCGGCATCGGTTTTAATTAGGACGGCACGATCCGCACCCAAAGCCAATGCCGTTCTTAAAGTTTCTTGAGCTTGCTGAGGACCGATTGAAACGACGACGATTTCCGAAGCAACACCCTTCTCTTTCAGTCGTACCGCTTCCTCTACGGCGATCTCACAAAATGGATTCATCGACATTTTGACGTTAGCAGTTTCCACGCCACTGTTGTCGGCTTTGACACGAACTTTGACGTTGTAGTCAATGACTCGTTTAACGGCTACCAGAATTTTCATGGATTGTCCTGTACTGAGTTGTATATAATAGCGAAATAATTCGATATTGCACTGCAAGGTGCTGATCTAATAAAGGCACGATTCTGACGGGATCGTCTATAAAGATCAACCGCCTTGCTGCGAAAATATAACCAAGAGTTACACAAAGTCGCCATTTGGGGAGGAGAGTTTTAATGTCTGAACGCGAGTCTATGGAATTTGATGTCGTCATCGTTGGTGCTGGCCCGGCTGGTTTAGCCACCGCAATTAAACTAGCGCAACTAAACGAAACGCGTGAGGAGCCACTGTCGATCGTCGTCATCGAAAAAGGTTCAGAGGTCGGCGCCCATATCTTATCGGGTGCGGTATTTGAGCCGACAGCTCTCAATGAGCTGCTTCCGAATTGGAAAGAAAGCGGTGCACCACTGTTAACCGAAGTTAAAGGCGATGACATTTACTTATTCAACGGTGCTGAAAAAGCAATCAAGATCCCCAGCCTCTTTGCACCAAAAACGATGCATAACCACGGTAACTATATTATTAGTCTAGGTAACCTGTGCCGCTGGATGGCGGAACAAGCGGAAGCCATGGGCGTTGAGATTTTTCCTGGGTTCGCAGCGGCTGAAATTTTGTTCGATGAATCTGGAGCCGTCACTGGCGTAGCAACTGGAGACATGGGTGTTGGTGCCGACGGCAGCCAGAAAGCAGGCTATACCGAAGGCATGGAACTACTCGCCAAATATACGGTATTTGCCGAAGGGTGTCGCGGCCATTTAGGCAAGCAGTTAATTGCCAAATATGAATTGGATAAGGGTAAAGATCCTCAGCACTATGGTATTGGAATCAAAGAGTTATGGACAATACCTGAAGAAAATCATCAACCAGGTTTAGTGGTTCATACTGCCGGTTGGCCACTTTCGGAAACCAGCAGCACTGGCGGTGGTTTTCTTTACCATCTCGAGGATAACCAAGTGGTGGTCGGCTTAATTACCGACTTATCCTACTCGAACCCACATGTTAGTCCTTTTGATGAATTTCAACGCTACAAGCACCACCCTAAGATTGCTCAATACCTAACCGGTGGTGAACGTGTTTCCTACGGCGCTCGAGCCTTGGTTAAAGGTGGCATTCAATCGCAACCAGAAATGGCATTTCCCGGCGGACTATTAGTCGGAGACGATGCTGGAACTCTTAATTTTGCCAAAATTAAAGGCACCCATACCGCCATGAAATCGGGAATGATTGCCGCTGAGGTTATTGTCGATGCGATTACCGCCGGCCGCCAACACGATACCCTAGATAATTTTTCTACGCAGTATCAAGCTTCTTGGGCATATAAAGAATTACAAATGCAGCGCAACTTTGGTCCAGCTCAACATAAGTGGGGCAATATTCTTGGCGCCGCTTATGCTTTCATTGATATCAATATTTTCAATGGCAAACTCCCCTGGACCTTGCGCGATCCCAAACCTGATCACGAACAGCTAAAACCGGCGGCAAACTGTGCTAAACCGGCGTATATTAAGCCTGATGGCAAGCTATCATTTGACAAGCTATCCTCAGTTTTCATATCGAACACAAACCACGAAGAAGACCAACCGTGTCATTTAAAATTAACCGATGCGTCGATACCTGTGGATCACAACCTGGCACTGTATGACGAGCCCGCGCAACGCTACTGCCCCGCTGGTGTTTACGAAATCATTCGCGATGACGATGGTAGCAACCCGCGCTTGCAAATCAATGCTCAAAACTGCGTCCACTGCAAAACCTGTGATATCAAGGACCCAAAACAAAACATCACTTGGGTATGCCCAGAAGGTACTGGCGGCCCTAATTATCCTAATATGTAACACTCTTCTCCTTTGCCCACCAAAAGCTGGCTAACGCTAGCTTTTGGTAATTTTACCCCCTGCTCTGTGAATTACTGCGTAGTTTCTGTCGCTCAAATTGATAAACTACTGTTGACCTCACCCATTTTGGAGTTCATATGCAGTGGTACAGTAACGAGTCAGGCTATATCTGCCTCGGTAGCAAAGGACACTTCAGTCAGTTCGAAATCACAACACCTATCAAAACGACGGAAAAGGTGCAACAAGCACTCGCACCAGAAGACCTAGCTTATATCGGTAGTTACCCCGAAGACTGGTCGCGTGACAGTGATCTGCAAGCCAAAGTAGAAGTCTTGGCACAAAAGTTCAGTCAGCAGTGAATGATTTTCGAACAATGTGACAGCGCTCGCATTTAATATACCTCAGATGAGATATCTTACAATTCGGAGGGCAGCAATTATGAACAACGACAGCGTCATCGAAACTAATAATAATCAAACGCTCAATGCGTTAGGTGATAACACCCTTAACGCTCAAGACTTTAATGAGTTCAGAGATCTATTAAACGGCGAACAACAATTCTACCAGCAGATGGGTTTATCGTTTATTTCTGATATGGTCAATGAGACCGTTTAAAATCGATTCAAATAAAAAGGCAGCCTAGGCTGCCTTTTTTTATGCTTGGAAGAATTATCTTAGTGGCTACGACGTCTACGTAAGCCGGCTAACGGTAACAAAAGAGCTGCAAACCAAGACAGGCCCCCGCTACTATTTGTGTCATCAACAACTTCACAAGTTTGGTTGGCTGGCGTGGATCGAGGTTGTAATGCGAACGCACGTACTTCTGCACCCACCTTCCCTTCATTATCGACAACTTTCACCGTTCCAGTACCGATAATCCAGCCATTATCGTTAATGGCTCGAACTTCACTTAAAACCCAACCGGCATCACAATCAATTAAGTTATTAAGATCAATTGGCTGCGCATCAGTCGCATCGGCGTCGTATATAAAAGGACGGTAAGATGAAGGTGAAATACTCGCGCGAGAAACCCCCACGATTAAGTTATCGTTATTAACCGCTAGCGCTTCAGACGATGGGATCTGATCATTCAAATACCCAATTTCAAAAGCTTGCTCAGTGGCATTGTCATAATAAAACGCAACAAAGTTACTAAGGTTGCTCTCTGAATTAGATGCGCCGACCATCAGCTCTGAATCATTCACGTCCCAAAAATAGCTGGCAGTTGCACCGGTTAGCCCAGTGACTAGATTTAAAGTGTCACTGCCTACGTCACCATAGTAAGCAACACTGCGTCGGCTCTCATCAGTATCATCAAGACGATTGGTGATTCCCACAATAGTACCCGCGCTGTTAATACCGCGAACGGTTGAAATCGCACTGGTTTCGTATTCACCGGTTTCATAGCTCGGTAAAATAGAAATAGTGTCGGTGTCGGTGTTGTAGATCAGGCCACGGCGGGCAACACGCGAAATATTACCGCAATCATCTTTTTCCGTAATGCGCTCAACGTAGCCCACCATGTAACCGTCGATAGAATCTAAAAACACCGACGAAGTGTATTCAATTTCACTTCCGAGAGCTTGACCCGCATAAACATTTGGAGTCAATTTAAACAGATTGTCCGCAATATCAAAGGTATACGCAGAACGAATTTCAGACTCATTGGTGCCAAGAGACGCACAGCTATCGTCAACATCAAATGATTCAAGCTCAATAGTATCGTAGCCATACCCGCCGATAAGGCCATCACCGTTGGTTTCATCGTTAATGGTCGTCGCAAAATTACCATTGGTAATAGCGCCGATGCCAAGACCGCGCTCGGGTGGCGTGATGGTACGGTTTAAATCAGGAAAATAAATGCTTTGTAGCATATTAAAAGTAACTTCTTCGACCACAATTACGCCGTTTACTTCGCGCTCAATAGTATAGGTATGCGGAGCCGACGAAGCGCCAACCGCTGAGTTATCATTATTGATGGCATAACCAAATGACGTTTTAGCACCGTCACTCACGGCATCCCCAGAGTCGGTTTCAAAAGCCCCTAAATCGACAATATCGTAAGCTGCCGGTAAACTCTTCGCGACCACTGAACTAAGCGGCATCAATGCCAATACACTGGCCGTTAATAATGAAACTTTTTGCATGCAAGAACCCGTAAATTGAATCGATTGAGTATTATTGTAAAGCTATCACGCTTGAAAAGCGCCATAGTATAACAGCTGCTCTTTATGACCACTACATTAGAAATGAGTTCCGGGATTATTTAACAGCGTCAGGCTGATGCTCAGGTGATGCATCAATAAAGGCCGTTAACTTCCCGCAATGGTCATTAATTGAGCAAATCGTTGGAAAGTCACTCAAATCAACTTGAAACCGATTAGCATTATACACTTGCGGAATGAGGTATAAGTCAGCCATTGAGACTTGACTTCCAAAACAGAACTCGCCATGGTCACTGGTTTGACTCAACGATGCCTCGAGTGCACTAAAACCACGCAAGATCCAATGCTGGTACCAGCTGTTTTTCGCTTCATCGGAAACGCTTAATGTTTGACTTAGGTATTGCAACACCCGCAGATTATTCAACGGATGAATATCGCACGCGATTGCTTGGCAAGTGGCTCGAACTAAAGCGCGCGATTGGGCTTCCTGCGGCAGTAACTTTGGGGTCGGGTACTGCTCTTCTAAATATTCCAAAATAGCGCTGGACTGACTCAGTTGAAAATTGCCCGAGACTAACAGCGGTACTAAACCTTGAGGATTGAGCGTTCGGTAAGCTTCAGTATGTTGCTCACCGCCGTCTTTGACCAAATGAATCGAAATGCTTTCATACGCCACTTGCTTAAGATTTAGCGCAATGCGAACTCGATAAGCCGCTGTAGAACGCCAATAACCATATAGCTTGTACATTCAATCCATCCTTAACCGACGTCACTCATGAGAGTAACAACAATAAATAAAAGTAACTAAAGTGCAATGAAAAGCCCACATGTGTGGGCTTAACGATTACTTTTTGTATTCTACTACCGTTTGATCAATCGCACCAAAAATTGACGCACCGTCGGCATCAAACATTTCAATTCGAACTTGATCACCAAACTTCATAAACGGCGTGCTCGGCTTACCGTCAGCAATAATTTCGAGCATGCGTTTTTCAGCCAAACAACTTGAGCCAGCCGAACGATCATAGTTTGAAATGGTGCCAGAACCGATAATCGCGCCAGCGCCTAACGGACGAGTTTTTGCCGCGTGAGCAACAATCGTGGGGAAGTCAAAAGTCATGTCAACACCACAATCTGGACGACCGAATAAATCATTATTCAAATGCGTAACCAGTGGCAAGTGAACTTTATCACCATCCCAAGCAGCACCTAACTCATCCGGAGTAACCGCAACCGGAGAAAACGCACTGGAAGGTTTACTTTGGAAAAAGCCGAATCCTTTAGCTAACTCGCCCGGGATTAAGTTACGTAACGAGACATCGTTAACGAGCATAAATAAACGAATAGCATCTCGAGCTTCATCTTTGCTCGCATCCATCGCAACATCACCGACGACAACTGCAACTTCAGACTCCATATCGATACCGTACTCTTCCGAAGCCATAGCAATATCATCACGAGGACCTAAAAATGCATCGCTACCGCCTTGATACATTAATGGGTCTGTCCAAAAAGTTTCCGGCATTTCAGCACCACGAGCTTTACGAACTAACTCAACATGATTGACATAGGCACTGCCGTCCGCCCATTGATATGCTCGCGGCAATGGCGACTCACATTGGCTTTCAACAAAATCGAATGCATCAGCGACACTGCCATCGTTTAATTGTTGATAAATAGCTTCTGCTTGTGGTGCGAGCTCATCCCAGTTATCCAATAACTGTTGTAACGTTTTCGCCACTTGCGGAACTTTTACCGCACGTTTTAAATCACGACTTACTAATACTAACTCACCATCGCGAGTATTATTTTTTAAGCTTGCTAACTTCATTCTAATTAACCTTATTTTTTAACTTTCCAACTCTCTGCGTAAGCATCATCTTCTACCGCATACGCAGGCGCGCCAATTTCTAGAGGGTCGCGAGTGTCGAGCATAACCGCGACTTCATCCGTTTCTTTCTTGGCATACTCTTGGCCCGCCGCAAAAGCTTTCGGATGGGGCCCATGAGTAAATCCACAAGGATGAAATGTAACCATACCTGCATCGATATTATCACGGCTAAAAAAGTTGCCCGCGTGATAAAAAATCACTTCATCAAAATCATCATTATTGTGGTAGAAAGGTACTTTCAAAGCGCCCGGATCAGATTCAATTGGTCGTGGAACAAAAGTACAAACAACAAAACGACTGGCCACGAATGTTGTATGAGCTGACGGTGGTAAATGATAACGATGCGACATTAAAGGTCGAATATCGCGCCAATTTATCCGCACCACGGACAGATCACCGTGCCAACCAATCGCATCAAGCGGACTGTAAGAATAATGCACTTTTGAAATTTCGTCACGACGTTTAATTTCAACCGTCCACTTACCCTCAGTTTGTTGCGCTTTAAATGCATCATCAATTTTAGGGATGTCTAACATTGCCGGATCAAAAATCGCGTGAGGGCCAACCAAACCTTTTTCCGGCAATTGATAAGAATCGTTAGTCGCTTCAATAATCAAAATTGCCATCGGTTCAGAAGGCTCTAAACGCCACATGGTACTGCGCGGAATAACCACATAGTCACCGTCGCGTAATGTTAAGTGACCGTAATCGCAAAACAATTCTCCCGCGCCAGAATGGATAAACAGCAAATCGTCGCCATCGGCATTACGTGCTAAAAAATCCATCTTCTGCTCACAACGCCAAAAGCGCATTTTGCAAGCCGCGTTATGCAACACAATCGGCGCTGCAAACGGAGAATGAACATTGGTCTCTAAATCGTTTAGGTTAAACGCGCGAGGTCGCAATGGGCCTTCCCAGGAGTCCCAACTCGTCGGTGGCTTCTGATGATGGAAGTGTGCCGCAGGACCAAAAAATCCACTGCGACCCGCTTCGCGCTCATAGATGCCGTCTTCTGGAAAATCAGCATGAGCCTGGCGTGAAACTTTACCCTCTTTATGAGGGAATGAAATCCACTTACGCATGTTAAAACTCCTTAACCTCGTTAATTACTCTGCGCTAATCACACCGCGACGAATTTGATCTTCTTCAATCGATTCAAATAAAGCTTTGAAGTTTCCTTCGCCAAACCCTTGGTTACCTTTACGTTGAATAATTTCAAAGAAAATTGGCCCAATGACGGTTTGGGTAAAGATTTGCAATAAGATACCGTCACCCTCTACTGGAGCACCATCAATTAAGATACGCAAATCGGCAAGATCAGCTACATTCTCTTCATGGCCAGGAACACGATCATTAATTTTTTCATAATAGGTGTCTGGCGTTGGCATAAAGTCCATACCTAACTCACGTAACTCACGCACTGTTTGATAAATATTTTCGGTGGTGAGCGCAATGTGTTGGATCCCCTCGCCTTTGTACTCACGTAAGTACTCTTCAATTTGCGACTTGTCGTCAGACGACTCATTAATTGGAATACGAATCTTTCCGCAAGGAGCCGTCATTGCACGTGACACTAAACCAGTCAACTTACCTTCAATGTCAAAGTAGCGAATTTCACGGAAGTTGCCGATGTTTTCATAAAAGCCGGCCCACTTATCCATATTACCGCGCATAACGTTGTGAGTCAGGTGATCCAGCTCATACAATCCAACACCTTTTGGGTGCTTATCGGCATCAGCAAAATATTCAAAGTCATGGTCATAAATAGTTTCGTCACCGTATTGGTCAACAAAATACAGCACCGAGTCGCCAATACCGTAGACGGCAAGTAACTCTAACTCGTCGCCTTGACGATCAGCTTTATCAAATGGCTTAGCACCCTGCTCAACCGCGTGTTGGTATGCCGCTTTTGCGTCACTAACACGAAATGCCATGGCGCACGCACAAGGCCCATGGGCTTTTGAGAACTCATGAAAATAAGTACCTTCATCGGCATTCACCAAAAAGTTAACGTCGCCTTGGCGGTATAGCGTTACATCTTTACGTTTATGTTTTGCAATCGCGGTGAAGCCGAGTAGTTCGAATAAGTTACGTAACTTCGCGATCCCTTCAGCACTTGGAGCCGAATATTCAACAAATTCAAAACCATCGGTACCCAATGGATTAATCATCGTATTATCTGTCATTTCATAAACCTCTATTGCGCAATTTCAAAGCACCGTTCAAGCCGCTGCCACTATAATTTGAGCAGTATTATACGCGATCTTTTACTAATTTAAATCATTGAAATTGCATAGGAATACCGGTTTCGCGAGATAAAACAATGCGCATGTGTAAAGAAATATTTACAGCTTGTCAGACGACTAAATACTGCTTTAATTTGAGGGACTTAGCGATGATTAGCTGTAAAGATTTCTTTACACGCTTATAACTCTTTGGTCTGCTCTACTTCAATACCGTACTCTTTGAGTTTATTAGCAACCGCGGTATGTGACATTTGCAGGCGCGCAGCTAGCTTTCGAGTACTTGGGTATATTGGGTATAAATATTCGAGCAGTTGACGCTCATAGCTCTTAACTAAGTCTTTAAAAGCAACATCATCATCGCCAGCACCGTCCACCGCCAGCGGTTTTAGCAGTGGCATTTGCAGGTGCCGAGTGGATAACGTTGTACCATTGGTTTTTGATAACGCGCGAAAAATAATATTTTCGAGCTCGCGTACATTTCCAGGCCAGTTGTAACGCAATAACGCCAACTCAGCGCGCTTACTCATGGTAACCGGTTGGCGCTGTAATCGAGAACAGCCCAGGTTGATAAAAAACCGCGCCAAAGGCAGAATGTCGGCACGCCGGCGCCGCAATGGTGGCAACTTAATCGCCAAAACATTCAACCGGTAATACAAGTCTTCTCGAAACGCCCCCTGCTTCCCTAAAGCCTGTAAATTTTTTTGACTCGAGGCAATGACTTTAACGTTAATAGCAACTTCTTGCTCACTACCCACTTTGCGAAACTTTCCAGTCTCGAGAAAGCGCAGCAGCTTAACTTGAAGGTAAGGCGACATCTCACCAATTTCGTCGAAATATAGCGTGCCGCCCTCAGCCAGCTCAATTAATCCTGGTTTCGTAGTTTTGGCATCATTGGCAACAAATCCAAACAATTCATTTTCCGCAGCGCTATCGGGTAATGATGCACAGTTTAGGGCCAAGAATGGCTTTCCTGATGCCCGAGCTAAATGGGTAGCGCGGGCAAACATTTCTTTGCCAGTTCCCGTTTCGCCTTCAATTAATAAGGGTTCCGATAACGAGGCGAACTTCTGTGCATCATGACAAACGCGTTGCATCGCTTCTGACTGAATCACCAACTGATCAAACGTAAACGATTTATCACGATTCCAATGCTGCAGTTTCGACACCATCTCTGCGGGTTGGCGAAAAATCAATAATATTGTATTCACCTGCTTAGCTTCATCATCGCGAGAACTGGCAATCGCCTCTACATAAAGCGCTCGTTCATTCACATGCAAGGTTAAATTCGGTGTTTGCCCCTGCTCCAGCTGACCAATAGTTTGCTGGAGCAACTCTGGTTCAATAATAGAGTCAATTCCACTGCCGGCGTCACCAAGCGATTGTCGTAAATCGGCAAAGCGCTGATTAGCCGTTAATATCGTCCCGCTTCGTGACACCGACACGGCCGCTTCCGGGAAGCGATCCATCAGTAACTTTAATTCTTGATGCTCATGCTCTGACGGCATAAATGGAATTTCGGCAACAGCACTTACGCCGGAGATATTGAGTAATTGGCGATTAATATTGACGGAACTATCAGGTTGCGAGCTGATGCGAACAAAAAGACGTTGATGACCAAGTTCGATGCCGCGTAGATCTAATTGCGCTTGGGAGATGAGCGTGACCACTTCTTGCACCACGCCAAGTCGATCATCACATAGTATTTCCAGTCGCTTCATGACGAGACGCCTTACTAAACAACGAATAAAAGTTAGCCGTAGTTTGCGCGGCTAGTTGCTCAATGCTCTCATTGCGCAATTCAGCCAGAAACTCCGCCGTCGTTCGTGTGTGCGATGGCAAACATGGTTTACCGCGATGCGGGACCGGCGCTAAATAGGGAGCGTCTGTTTCCACTAAAAGTCTATCAAGCGGTATCTTTTTCGCCATTTCGCGCACATTGTCGGCTTGTCGAAAAGTCACTATTCCAGAAATGGATACATAATACCCGGCATCAATCGCGGCTTTCGCCATCGGCCAATCTTCGGTAAAGCAATGCAACACACCTGCATTTTCACGTGGCTTACTCAACAACAGCTGTAAGGTTTCCGCACGCGCTTCGCGCGTATGAATAATCAGCGGTAACTGACAGTCATGGGCCGCGGCAAAATGTTGTTCGAAAGAAGCTTGTTGTGCGGCGATAGTGTCTTTTGCATAAAATCCATCGAGACCTGTCTCACCAATAGCGACCACTTCATCAGCGGCCGACTGATTGATGAGAAAATCATACAAACCATCGGTCGCCAGTTGATCAGACAAAGGATGCACGCCTACTGAGCAGTACACCCGAGGATCGTCTCGAGCAATTTTTCGTACCGCAGCGGTATTGTCTCGGTCGGTCGCAATACACAAAAACCGCGTGACGCCACAAGATTCGGCGTAATCCAGAGCGGCAGTTAATTGCCCGTTAAATTGAGTAAGGTCCACCCGATCAAGGTGGCAATGAGAATCAACCAACATTGAGATAATTACATAGTATGAGTGGAACGCTCTGAGTTAAGCGTTCCAGCTAAATAAGTTTCTATCTTTGTGCGCGCTTGGCCATTATCTTGATTGGAGAATTGGACGCCAATCCCGGTAGCTTTATTACCTTGTGCACCTTTCGGCGTAATCCAAATAATTTTGCCCGCAACTGGGATCTTTTCTTTTTCTTCCATTAGTGACAACAGCATAAACACTTCATCACCAAGGTTATATTGCTTATGGGTTGGAATGAACAGCCCACCATTCTGCACAAATGGCATATAAGCGGCGTACAGCACTGCCTTATCTTTGATGGTCAAAGATAATATACCGTGTCTTGGTGCCGCTTTTGGTTGCGTTGACATGCCTTTACTCATTCTCGAATAACAGCCCGATGATGTTCAAAGGCTATCGTTGGGTTTGATGAAATACTTGAATCCATTGCTTAGCTAGCGCATCGAATTGCATATTAATGTTAAACGTTGTGCCTTCTCTTAACTGCTTGAGTTGAAACAATATTTCATCTCTGAACTTGAATAATAGCTGGACATTGACCGATTCTGCAAGTCTCGCAATCAATTTTTGTAGAGCAGGCACGGTATCGCAGCCTGTCATCTGACAGCGAAGCAACTCCGCGCAGAGTACGGACCAAAAATTAAGGGCTGCCAACGGCTCACTCTTTAAACCATCGCTCAGTTGCCAAAATAATGGCTGATTCTCCGTAGTCTTGGCAAACACATCGATCAGTCCAAGATAGGTTTCCCACTCGGGCGATCCTAAAAGCTGTTGTGCTGCAAGCGGTGCTTGGTGAGTCAGTAGCAAGGCTAAGGCCCGGTCCGCATCGCTTGAGTCAGGCCGTTGCTGCTGCAGCCACTGAGAGTAAAGGGCGATGCTTGCTTGGCCAATATCCAGATGCTGGCAACGGCTGACAATAGTCGCTGGCAAACGGTTCCGCTCTGGGCTGTAGAGCATTAACAAAGTGTTATTTCCTGGCTCTTCTAATGTTTTTAGCAAAGCATTAAAACCCGCCACGGTCATCGTCTCTGCATGATAAATCACCGCAACGCGCCACTTTGATACACCCGAGGTTTCAGCCAAGTCTTGCGATAATTGGCGTATTTGCGCTATCGCAATTTGCTTTTTATCTTCTGCTGCGGCCACCCAGTAGAAATCGGGGTGAGTACCGGCCTGAAATAGTTGACATGACTTGCAGTTACCACAGGCTTGAATGCCGGAGGGCTCGAAGCACAAGACGCCTTTCGCGGCGGCCTGTAGCCAAGCTTTTTCGCCTGAGCCAGGCTTCGCAGTAATCAGTAAACCATGCGGCAAACGAGATTGCTCGATGGCTCCTTGAATAATGTCATTCGCGTTTTGCTGCCATGGATACATCAATCAAGCCTCGATTGCTTCTACAAACTGCTGAATATGGGTACGAATGGTCTGCTGTACTTGATTGAGCGGCTGACTCGCATCGACCACTCGAAAACGCTTTGGATCTGCAGTTGCTCGCTGTAAATAAGCCGCACGAACACGTTGGAAAAAGGGTAATGCTTCTTGCTCAAAACGGTCCAACTCGCCACGCTCGGCAGCGCGTGCTAAACCAATTTCGGGATCCAAATCCAGTAGCAAGGTTAAATCTGGCTTAAATTGATTGATCGCTAACCGCTCTAACTGTGCGATCAAATCCCACGACAGTTGGCGGCCACCGCCTTGATAAGCAAAGGTAGCATCAGTAAACCGATCCGAAATAACCCAAGTTCCCTGCGCTAGATGAGGTTTAATAAAATGTTCGACATGTTGGGCTCGTGCAGCGAACATCATCAACAGTTCCGCCTGTGCAGTCACCACTTCTTTTCTCGGCGTTAAAAGTAAGTCGCGTAATTGCTCGGCGAGTTCAGTGCCACCTGGCTCACGAGTCACTACGAAGTCGATCCCAAGTTCGCCCAAGGTTGCTTTTATCTGCTCGAGGTTGGTGGTCTTCCCACCGCCTTCACTGCCTTCAATCGATATAAATTGCGCCAACATTATTTTTTTAACTGATATTTTCTTACGGCTTTATTGTGTTCTTCTAGTGTATCACTAAAGTAATGGCTGCCGTCACCTTTCGCGACGAAATACAGCTGAGTCCCAGCGGCCGGATTTAACGCAGCGTTGATTGCCGCACGGCCAACCATCGCAATCGGTGTTGGCGGTAAGCCATGGCGAGTGTAAGTATTATACGGTGTATCGGTACGCAAATGCTTGCGAGTGATGTTGCCGTCGAAGTCAACACCAATTCCATAAATGACCGTTGGATCGGTTTGCAATCGCATACGCTTTTGCAAACGGCGCACAAACACCCCTGCGATTACCGGACGCTCGGCCTCAACAGCGGTTTCTTTTTCAATGATAGACGCCATAATTAAGGCATCATAAGGTCGCTGGTAAGGTAAATTATCGGCTTTACTTTGCCACTCTTGTTGTAACACTGTAAGTAATCTTTGATGCGCTCGCTCAAGCAGTTTTATGGCACTGTAGCCGGCAGGAAAGTGATAAGTATCCGCAAAAAAAGCACCTTCGGGATGTTCATAGCTCAATTTAACTTTGGCAATAATTTCTGCATCACTGAGCCCCTCGAGTGCGCTAATGTCTAATTCAGGATGAGTTCGTAGCGCAGCAATTAATTGGTGAATGTTAATGCCTTCAACTAGGGTAAATGAATACTGAATCGTTTGCCCCGAGGTTAGTAGCGCGAACACATCAGTAATCTTCATTTCCGGTAATAAGGCATAACGCCCAGCTTTTATGGCCGTCAATTCAGGATTTAAACGCACAAAAACTTGCCCAAACTGAGGCTGACTAATAACTTCTAATTGCGCTAACTGTTCCACTACGGCGGTCGCACCACTGCCAGATTTAACCTCAAATACTAAAGGCTGTTGAATGGCAATCGGTGTATGCAAAAATTGCTGGTAAGAAAAATAGGCCCAGCTAATCGCCATCACGGCGATTAGTACAATAAGGCCTAGTAACGATCGAATTTTAATCATGTGCGAGTGCTTTTAACCAATCACTTAATTGTTGAGTTTTAGTGTGCTGATGATAGTGCTGTTCGCCGACTTGTGCGATTGGCATAATGCCACGCACAGCATTGCTTAGAAACACTTCTTCGGCTTTTGCAAAATCACTTAACCGAACCACATCAACTTCTTCTGCATTAGGATGCTCCGCCAATAATAATTGGCGAATTATTCCATTGACTCCTGCGTCTTTTAGCGCCGGAGTAATGACTTTACCCCGCATTTGCAACCATACATTCGCTTGCGTCGAACACACTACATGGGCATGACGATTATTCGGCTCAGAATTTAAGGTTGTGGATAATCGCGGTGCCAACATCAGACCGTCATCGAACTCAAGGCTCTGCACTTCGGTCTTGGCCAGAACATTGTCTAAACGATTTAAATGTTTAATACCTGCCAGCATTGGTTGTAGCGACACTGGTGTTTGGCAAACCATTAATCGCAGCGGGTGCGACGCGCAATACTCAATGCTGGTTGATTCGATACTAACCAAAACCTGGCAACGGCAATTTTGCGGTATTGCATAGCCACGCTCGGCGGCTTCACGCGTCACGATCACCTTAAGCACAGCTTGCTCTGGCAATACTAAATCCATTAAATATTGCGCCATTTTAAGCGCATCAAAATCATTGAATTGAAGACGCTCAGCAGCCATCGACAAGCGCTCTAAGTGCAGCGGTAATAAGAGCACTTGTTGATCTTGAATTCGTGCCGTGGTGAAAAAGCCATCACCATAACTGAGTCCGCGTGCAAATGGACTCAGTTGGGTTTGATTTTCGTATCGATGAATTTGCACTAACTAAAGTCGACTGAATAACAGCGAGCCATTAGTACCACCAAATCCAAAACTGTTACACAGCGTGTGATGAATCGCAGTTTCTTTGGCAGTTAAAGGAACAAAGTCGAGGTCGCATCCTTCATCGGGATTCTCTAGATTAAGAGTTGGCGGCGCAACATTATCGCGCAGAGCCAAAATACTAAAAATCGCTTCAACACTCCCCGCAGCACCTAATAAGTGCCCGATCGCTGACTTCGTCGAGCTAACTAAAACTTTTTCAGCATGACTTCCCATTACCGACTTAATCGCACGGCATTCGGCTAGGTCACCGACTTTAGTGGAGGTTCCATGGGCATTGATGTAATCGATGTTATCCGCCGCCAACTTAGCATCGGCCAAAGCATTACGCATCGCTAATGCAGCGCCGTCACCATTCTCTGGCGGAGCGGTCATATGGTGCGCATCGCCACTCATTCCAAAACCGGTCAGCTCAGCATAAATTTTTGCCCCACGCGCACGCGCTTTGTCAAACTCTTCTAGTACCAATACGCCCGCGCCATCACCCAGTACAAATCCGTCACGATCGCGATCCCAAGGACGACTTGCTTGTTGCGGCGCTTCGTTGCGGGTCGACAAAGCTCGTGCAGCCGAGAAACCGCCTAAACCGATCGGACAAGTAGCCATTTCCGCGCCTCCAGCAACCATTACATCTGCATCGCCATAGGCAATCATGCGCGCAGCATGGCCAATTGAGTGAACCCCTGTGGTACACGCTGTGACGATTGAAATGTTAGGACCTTTCATCCCATACATAATCGATAGTTGACCAGAAATCATATTGATAATTGAGCCGGGTACATAAAAAGGAGAAACTTTACGCGGACCATTGTTGTGTAACTTCAAAATATTTTCTTCGGTAGCCGAAAGTCCGCCAATGCCAGAACCCACACATACCCCTACTTTCTCGGCATTCTCTTGTGCCATATCAATGCCCGAGTCATTTAATGCTTGGACACTTGCAGCGATACCAAACTGGATGAAAGGATCGAACTTCTTTGCATCTTTAGGCGCCATATATGCGGCGGCATCGAACCCTTTAACTGAAGCGCTAAACCGCGTGTTGAAATCACTGACATCAAAACTATCAATGGCAGCCACACCGCTCTCACCGTTAATTAATCGACGCCAGGTATCTTCCACAGTTAACCCAAGGGGAGACACCATGCCCATTCCTGTTACCACGACTCGACGACCATTCACGATCCAATCTCCTTTAACACTGAGCGGCGTTTTAGCAACGCAACGCTGCGAAACTTGTTAGATTAATGACTCTCGACATTACTACGACTAAAAATCAAAAGTATATTATTTTATGCTATAAAAAAACCGCATGGAAAGTAACACTTTCGATGCGGTTTTTCACTAATCTATAGCGGAACAAGTCCGCCTACAGACTTATGCGCCTTCTACATTCGCTTTGATGTAGTCAACAGCAGCTTGTACGGTGCTGATTTTCTCAGCTTCTTCATCAGGGATCTCTGTATCGAACTCTTCTTCAAGAGCCATAACTAATTCAACAGTATCCAAAGAGTCTGCACCAAGGTCATCAACAAACGATGATTCTGCGGTTACTTCTTCTTCTTTAACGCCCAATTGTTCAACAACAATTTTCTTTACGCGCTCTTCAATAGTACTCATGACTAAGTTTTTCCTCCAAATTCACAGGCTTTAATGCGCTGCTAGTTTATTGATTCGTAA
>JABXHQ010000060.1 GCA_013373545.1 Gammaproteobacteria bacterium
ACATTCTCTTCAACCAAAGGAGTTAACCCCGGTTCATAAATCGGAATAATGCCTTGCTTAAGGTTATCAACTCGCTGCTGGTCAACATCGACACACAAAACATCGTGACCAACCGAAGCTAGCACGGCGCCTTGCACCAACCCGACATAACCTATTCCAAATACCGTAACTTTCATTGTTCACTCTCAATGTTTGTAGGGTTGAACGTCACCCAGTTCCTGCGGCGCGTACAACAATAAATCACAGCTTTGCTAGGCGTCTGAGTTTAACTCTTTAAGAATCTTAGCAAACTGCTCACCTACTTCCTCATGATGCAGGCCATATTCAACAAAGGCTTTCATATAACCGAGCTTAGAGCCGCAATCATGCGACTTACCGGTCATCAAAAACGCTTCCACGGTTTCTTTATCCAACAATGCCGCTATGGCATCGGTGAGCTGAATTTCATCACCGGCGCCTGGCGGTGTTGTTGCCAATAGCTGCCAAATCGCTTCCGAAAATACATAGCGACCCACCACCGACATATTCGACGGCGCTTGCTCACGTTTCGGTTTTTCAACAATTTGTTTAATATTGGCACATTCACCGGGCGCAAGCTCAGCGCCAGCACAATCGACAATGCCATATTTTTCGACTTTTTCCATCGGCACCGGCTCCACCATAATTTGGTTATTGCCAGTGTTATTAAAGCGTTCAATCATCGCCGCCAAATTTTCTTGGCCCAAGTCAGATTGGTATTGGTCGATGATCACATCGGGCAGCACCACCACAAATGGGTTCTCACCGACGACCGGTTTGGCCGTTAAAACGGCATGACCTAAACCTTTCGCCACGCCTTGACGCACATGCATTATAGTGACATCTTTTGGGCAAATCGACTGGATTTCATCCAACAACTGGCGCTTAACCCGCTTTTCCAAAGTGGTTTCGAGTTCGAAAGACGTGTCAAAATGGTTTTCGATGGCGTTTTTCGAAGAATGGGTCACTAGTACAATTTCTGTGATCCCGGCCGCCGCGCACTCATTAACAATGTACTGGATCAGTGGCTTATCCACGATCGGCAACATCTCTTTCGGGATGGCTTTTGTCGCCGGCAGCATACGCGTTCCAAGACCCGCTACTGGCACTACCGCTTTGGTTACTTTTCTCACAGTTTCGCTTCCGTAAAAACTAAAGGTGGGATCTTAAAGGAGATTCTAAAATAAATAAAGGATTCAAGCCTGACAACCGCCAACCACTCACGGGTAAACTACTTCAGTCATCACTGTCACTGCAAAGTTAAGCTCCAAAAAGCAGGTACCAAAGAGAGTGTTATCGCCGCAACTAAAACACTGAGGGGAAAACCAAACTTCAAGTAGTCAGCAAAGCGATAGCCACCAGCGGAATACACCATCAAATTGGTCTGATAACCCATCGGAGAGAGAAAGCTAGCGGAGGCGGCAATCATAATCACGATTGCGTAAGGAATTAAATTATAGCCCAAAGAATCAACAATACCGGCGACCAACGAAAATGAAATAACAGCGGCCGCGTTATTAGTGACCATTTCGGTCAATAACAAAGTAATCAAATAAACTGCCACCAGCAATGCAAATGGATTCTCACCAAAGATCGACAATACACTATTTGCCAGCAAGGTTGCTGCACCTGAATCGGTCAGCGCGCCTCCTATCCCAAAGGCAAGCCCAATGGTTAATAGAACTTGCAGGTCGAGACTTTGTTTGGCGCGCTCGAAGGTCACGCAGCGACTAAGAATAACGATTGCAGCGGCAATCATCGCGGCAATAACAACCGGTAAAATATTAAAACTTGCTAAAGCGACCATCGATCCAATGGCCAGCCAGCACCACGGTGCTTTACGGTTATTATCTAAACTCAACTCTTCAAGACCATTGACTAAAAGAAAGTCTCGAGAAAACCGGTGTTGCTCAGTAAAACTGCGGCGGGCCAACATTAATAATGTATCACCCGGCCGAATGACGATATCACCGGTTTTTTGGGCAACCCGCACGCCACTTCTGACTACCGCAATGACCGCCGCATTATAATGTTTGCGAAATTTGACTTGTTTAATCGTTTTACCAATAAAAGGATTATTGTTACCAATGACAGCTTCAACTAAACGCGCTTGACCAAAGCGCCGAGCTGCTGGCAGATCGGCCTCAGAAGGCTCATCACTACTCAGTTTAAAAACCTGCTCTTCCGCCAAAATAAGGCCGTCAATATCCAGCAACTCACTAATCGAGTTAACCAAACCGGAAAAAACCAAGCGATCACCCGCTTCTAAGATTGTGTTTGGACCGACCGCAGCGAGGACTAAGTTTCCGCGCACCACTTCGATTAAGTACAAACCATGTAAGTGACGTAATCCCGCTTGCTCAATCGTCTGCCCAACAATTGCAGCTTGCTCTTGCACAATCATTTCAACACAATACTCGCGCGTATTACTGAGCGTTGACTGTGAAGACTCGCGCTTGGGTAGCAACCATTTCGACGCGATCAGAATATAGATGAGTCCTGCTAAAGTAACCGGAATACCAATCAGGCTAATATCAAAAAAGCCGAGCTCACCAGCAAACGATGACTGCTGCACAAAGCCAAACACCAACAGGTTTGTGCTGGTTCCGATAAGGGTGCAAGTTCCCCCGAGGATTGCCGCGTAACTGATCGGCAACAAAAACTGGCTTGGCTGTTTACCAAGCTTCTTGCTCCAGCGGTTCACTTCTGGAATAAGTGCGGCCACGATAGGTGTATTGTTTAGCAAAGAGCTAAGAATGGAAGTTGGGAAAGTAAACTTAAACAATGATATTCGGTCGGAAACTTTTCCCGACGACACCCAGTTCATTAGCGGCTTCAGCGCTTGCGTCTCACGAATTCCTGCTGCCACTATATACAAACAAGCGATGGTAATAAGTCCAGGATTGGAAAACCCGGCTAATGCCGTTGTCACATCAACGCTTTGGGTTAATAGTAATAGCAGCAAACCTCCTGCGAAAATTAATTCCGGTGGTTTTCGACTCAATAGCAACCCGGCAAAGCAAGCCGTTACCGTCGCGAGTACCCAATATTTTTCCATAAGCTTTGTTACATACTCGATTAAGGAGCCCTGCTGCCGTAATTAAGGAAACCCATTACTGTGCATGGCGGGCAAATTATTTTCATCCCAAATGAAAAAAAGCCGAATAAATTCGGCTTTTTCGTCAGGCGGACAAAGCGACCTATTTAATGTAGCCCATGCTTTCGAGCTTCAATAATACTCGATGAGCGGCTTCGTCGGGCGTGCAGTCAACCGTATCGATATAGAGTTCTGGATTTTCTGGCGCTTCATACGGATCGCTGATGCCAGTAAACTCCTTAATCTTGCCTTCACGCGCTAGAGCATAAAGCCCTTTACGATCACGGCGCTCACATTCTTCAAGCGAAGTCGCCACGTGAACTTCAACAAAGCCACCTTGCTCTTCAATCATTTCACGCACTTCACGACGCGTTTGCTTGTACGGAGCAATCGGAGCGCAAATTGCGAAACCACCGTTTTTGGTAATTTCACTGGCGACGTATCCGATACGTAGGATGTTGATATTACGATGCTCTTTGCTAAAACCTAATTCACTGGATAAGTGTTTGCGCACTAAATCGCCATCGAGTAATGTCACCGGACGGCCACCCATTTCTAATAACTTCACCATCAACGCATTGGCAATGGTTGATTTACCGGCGCCGGAAAGCCCCGTAAAAAATACCGTGACACCTTGTTTATGACGCGGAGGTTTAGTCTTGCGCAGTTCTTCAACCACATCGGGATAAGAGAACCAATCGGGAATTTCGAGACCTTCTTGTAAACGACGACGAACCTCAGTACCAGAAATGTTAAGAACCGTCATGCCCTCTTCAACATCATCAATCGGCATGTATTCCGCTTTCTCTTTTACGTACACCATCATTTGGAACGGCACCATTTTAATGCCTAACTCTTCTTCATGTTGCTGTAACAACTCTTGCGCATCGTAAGGTCCGTAAAAGTCTTCGCCTTGCGAATTCTTACCGGGACCTGCATGGTCACGACCCACAATCAAATGGGTACAGCCATAGTTTTTACGAATGATCGCGTGCCAAAGTGCTTCACGTGGGCCACCCATACGCATGGCCAAAGGCAACAAGCTCAGCATTGTGGTTTGCTCTGGGTACTGATTTAAAATGTGCTCATAGCAACGTACGCGGCTGTAATGATCAATGTCACCCGGTTTGGTCATACCGACTACCGGATGAATTAATAGGTTGGCTTCTTGTTCGCGCGCTGCACGGAAAGTCAACTCTTGGTGCGCGCGGTGCATTGGATTACGGGTTTGAAACGCAACCACTTTGCGCCAGCCCCATTTCGAAAACTTGGTACGCAACTCTTCTGGAGTATCACGCAGTGCTTTATAGTCGTAGTGGTTTGGCAACTCAAGACCTAATAAGCGGCCACCTAGGTAAACCTCACCGGCTTTATGAAATAAGTAATTAACCGCCGGGTGTGCTTCATCAGCTGCACCGTAAACTTTTTCCGCTTCTTCTTGTTTATTCGGAGTCCATTTGTCCGATAACTCTAATACGGCAATCACCACACCTTCCGGATCGCGCAACAAGACTCGGTCACCAGCGGTTAAATCAGCAGCAAAGCTTTCGGCGACATCCAAGGTGATAGGCATTGGCCACAAGGTGCCATCGGCAAGGCGCATATTATCGAGTACTGACTGGTAGTCAGCCTGTGACATAAATCCGGTTAATGGTGAAAAGCCACCATTGAGTAGTAATTCGATATCGCATAACTGACGATGTGTTAGATCCCAAGATTTATAGTTGCCGGCTTCGGCTTTCAACTCTTGCGCTTGCGATTCAGAGACGATGAGGTTAACGAGTTCACCGCCGTGGGGGGCATTCAAATTGGACATTGATTGTTCCTTCATTCTTCAATGTGTGACTGACTGGATAAAACGTGCGCGATTCTAACACACAAACAGCCCATCTAAAACACGATTACTTAAGAATATTGATATCAAAAACGATTATTAGAAGCTCAGCTTAAACCGCTCCGGCTGCAGGCAGACTCGGTCACTACAGGCTTGTAACGGTAACTCAATCCGTGTGCTTGCCGCGACCTCAGGACGTTTAATGACGATGGCAAAGCGGCCTTCAAAAACGCTCAGCGGCTGCGGCTCAAAACCGAGCTGTACTAATTGCGCTGGCGGGTACTCGATTTGATAACCCGCGGGGACCGCAACTGCCGTTGGGATCAGGTAGTCGTGCCGCGGTGTATTTGAGTTGATATGCCACCCAGAGGCAAGGTTTACAGTAACTTTCAACTCGCGACACTGCTCGGCAACCACCTTTTGGCAGTGAGTATAAAAATAGCCCTTGCCCTGAGCAAAATAGCGATAGTGATCGGTTGTCCCGAGTTCGACTTGCCAGAGTGCTGTTAACAGAGTCAAATGGCTTTGGGGTTGCCTCGCTGCGCGCAGGGATAAGTTTTCGAGTAGCTTTGCATAACGTGACTTTGGTGACTTAATGACGCCTCGGCGATGCAACCCCTCCGCGACTTTTAGAAACACAGCGACCGGCGGGGTAATTTCGTCATCGTGCAGACGGGCTGTCGACAAGCCATCCTTAAGCGGGTAGCTATCAAACACCTTGCTTTCACTGATGAAAAACTTATCCGCCGCTTGAAACAGCAAGGTAGCTCGCTCGAGCCAAATAGTATTTTGCGTGTGATCAAACAGATCTAGGTAGCCTTGAGCTAGCAGCACATAGTCTTCTAAATAAATAAACTCTAACGCAGCATTAGAGCGAGCTAAGGTTTGCTCGCGACTATCAAAGCGATGCCACATCGCTTCGCCTACGGTTAGCGCGTAGCGCAAAGGTTGGTCGTTATCGGATAGCGCACCTGCACGAGCTAAAGCACTAATCGCGGCGCCATTCCAGCCGGTTAATAGCTTATCATCACGATGCAGCGGTGCACGATCGCGGCGAATTTTCCGTAACTGCTTGAGCGTCGTCTGAGTATCTTGATCAACATTATCAGATGCAAGCGTCAATAAAATCCGGCCATTGACCGGGGTTCGCTGAAAACCATTTGGCAGCGGCGCGAGTGACTTGATTTCTTGTTCGGTAAATAAATGATAACCACCCTCAACGCCGTTTAATTCGGCATCAAACGCCGCTGCGAAGCCCATATCTTGTCTAGCAAATTGAGTGAGTAAATGAGTGACTGTTTCATCAATGACCGGCAATAATTTAGCTTCATATTGCAACTGATAAAGCCGTTCCAAAGCGATTATGATTTGCGACTGGTTGTACAGCATCTTCTCAAAATGCGGCACTTGCCAAGCGTTATCAACCGTATAGCGATGAAAACCACCCTCGATATGATCCCGCAATCCGTGCTCAAGCATACCGTCGACCAGCTTGGCAGCTGCCTCTGTTGCCTGTGGTACTTCGGCTCGATACTGAATATCAGTTAAAAAATTGAGTAGCGCATCATTGGGGAATTTCACCGCTGCCGTTAACCCTCCGTGCTGCTTATCGAGATGTCGTGCGACTTGAGAAAAAACCTCAGGAATATTCCAGTCCATCGGCTGACCTTGCGGCAAGGTTTCATTCTCAAGTGCCGCAACCAGCATCTGACCTGTGGATAACAAATAGCTCGGATTACTTTGCCACAGCTTATCTAAACCGGTTAAGGCTTTTGCTAATTTATCCTTTTTGACATAGCTATCAATAAACACGGGAATGCCATCGGCATTAATAACCACGGTGATCGGCCAACCGGCACTACCCTGCGCAATTTCGAGCAGTGATTTATAATAAAAATCAACATTCGGCAACTCTTCGCGATCGACTTTTATCGCGATAAAATTCTCATTAATGATCTTCGCAATGGCTTCATCGTCAAAGCTTTCTCGCGCCATTACATGGCACCAATGACAAGTCGAGTAACCAATGGATAAAAAAATTAATTGGTTATCGCGTTTCGCCTTTGCCAACACATCCTCTCGCCATGGCTTCCAATTCACTGGCTGAAATGCGTGTTGTAGCAAATAAGGAGAGCGACTTGCGATCAGCTCATTCAGGTAAAGTTTGTTCGCTTTGGCAAACTTAAGCTTGCTCTGTGTCACTTGCTCAATCCATTTGGGAAAAAGCTCCTGCTCATCTTGCGTAAGAAAAGGCGGCGCGGTAAACGACTGCGCCGTAACAGAACCAGCGGCCAACATGAAGATCAGCCGCAACAACCATTGCATCATTACTTTTTAGCTACCTTAGTCGCCGTTTTACTCTGCTCAATAACGACTGAGCTATTGGCTTTTATCTCGGAATGGATACTGCGCTCTCCATTTGGCCAAAGCACTTCCAGTTTGCTAATTTCAGAAAAGCCGAGCCCAAAATGTTGCTGTTTTGGATGCACGGACAGATATCCAGTAGTGCCGTGTACTTCGCGCCATAACACCTCTCCACTTTGCGTGTGTAATAGCAAAGTAGCACCAATAGCATCACGGTTAACGCCCTTGGCAACATCTCCCACTAACTTAACTTTAATCCACTTATTTTCTTGTCGTGATAAGTTGTTTCGATAAAAGTTCGCTTTCTCATGAAAGTTGTTCAATGCCACATCTAAATCACCGTCATTATCAAAATCAAGATAAGCTGCACTGCGTGAGTTGCCGAGTAAATCAAGACCCGATGTTTTTGAGCTGTTAATTAACCGACCATTCTGATTTACAAAAAATACATTCGACTCTTTCTCTGAAACCGGCATTAATATATCTTTCATGGCTTTGTCATTCGGATCTTGATAGTACGGGTTGCGACTGGAATAAATATTAAACTCATTCATACCGTTGGTAACATACAAGTCATTGTCACCATCATTATCGAAATCAAAGAAGTCGGCATCCCAAGACCAGCCGGTTGAAGAATACCCGCGTCCTACTGCCTCACTTAATGAGTAAACCAGCTCACCCTTGCTATTGCTACCGGATAAAAATAAGTCATTCGCTTCAACCACCCGCATGTTTGCTAGTTTATCGGCGTTAAACTTCATGGTTGTATCTTCATTGGGTAGAACATACTTTTCATCTTTATTCATGGTGACGATATTGGAAATGTAAATATCCGGGTACAAATCAGCGTTTAAGTCGGCTATGCCTATATTCATCGTATAAGACGGTTTATCGGTGCCTATCTGCGCGGAGACGTCGTTAAATTTCATATTACCCATATTTTGAAGATAAGCATTCACACCGAAATCGTTGCCCACAATAATGTCTTGCAGGCCATCACGATTAAAGTCGGTATGACCGGTAGCTTGTGTCCAACCAGTATTATCCGTTCCACTTCCCGCGGTAACATTTTTAAACTTAAAGCCGCCCATGTTTTTAAACAATTGGTTGGGTAATCCGTTGTCATTACGTCTTTTTAATGTTGGCAAAACACCTTTGGTGTAATGACCGAAATAGGTAATATAAAGATCCAATAGGCCATCATTATCAAAATCGGCAACCGTTGCTGGACCACCGATTAAGCCATCTCCACCCAGTGCAGCAGAATCTGTTACATCTTTAAAACTTTCACCATTAACATTTTGATAAACCCGATGCTTATCATTAACATAAGTAATAACCAAATCTTGCCAGCCATCATTATTTAAGTCAGCAATAATCGGTTGACGAACCTCACCAGGTAACCCATCTTCTTCCCGTATCCATGCCAACCCTGATTTTTTGGTGACATCCTCAAATTTTTCACCATTGCGATTCATAAACAATTGATTGCCGCGACCGCTCAAAATTAATAGATCGACAAAGCCATCATTGTTAATATCTTCTGCAGCTATACCACTACCGCCAAATGCAGGTGGAATGGTGATTACACCAACATCGTTCGACTTTTTAAGGTAACTGCGTAATAACCGATTTAACCAGTCTGCTGTCCGATGTTCAGTATCGACACCCACCAACATAGTTACATCGCTAAACAATTTATCTTTACTTTGCGCCTGCGCAATAATTTCTTTTGCCGAAGCAATCATATTTGATTTTATCTGTTCCGGCGTTGTTTTAACGTGCTTATTTATTTTACTTTGAATAAGTTTAAGAGCATCGACATACAAAGTTTGAGTGAGTCGCTCCTCACCACGCTGCTTACCTAAATCACCCGCCATACGTAAGCTCAACACACCGAACTGCGCAATATTCTCAACAATTAACTCAAGAGCAAATGGGTCTGGCTGGCGCTGTGCACTAAATTTAGGATCATTAATTACATACTCAAGGTAGCGCCAGTGAATCCCACTATCTCGAAAAGAATCCATATCATAAGCTTCAAGCATTACTTGCTCTTCACGCGGCAAGTTATGAAAGAAAACAGCATCTTCATATTCATTAATTCGATGCGGAATAAATACCGCCATCAGTTCATTAACATCGCTCTCTTGAATCACACTGTGTCCGTTCTTAATGGCGATTTTCTCTGAGCCTTTATAAATATCATATGCAAATTGAATCAGCGTTCGTTCGAACAAACTTTTAAACTCAGCACCCTCTTGCTCGCCTTGCGGCCAAGTTAAACGCGCATAGTAAACCTGTAGATTACGCACAAAAAGCTGGTTAGCAATATTATTATACGCTTTATATGAGGCGACTTTTTGATTGATAACTTTACGAATAAAGTCTAATGAGACTGTTGTATTTTCAGCCAATTGCACTGGCTTTGGCGCGCTAAACTGGTGTTTAGTTAACGCCGACCAAGTTTCATTGAAAATGTTTAACGAAACTTCATATTCATTATTGGCACGGGCCTGGGAGTCAGCAATTTTCAGAACCGATAAACTCAATAGATCGAGGCTCTCTTTAAACTCTCGAATCGCTTCATCAGTTAAAGGAAGCAGCTCTAAGTCACTGCCCAACATAACATCTTGCTGAACAGCTAAGATTGCCCGTAGCGCATACGCAACGGTTGAGTATTGGCGTTTATCATCTTTGTTGATTCGAATCTCTCGATCACCAGGAAAACTGACAGTCCAATGCTCATCTTTCCCTTGAGTATATTTAAAATATTTAAAGACAGCTTTCACTAAAGTTGTTTTATCAACTGACTCAGCTCCAGATGCTTTTGCTAACTCGGTGGCTGTTTGCCAAATACCCAGCGCCCACTCTTTTTGTAGTAAGTTTTTGTTGAAACGGGCAGCACTTGAAAGCGGAGTACCAAACATAAAATTTTCAAGGCGCGAAGCCGTTGCGTAGCATTTGGGATCACGGTTTTTTTCCAGTTCCTTAATTTCATTTATGATGTCGTCGATCGGCTTTTCTGCGGCGTTAAGTGCAGTGACGCCAAAACTGCAGCATATTGCGAGTAAAAGCTCTGGCAAGTGACGTTTAAAGCTCATATTCATTCCCCAAATAAAGATCGTAAAAAAGCACTCGGTTATGAGTGCTTTGAAAGATACACCGGTTTGTTTTAATCCAATCAGGTTAACTTCAATCCATTATTGGCTAGTCAAACTCTTGAATGATGGTCAAGCCCCATCCTTCTGCATCGTTGCTGTAATCATGATAACTCAATTTAATTCTTGAGTCTTTATCCAAGCGCCAGCTGATATGAGTGCGATAAAAAGTCACTGAGTCGTCAAAGTCGGCGAGCGGTACACTACTGGAAGCACCATCCCACTTTGACATTCCCGCGTCAACACCTAGATTCCAAGAATGAGCGTTCGGATGCAACAAGACACCGAAGCTAAAGTCCATCGCGGAAAAGTCTATCTGTCCAATGCTATTGAAGTTGGGGTTTTGGTTCTGCAGCAAGACTTTTCCAAGGCGCGCATAACTCGCTTCTAAATAAAAGTGCTCGCTAAGACTGGCTCCTATTAACACTTCTGCGCGTTGACCCGAGTCATCAATAACGCGCCAACTACTCGCTTGATCGGATAACGAAAACTTAGTTTGACCAGCCGTAAAGCCGCCATACCAACAAGGTGCTAATGCGCACGAGGGTGTTTCGGCATGAGCAACACTGATGCTACTCAACGCTAACAACCCCAGCAGTGGCAGTCGGTTACCGCGGCGTAATAGCCCAAGCGCGGCAAGCGCTAGTAGCCAACTTAAACTGCCACTGTCGGGTACGTCGACATCTTGCTCAGCTTGCAAACGGTCATTGATTCCATCACCGTTGTAGTCGGCGTTTTCTAAGCTATCACTAATGCCATCACCGTCAGTATCGGCATCTCGGAACGCTAGCAAACCATCGCCATCGAGATCATCAAGACTTAAACTACTGTCAAGCTGACCATCTGCATTGACATCCAGCCCGCTATTTTGACTTGCGTCGACGGCATCATCGAGCCCATCGAGGTCAATATCAGTACCACTTAAGGTCACCAGTAACTGCTCCTCTGTATCCGAGATCCCATCATTATCCGAATCGCTATCTAAGTAGTCAGGACGGCCATCAGCATCACTGTCGGGCACCAAAAAGATATCGGAAATTCCATCATTATTGGCGTCAGCGCCGCCTGCAAAGTCGACATCGACACTGTCATCGATACCGTCGCGATCGCTGTCGACCCCGAGGAACACCGGACGATTTGCTTCAAACGCATCATTTAACCCATCGTTGTCACTGTCGCTGTCAAGAGCATCAATTAAACCATCACCATCGCTGTCGACAATGCCTTCAACGATATCGGAAATACCATCATTATCATCATCGGCATCAATACGTCCCGGCACACCATCACCATCACGGTCAGGCGCGGTACCAAATTGATTTGGCTCATCATCATACGGGTCGACAATGCCATCACTATCAGGATCACTCGAAGCGTCGTCAATTTGCCCATCATTATTGAGATCCAAACTGGACGCACCGCTTAACGCAATGTCCCATTGACCATCATCATTACTATCCAAGTCGAGGTAATCCGGCAAGCCATCATTGTCAGAGTCGGGTGCCACGACAATTGCATCGGTCGGGTTGTCAATTAAGGCATCAAAATCACTATCAATTAAGCCCGCTTCCGATATATCAAATAAGCCATCATTGTCAGAGTCTAAATCCAACAGATCCGGCACTTGATCGTTGTCACTGTTGATCAGCACTGCAGCATCATCAACGCCATCGGCGTTAGCATCCGCGCCGCCTGTTTGGTCAACATCAAACTGATCAACAATCTGATCGCCGTCGCTGTCAACCGCCGCCACTTGCGCTTCAATTACATCTGGAATGCCATCATTATCACTATCACTATCGACATGATTTAAGATGCCGTCACCGTCAGTATCGAGCGCCACCCGGCGATTGAAGTTCAGTAACTTGCCGAGCGATAGCATGCGCAGCGCAGCATCACTTTCCAGGGCGTCCGGGATAAGGTCGTTATCACTGTCACGGTCTATATAATCAGGGGTACCGTCTTGGTCAGAATCCAGTGGCCGCACAGCATCATCAATGCCATCGCCGTTGCTATCAACACCGCCGGTTTGATCGACATCGTAATAATCATCGATACCATCGCCGTCACTATCCACTCCAAGGGCACCTGATTCTTCACCATCGGTTAAGCCATCATTGTCACTATCAGCATCATTAAAATCTGGTATACCATCACCATCGGTATCAGTGTTGCCGTCAGTTTCAATAATATCGGGAATACCATCACCGTCTTCGTCCAAGCTATCATCTAGGTAATCGGGCGTACCGTCACCATCGGTGTCGGAGGTCCCCTCCTCGGCATCCGGGATACCATCGTTATCGCTGTCGGTATCAAGATAGTCAGGGATACCATCGCCATCACTATCACCGGTGCCTTCTTCAAGATCGTAAATTCCATCACCATCAGAATCTAAATCAGCGATCGGTGCCGTGGTGGCACTGGTGAGCGTTTCATTCGCGCCACCCAAATCGGTGTATGACACAGTCACACTAATGGTTTGCCAAACATCATCAACGCCCAGCAAGTAGTTATTGGCGGTTGCCCCCGCAATCGGCACGCCAGCGCGTAACCATTGATATGAAAAAGCGCCGAGGCCATCATCATCGCTAATGGCAGAGGTATCTGCCAACAAGGTTTCCGTGCGTAATGGCGTGCCCGTGATTACCGGCAAACCGGTGGGTAAATCGTTGGTATTGGCCACGGTAATAACAAAGCTTTGTGCACTGTTATCGTTGCCGGCACCACTATCATCGGTCACCACCAATGTCACATTATTCGCACCCACATCAGCGTTTAGCGGCGTCCCCGATAAGCTTCCGGTTCCATCGCCATTATCCGTCAGCGTTAACCACGCCGGCAACTGAGTCGCCGACAAGCTTACCGTGTCCCCAACATCCACATCAGCGGTGGTAATCGCATAACTGTAACTCGCATCTTCCGTTGCTGCAGTAACCGCCGTTGATGTAAAGGTTGGCGCATCATTCGTATTGGCCACGACAATCGTGAACGATTGCGTCGCACTGTCGTTTGCGGCACCACTGCTATCGGTCACCACAAGCGTAACGCTATTCGCTCCCACATCATCATTGGTTGGCGAACCGGTTAAGGTTGCGGTGCCATCGAGGTTATCAATCAGTGATAGCCAAGTCGGTAATGTGGTTGCTGTAATAGTATGAGTATCACCGCTATCGATATCACTGGTGGTAACTGCGTAGCTGTAGATTGCGTCTTCATTCACCGCTAACACTGCAGTCGAACTAAAACTTGGCTGGTCGTTAACGGGGTTAATTTGCACATCAACCACAATACTATCGGTCAGCGGATCTAACGCGTTATTGTCGGTGACCGTCACAGTAAAACTATCATTACCGTTAAAGTTTGCGCTGGGTGTGTAATTGATTACTTGACTATTACCACTACCACTTGCACTGGCGATACCGTTAGCTGCAGCGCCCGTCACACTCCAAGATAGGGTTTCGTTTTCTGGATCGGTCGCGTTTAAAGTTAAGCTAAATGCAGTTGGATCCGCATCCTCACTCATCACCACCACAACGGATGCTCCTTCAGTGATCACCGGAGCATCATTATATTGCTTAACGACCGTATCGGTGATCGCAATTCCGACGTTACCGACCGGATCCGTGAGCGTAAAACTTAACGTCAGCGTTCCTTCGGCCAAACCACTCACGTCGATCGCGCTAATCACATCACTGGCACTGGTAACCGTTCCGCTGGCAGTCACCGCAGTAACCCCATCGGAGACACTATAAGAATAGCCTGCTCCTACTTCAGCACCCGTATAGGTAAAGCTCATCGCCGTATCATTGCTGGCATTTAAGAAACTTTGATCAATATTAATGTCATAACCACTAGGCGCTGTTGCATCGTATTCAAGACTGAACTGACTGGCGGCGGTGTTGCCATTTCCGGCGCTATCTATCGCAGCATCTGCAGCAACATCCACGGTTACCGTACCATCACCCGCAGGCGTTATAAGGGCGGAGTAAACGAGTGGACCACCGGAAACGCCCGTAGCACTCCCATTGCCGACGGTAATATCGCCAACGGTGAAATCACTCACCGCTTCAGAAAAAGTAAAGCTCGCGGAAAATGGCACATTGGTTGGGTCGCTACTGGCACTGCTGATAGCGAGCGTAGGCGACGTATTGTCCACATCGAATGAGCTACTCGCAGAAATTGCATCAGCGTTGCCAAAACTATTCCGAGCGGTTGCGGCGACAATGCTGATGGCCAGCGTGCCATCGCCGCTAATATTGCTAAGCGTAACGGTTGGCGTAGTCGTAGAGCCGTTACTAACAGCGACCGTCGCCGCCGCATCTCCGGTGGAAATTAAATTGACTTCACTGGCATCTAGATCAACTTGGTCAGCGTTGGAATAGGTGACGACAAAATTGACTGGCCCAGTATTGGTGAGCGCCAAATCAGGCGCGCCGATAGTCGCGGTTGGCAAAATAAACGCCACCGGATCATAATCAACCGTTAACACCGCCGACGCACCGTTATCATTGGCTCCAGCATCAACAGCAACGGCAGCTGGCACTTGTAATGTCACATCTCCAGCAGCCGCTGGTGTGATATCCACACTGTATTGGCTAGCCGAAAGTGTTTGAAAATTGCTGAGCGTACCGTTAGTGACCGAGCCGGTAATATCCGCCAGCTCAAAGCCGCTAACGTCCTCATTAAAGGTTATTGTCACTGGGATTGGCGACACACTAGTGCTCGGTTCGGCCGTCGAGCTCAATGTCACCGTCGGAGCCGAGTCCACCACCACAGCCAAAGACGCTACCATAGGTGCTATGACTACCCCAGAACCACCCTCGGTAAAACTTATATTGCTGCTGGTTAATGCATAGGTTCCTTCAGATGCCCCACCCGCTATTGTCATAGTGACCGTAAAGGTACAACTTGTGCTGGTTGCCAAATTACCGCCGGAGAAAATCAACGTATTGGTACCACTAAGGCTAGAACCTGCACCACAGTCATTACTTTGCGGTAAACCAATGGCGGAAGTTCCACTCAACATTGAGGTTAAACTAGCGGTCCAAACAATGTCCGTTAGCGCCTCGGTTGTGCTGGTATTATCTAGTGTAATGGACACCTCGGCGGTGTCGCCTGGAGCAACATCCGCGCTAAAGCTCATCGAAGCCACTAAATTAGTCACTTGCAAGTCAGCTTGGCCTGCGATCGAACTAGTACTTAATCCTGCTACGGTGGCGGTTAAATTACTGGAAATTAACGTATATTGACCCGAAGTAACACTCGCCGGTAATTGTAACGTCACGTCAAAATTACAAGTGTCACCGGCATTAAGAGTACCGCCGGTAAAGGTTAACGATGATGTTCCTGAAATTGACGAGCCACTGCCACAAACATCGCTACTGGGTAATCCAACGGCAGTTAATCCCGAAATAACGCCATCCAGATCGAGCGTGAATGCCATGTTCGACGCAGCAACCCCAGCATTGGCATCATGACTGAGCTCGAAGGATGCGATCACCGTATCACCTGGGTTAGCGGCGAAATCACTCAAAGATAGTTGAATCGAAGGCCCGCCCACCACATTAATACTGTCACTTGAATTAGTGCCAGAAAAAGTCGAACCGTTGACCGTCGCAACAAAATTCTCTGCGGTCAATATTGCATTTCCCGCAACGCCACCATCCGGAATATTAATTCCGACGGTAAACGTACAAGATCCTGCCGCGGCTAAATTGGCGCCGCTGATATTCAAATTCACTTGATCAACAATGATCGACTGGCTCGCCGTCGAGCCCGCGCCACAAAAACCGGTCGCAGGTAAACTGGCGATTGTTGCCCCAGAAATCATATCGCCTAGGTTTGCCGAGAAGCTCATCGCCGTAGCCGAGTTAACGGTATCGGTATTGGTGATAGTAAACTCAACATCGGTGCTGTTACCGGTAACAACATTGTCATCGACAAAAGCCATGGCCAATTCAGGTGCTTGGGTCAAAGTGATCGAGAAATTGGCCGCACTGCGCACTTGGGTCGCACTATCAATATCCATATTGATAGTCGAACTACTGCCCGAGTAACTGCCAACAGCGGCGCCTGCCGGTACGGACACCGGAATATTAAATGTGCAAGAACTTTCAGCCGCAATCGCCCCCCCAGTTAAACTGATAAGGCTGGTGCCCGTTAATGAAGAACCACTGCCACAGACATTGGAAAGCGGTAAGCCAGTCGCCACTAATCCCGATAGCGCGGCATCCAAGTCTATGGTCAGGTTGACGTTGCTGGCACTCGAGCTGCGATCAAAGTTATACAAAGTCACGGATAAATTATTGCTACTGCCCGGAGCCGTCGGATTTTGCGTCAGTGCAATTTGCCCATATGACTGTTCAACGCTCACGCCAGTGCTGGCGAATCCGGGGTTGGTCTGGGAAAAAGTCCCCGAGTCCAAATAGGTTAACGTAACGGGAACAATGTAGTCTCCGACTCCGGACCCAGTGACATTAACGGAGAAATCACAAGTCGCGCCGGCGGCCAGAGTCATAGTACCCGCAGGACTCGCAGTAATAGCCGTTGCGCCCGCGGTAGCGCTCACTGAGTAATTGGTGCAAGTAGTTTGAGCCGCGGGGTAATCTGCCACAACTAGCCCAGTCGGAAGTGCCACGGCACCTTGAAAGTTGTACTCGATTGAAGCGTTACTGGTATTATCGTAGGTGACTTGCAAAACGGCATTGTCACCACGATTCAACGTGCTCGGCGTCAATGAAATGGAGACGCCTGGTCGACCCGAATCTACTGTTAAAGTTGCACTCGCGGTCCCACTATTGCCCTCACTGGAGGTGAGTGAATCACTGGTGTTCAAGTAACTTCCGGCGACCGCTGATTGAACCACCACGGAAACCGTACAACTCGAACTCGGCTCAACTGAGTAACCGCTAATTGAGAAGCTCGAGTCACCACCATTTGCGACGATAGTACCGTTGTTACAAGAGGTCTCAGCTTGTGGATTGGTCGCAAGGGTTACACCCGCAGGAAATGTATTCGTAAACGCAAGATCGGTCACCGGAAAAGCTTCAACGTTAGTGATCAAAAACGTTAGAGTGGCTTGATTATTTGGACCGATGGTAGCGTTATCGTAACTGGCGCTAAACGTCGGCGGTAACGCCCAAGCCGAGCATGAGAGAACTCCGAATACCCAGGCAACTCTATGTGCCACTAAACGTAAAAACCCATTTATCAATCGACCCACCGCTCCCACTCCCCTTATTCTCGTTATGCACTATTTTGTGACGAAGCTCACACAGTTTAGACAACAGAGCCCAGAACCCCCAAGCAGTTTTTATCGTTATTGAACACTGGTCGATTTCCTACAAAACAAATCTCATTTTTTACCGTAATCTTGGCGTTATGAGATTGTTACAATCTGTGTACGGTGCTACACTCGTTTGTGAACTAGTTCACTTTTATATAACAATCATAACAAGGAGGGAGTATGCGCTTGCATAAATCCATACTGGCGGCCTTAGTGGCCACGGGATTGGCGTCAACCGTATCCGCTGGTAAGCCAAGTGTCGACAACAACATGTTGCAAATGCCATCAAAGATTGGCGGTAACAAAGTCGAAATCACCATTAGTGGCCCAAGCCAATTTAGCTATAAAACTTCGTCATTTTCCGGCAACGCTTCCGTATCCGCCAGTCAAATCGGTTTTAACCAAGACGGCCTATACAAATTTGAGATTCTTGAAATCAAAGAATTAGGCGAAGAAGTGGTTCAGGATGATTTCAATGGCCGCGGCACCATTACGCGCCAACGCGTCGAGTCAGCAAAAACCTCCGGGACTTTTCGAGTCGTAAATGGCGTCATGGTAGACGCATCTCTCGTTGAGCTGAATGAAAAAGCTCTCGGCATCAAAAAATAACTAGGACAACAGGAGAATATCGATGAAAAAATCAGTAATAGGTTCTTCCGTTGCTTTAGGTTTATTTGGTGCCTTAGTTATCGCCGATCAAGTTATTAATGATGACTTAATCGTCACCTTTAGTGAATGTGTCGGTAACGATTGTGTTAATGGCGAGAACTTTGGCTTCGACACGATTCGGATGAAAGAAAACAATACGCGGCTCAAATTCGATGATACCAGTAACTCAGGCTCATTCCCGAACAATGACTGGACCATAGTCGCCAATGACAGCAGCAACGGTGGAGCCAACTACCTTGCAATTGAAGACGCAACGGCAGGCCGTATCCCGTTCCGTGTTGAAGCGGGCGCCCGAGCGAATGCCTTAGTGGTGGAAGCTGATGGAGATGTGGGATTTGGTACTTTAAACCCAGCGGTCGATTTACATTATGTCAATGGTAATACACCTACTTTGCGTTTAGACCAAGACGGTTCTTCAGGCTTTTCTTCACAAGCTTGGGATATCGCCGGCAATGAAACCAACTTCTTTATCCGTGATGTCACTAATGGAAGCGCCCTTCCCTTCCGTATTCGTCCGGGTGCTGATGAAAGCGCGCTCGATATCCACGCTGATAATGATATTGGTATCGGCACCAGCTCACCAGACGCTCGCTTACACGTTAATATCAAAGGTGGCGACGAACCGAGCTTCTTGATCAACCAAGACGGAACGGCCGACTCAACTCAGTTTATGGTTGATAGTGATGGTCAAGTTGGTATCAATACCGATGATCCAAAAGCTCAATTTCACATTGTTGCAGAGGGTACACAAACTTTCCGTATTACTGACTCAACGGGCAGCCACCATTGGAATATCAATATTGACACCGGCGGCAACTTAAACTTTTCAAAAGCGGGTAGCGGCACCACCGAGCTAGTACTTACCGCTTCTGGAAATATCGTATTGAATGGTAACTTAGTGGTTAACGGTAATATTTCTTGTACCGGTACTTGTTAATTCTGAACGACCATATCGAATAAAAAGTACGATCAAAGAAGCCCCGCTCGCGGGGCTTTTTTATATCTGAAATGTTAACCGGTAACCCACAGACACTGGTTGATGTCTAAGCAGCAATTAACCAACTTATCGGTAAACCTGCTTATCAGTATGCTAGGGCGATTAATTGAATAAACAATTGCGCCATCACCAAGCAAGTCCGCCATTTAACTTAGCACAATACTCGAGAAAACGTTAAACAAAGCGCTATTAACTACGATTGCTTAGCTTAAGGTTTTAAACTTAACCACCTTCTCGCGGCTATCAGCATTGAACTGTCTTTGGTGCGACAATAAGTCACAAATATCATGCTGTGGATTGTAACCAGTGGGGAGTTCGAGTAAGCACTGAACAATTTGATGACAGTCGAGATCATTACACAAGGCTTCTAAATGTCCGAGTGCAGACTGCATTTCCGGCCAACTTAAAAATTCTTCTTTTGCGGTCATAATTCTTGGATGCTCTGTACCCTCAACATTTTCACCGACTAAAAGTTCTTCATACAGCTTCTCTCCAGGTCTTAATCCAGAGAATTTTATTTCAATGTCGCCTTCAGGATGATCCTTGGACTTCATAGTGCGCCCCATTAAATGGATCATACGCTCGGCCAAGGTAGCAATTTTTACCGGCTCGCCCATATCTAAAACAAACACATCACCGCCTCTTCCCATTGCCCCGGCTTGAATAACCAATTGAGCGGCTTCTGGAATGGTCATGAAGTAGCGAATAATATCTGGATGCGTCACCGTAACTGGGCCGCCAGAACGTATTTGTTCTCGAAACAATGGCACCACAGAGCCAGAGGATCCCAGTACATTACCAAAGCGTACCATGGTAAAAACGGTCTTTGATCCGCGCTCATTAAGTGCTTGTAAAGCTAGCTCAGCTACACGCTTTGAAGCCCCCATCACATTGGTAGGACGTACGGCTTTATCGGTTGAAATAAGGACAAATTTTTCAACGCCTGCTTCATCAGCCGCTTCCGCTGCATGAAAAGTTCCAAATACATTGTTGCGGATCCCTTGCACAATATTATGCTCAACAATCGGAACATGCTTGTAGGCTGCAGCATGGTAAACAGTACTCACACCAAACGAGCTCATACAATGTTTCAGCAACAGTTTATTTTCAACCGAACCTATCAGTGGATAAACTTTTATCTTCAGACCATTCTTTTTTACATAGCTACGCAACTCAGCTTCTATCTTATATAAACCAAACTCCGATAACTCATAAAGTAAAATAGCGGTAGGCTGCAGCCGAATAATTTGTCGGCAAAGCTCAGAACCAATTGAACCACCGGCGCCAGTTACCATAACAACTTTATTCGCGATACACTTTTCAAGTAAGTCTTGATCAGGATTAACGCTATCTCTTCCTAACAAGTCTTCGATATCAAGCTCTTTTAATTCCTCAATATTAACTTTGCCATTGACGATGTCTTCAAGTCCTGCAATCGTCTTAACCTTCAATGGGTAAGGTTCCAGCTTCTTCAGAATTGAGTTTCGTACCGAATGACTAACCGAAGGTAAAGCCAATAAAACATGCGAAATATTATGCTTAACAGCTAGCTCTCCAAGAGCATCTGGAAGATGAACTTTCAATCCATCAATTTCAGAATGTTGAATCGAATAGTCGTCATCGATAAACAGTACCGGACGATACTGATCGCCATGACGCAAGGCCGAAGCTAACTGTCGGCCTGCCGCGCCGGCACCATAGATTGCCACGTTAACTATATCGCTACCTAAGTTGCGAATATAGGCTCGGAATATCAGCCGCGAGCCACCCACCGTTAAGGTCAGAAAGCACCAATAAAAAATTGATTGGCCAAAGTGCAAGGCATCCTGAAACAGCCAAACTAAAGCACCGTACATCACCGCACTGATGGTAACGCCCAACAATAGTACAGAGACCGCCGTGATGCCTATATAGCGTAATATGGCACGATAAAAACCCAGTTTTATAAACACTACAATTGAAGTGACCAGAGTCAGTAACGTTATCCCAACTTCTTGGAAGGACCAAGCCACAAGGGATTGGTTGTTAACGATAATGGCCAAACTGATTGAAAGCCAAACGGCAAGCGCATCAAAGATGATGGTGATTGACCTTTTGATGCTGCGAGGTGAGTCAAGAAACCAATGGAGCGCAGACGACAATTTTTCCATAATATTTTCTTATTTAAATTTTTCACCTAAATACTAGACCAAAGTGACCACATAGCAAGTTATTAAGGCTTTAAATTGGCGCGGATCACTTGCACAACATAAGCCAATTGTTCGGTGGTCATTCCCGGATAAATAGGCAATGATAAACAACCTTGCCAATATCGCTCGGTAACGGGAAAGCTCGCGGGGTCTAATTGATATTTTTCTTTGTAATAAGTCATTCGGTGAAGTGGTTTGTAGTGAACTGAGGTACCAACACCACTCTCATTTAACGCACTGATTAATTGATCACGATTAATCGGCGCAGTTGGTTTTACGACTATAGGAAACAAATGCCAAGAGTGATGCGCCATGGGCACCCGCGCTTGCGGAAGTTGTATACAATCAATATCGCTAAGCTGTGCCAAATAATACTCTGCGCACGCTTGGCGTTGCTCGCGAAATAAGTCGACGCGCTCAAGTTGCGCCAAACCGATTGCCGCGTTCACATCGGGCATATTGTACTTAAAGCCAGGCGCAACAACATCATACTCCCAGCTCGCATTTGCTTTGGTAAATCGGTCCCAAATATCACGGTTAATTCCATGCAAGCGCATAGTTTTTATTCGAGCTGCGATAGCCTCATCATTGGTCACCACCATACCACCTTCACCGGTTGTCATGGTTTTATTGGCATAGAAACTAAAGCAGGTCACATCACCCACAGAGCCGACGGGGCCGTAACTGTCAAAAGCAGGAAAGGCATGCGCGGCATCGAGAACTAATTTGATACCCTGCTCTTTACAGTAATCCCATACACCATTAGCCCCTACCAACTCTACTGATTGGCCACCAAAATGAACCGCTACTACCGCTTTGATATCACCATATTCGGCAACTGCCGCTTCGATAGCCGCGCGGGTAATTAACTGAGTTGACTCATCAACATCGACAAAAACCGGATCAGCTCCAAGATAGCGAATGACTTCAGCTGAAGCAGTAAATGTCAAAGAAGGCACAACGACTTTATCCCCAGCGTTAACGCCGATCGCTTCCAATGCCAAATGTAGGCCAGCGGTGCAAGAATTAACCGCCAAAGCATGATCCGTATGACAGCGTTGCTTAAAAGCCGCTTCTAACTCACTGGCTTTTTTTGCTGTCGTTAACCAACCACTTTCGAGGACACTGGTGACTTGATCAATTTCAGCTTGAGAACATTCAAATTTAAAAAACGGTATTTTCATCAACGATTCCAAGAGTCTGATAGCTTATTGCTAGCCTTTTACAACAGAGAGTAGGGTTTTAGCAATTATTTTTAAATCATAGCCTAACGATTTTTTTGCGATGTAAGATTCATAAAGATCCAACTTCGCTGGCAGTATCACATTTTGATAATACTCCTGAGGGTTTTGCTGTGCACTTAACAATGCTTCTTCATTCCGAAAGCGAATAGAAGCAGGGTCTGTTATACCCGGTTTAACTTTATGCACTCGCGCCCATCGCTCGGGATAAGTCTCAACCCACTGTCGAACTTCTGGCCTTGGGCCAGCAAACGACATTGTACCATTGATAACATTTAAGATTTGAGGTAATTCGTCCATCTTTGTTTTGCGTAATATTGCCCCTACTTTTGTCACGCGACTTTGCGAGCCGGCATCAAACTGTCCTTGTTCAGCTCCTTTTAGGTTACGCATTGAGCGAAACTTGAAAATTTTAAAGTCACGACCAAATTGCCCAACTCGGGTTTGCCGAAAAAAAATCGGTCGACCATCAGTAAGTAAAATAACAACGGCCAGTAATAGAATGACTGGAAATATAACAATAAACACCAAAAAGGCGACTAAACGTTCTAACATACTAATTCTCTAGATAACCACAGTTTCGCAACGTCGACTCAATTTCTGGCAAGATGACAGCTAGCCTCTCGCTGGATAATCGGTCGCGCCACTTTTCCAAATTTTCTTGCGTAACTTGTTGTCGATAGCGCTGAATGACATCTTCTACCTGGTTCACACCGATAAAATCACAAACCGACTCAATGGCACTTTCATCGCTCACTAGAGACTCATAAGTTAAAGTAAGAACTCTATCGCTGGCAACGTCCGATAGCTGCTGCTGTGCTTTGTCAACACAGTGCTTCCATTGCCGCGCGCAAATCACGTCGAGTGATTGCGACTCACTGTCAATATCCATTCCCTTATAACGAGGTCCCCAAACTTTTTGTCCTCGTTTTGAGGAAAAACGTCCCACCACCATATTCATTAAATACCAAATTGCATAGCGATAATTCGACAGAGGAAAGTATTTTAATTTGTCTTTCAAATAGCCTTTTTGTGGTGGTAGCGTCCACATTCTCGCCGCAGACTCAACCACGGCTCTTCCGTCACGAATCAAGTGAATGAACTTAGCGTTTGGATAAATCGCTGCTAGAAAAGCCACTCGCAATGAATTCGGAACCGACTTTTCAATCATTACGGAAGCGTTTTTATCTGCGTTTTTATTTACCAAGTTGGGTAGTGTTTTTCTAACATAATGGGCTATTGATTCACTTAAATCAGAAACGGTCAACTCATCGTGAGGCACACGCTCATTTTTATAACGCCATACATAACCAACATCATAAGGAACTTCAGCGACCTCACTGCTCGCGGCCAATAAGTCTCTTAATAGCTTAGTTCCAGAACGACCTGCACCAATTATAAATACAGGTTGAAAATCTTTAATCATTCACAATTGCCTTTTTAAATTTCTCTAGAATAACATCTTTATGGAAATACTGGTTTGCTAGCGCTTGGATATGCTCTCGTTGCGAACGGAATTCCTTTACCCGAGAAACCAAATTTTCGACAGCATTGACCACGGCTTGTTCTGAATTAGGGGCCACAGCCACCCCCAACTGGTTCTCATTAATAAAACACATTAACTCTGTATCCGAGTCAACTAACCCCAAAATTGGCAGGCCATTTCCCAAGTACATCATTGATTTACTAGGGTAAGCATAGGCAGTGACCTTTTCCGCTAAGGAAACAATCCCAAAATCACTTTTATGCATCTCAACAACAGCCTCATCCACTGGCACAAAGTCTTTAAATTTAATAAAGTCCACTCCTGCTTGACTCACTATGTCTTCAAGCTTTTTTCGGAGCGGCCCATCACCCAAAAAGGTAAATTCTACGTCGGCTATTTTCACCTGTGTTAAAGCCTGGACTAGAAACTCTAAATTTTGAAAATAACTAAGCGACCCCGCAAATAAAAATCGAATAGAGGTTGCTTCAATCGCTTCAGGTACAACCGGACGGCTATTAAATATAAAGTTATTAATAATTACTACATTATTGGTATTATTACCCCGAGCTGCAAAGGTCGCTTGCATATCTTTAGACAGCGTGATGACTTTCCATGCCTTTGCAACATTTTTCTTATCAATTTTTGCTAACAGCTTTAATAGAATATTGGAACGAATAGCGCCGCTATGATGCATCGACTCAGGGTGAATATCTTGACAATGATAAATGTAGCGATAGCCTTTAATGTGACTTAACCAGCGAACAATTTGCGCAGCAAATATTGGTGGTGTGGTCGCAACCATCACCACAGTTGCTTTGGTTTTTAGTAATACTCGCAACAACCAGAACAAATAGCTCAACATTTGTAACGCTTTAACTATTTTTGAGCGCTTGCGAACGGATTGTGCCTGATAACGAATTAATTCAACATTGTTCTCCGCTGCCCATTGCTCCCGCAACGCGATATTTTCGGCGGGATCCCCAGAGGCAACCGTCACTTGTCCGAAGTGGCTACGCACCCTTTCGACAATATCTTTCAGCATAATCGCATACGGCAAATTTTCTGGCCAAAAATATCGATGTATTACCAGTAAGTGCTCATCTTGCTTACCAGTCATAGCGGGAAAACTCGTCTTGATTCTTCCACTTGTGCGACAGCTTGGCAGTTCCCATAATAAGCTTAACGACACGAACCGAAGTATTCGCTACGGTGTACTCTTGCGGGATCTCTCTAGACTCGACAAACTTAAGTTCATTCACCACCAGTTCGATAGCGTTCAACAATATTGTTGGGTTTAACCCGGTTAACAAAATTGAACCTGCATCTAATGCCTCTGGCCGCTCGATTGAGTTACGCAAAGTAACGGCCGGAAAGTCCAACATTGCAGACTCTTCACTGATCGTTCCGCTATCTGATATTGCACAAAAGCAATCTTTTTGCAGCTTATTATAGTCAAAAAATCCAAATGGCTTTAAGAAGCGAATGTCGCGCTGCTCAAAGTCTGCGTCAATTGCCTCTAGTCGTTTTCGCGTGCGTGGGTGCGTCGAAACAATTACTGGCTTCTTATATCGATCATAAATTGACTTCAGGCACTCAACAACTTTTTCTAAATTTTCACGGCTATCAACGTTTTCTTCTCGATGCACGCTAACAATAAAATACCCCTGCTTCTCCAGTTTTAATTCGGTTAAAACTTCGCTAGCCTCAATCTCGGACTTCTTTGACTGTAAAACCTCTAACATTGGCGAACCGGTTACATAGATAAAGCGATGAGATAGACCTTCACTAATTAAATGACGACGCGCATGCTCGGTATATACCAAATTAAAGTCAGCCAAGTGGTCCACTAACTTACGATTGATCTCTTCAGGTACATTGGCATCGAAACTTCGATTTCCAGCTTCCATATGGTAGGTTGGGATCTTCATCCTCTTTGCCATCATCAACGCAATTGCACTATTAGTGTCACCTAAAACCAATAACGCATCAGGTTTTTCTTTTAATATCACGTCCTCAGTCTTGATAAGAATCTCGCCGAGAACTTTTCCGAGTGATGATGTGTCTACATTTAAAAAGTGATCGGGCTCACGAACACCTAGCTCATCAAAAAACACTTGATTTAATTCAAAATCATAGTTCTGTCCAGTGTGAACAAGAACATGATCAGTAAACTGATCCAAAAGGTTCATAACTGACGCCAATCGAATTATTTCAGGCCGTGTTCCCAACACGGTCATCACTTTAAGCTTTTTCATATTCATACCTTATGTGCAATCGTATCAGGGTTCTCAGGATCGAACAGTTCATTTGCCCACAGCATTACGACTAACTCTTCGTCGCCAATATTAGTAATATCGTGCGACCAACCGGGAACAGTCTCAACAACTTGATAATGTCTATCGGAGGTTTCTAACACGTAAGTTTCCCCCGTTATAATATGCCGAAAGCCAAATCGAGCCGTTCCTTTTAGTACTAAGAACTTCTCATTTTTTGTGTGGTGATAATGCCCGCCACGAGTAATTCCTGGTTTAGCAGTAAAAAAAGAAAACTGCCCAGAGTCTTGTGTTCTCAGCATCTCAACGAATACGCCGCGCTCGTCACGATGCTCAGTTAAAGAGTAAGAAAATTGTTCGGGTTCAAAATAGCTTATATAGGTTGAGTACAGCGCTCGAGTAAAGCCGACACCTACTTTTTCACTAGTAATATTTTCTCGGCTATTTTTAAATGCATATAACAACTCGACCAACTTACCTAAGGTTACGTGATACTGCGGCGATACAGCATTAAAACTACCTGTTGAAAAATCGGGGTTCGATTCTAGCAACTGCACAATATGGTCAACCACATCGTCGATGTAACACAGTGTCAATTCGATATTCTCATCCGCAACCGAAATTGGTAGATTATTTGCGACGTTATAACAGAAAGTAGCAACAACAGAGTTATAATTGGGACGACACCATTTTCCGAAAAGATTTGGCAGTCGAATATTTAAAACCTGATTACCGTTTGTTTGTGATAATTGCTCTAACGCTTGCTCCGCTTCGCGCTTGCTAATGCCATATGCTGAGTCACGATCGGCATGGATAGAGCTAGAATAAATAACCTTTGCCTTGGCACCTGTTGCGGTAATCGCTTCACATAACTTCTCGGTAAAGCCGCGATTTCCGGCGGCAAACTCGGCATCGTTTTCGGGACGATTTACTCCAGCCAAATGCACTAAGAAATCGCAATCTTTTACCTTAGTGTTAATTTCAGCTGTACCAGCGGTATGCGAAAGCGTTGCATAATCTATCGACTTCTCTTTTAATTTAACTACAAGATTCTTGCCTACAAACCCATTCGCCCCCGTTACTAAAACCTTCATTATGAAACACCCTTGTGTTTTTCTAATTCATCTCTAACTTCTTTGAGTCTTAAGAGAACTTCCTTTACTCCAGCGACATCTAAACGCTCAGTGTTGTGAGAGTGGTAATCTTCTAGATGACTTTTGTTGCTGGAGCCTTCAGAAAAGTACTTTTCATAGTTTAAGTCTCGATCATCCATCGACACGCGTATAAAATCGCCTAAGTCTTCGGAACGCACGAGTTCTTCGGCCGAAGCTAACGTCTCAAATAACTTCTCACCATGGCGTACACCAATAGTTTTTAGTTCAACCGATGAGTCGAATAACTCAAGCAAAGCTTGAGCTAAATCTTGCACGGTTGAAGCAGGCGCCTTCTTCACAAAAATATCGCCTTGTTTGCCATGATTAAAGGCATAATCGACTAGCTCGACCGATTCCGATAGTGCCATTAAAAAGCGAGTCATATCTGGATTGGTCAAGGTTAAATCACGACCCTCTTTAATTTGCTCAATAAAGCGAGGAATCACTGAGCCACGTGAGTACATTACATTACCGTAGCGGACACAGGTTATGGTAGTGGCAATATCTTGTCTCGCATAGGATTGCGCTACCTTTTCCATCATTGCCTTACTCATTCCCATAGCATTTACCGGCATGACTGCTTTGTCAGTACTTAAACAAACCACTTTTTCAACGTTATTGGCAATGGCCGCTTTTAATACATTGTCACTACCGATTATATTGGTCATAACAGCTTGCATCGGAAAAAATTCGCAAGACGGCACTTGTTTTAAAGCAGCTGCGTGGAATACATAATCAACACCTTTTAACGCCGAGTAAATCGAGTCATAGTCACGAATGTCTCCGATATAAAACTTGACTCTTGGGTCATCCATATATTTAGTTCTAAGTAAATCTTGCTTAGCTTCGTCACGACTAAAAACCCGAATCTCTTTAACGTCATTGGCGCGCAAGTGCTCGGTAACTGTTTTACCGAAGGAACCGGTACCACCGGTCACCAAGAATACTTTATTTTTAATCACGCTCTGTTCTCCTCATTATTTATATCAGACCATAAAGAGCTCGGAACATTAACAAACTCTTGAAGTTTTTCAGTCTGCTTTGAGATTTCACTAAACCTTTGATCCAGTACTATTTTTCCACCTTTTCGCAGAAGAACTTTTTTTACAAGCGAGAAAATCATACTATACAATTTAGGGTATTTCTCTCTTAACCGATATCTCGCTGAACCGGGCAGTAAATAGTTCAAATACCGACCTACGAACCCAATCTTCCAGGTACCAATGGACTTGTTCTCATGTACGTTTTTAGAATAATCGTAATTTTCTGAGTTAACGCCTAAAAATTCGAAAATTTCTACAAGAACATCCCTCTGGTTTTTTATAAACTCTTCATAGAATATGACTTTAACATGCTCAAACGCATCGAAATATGCCTTACATTGTTCTCCGTATTGACTGAGCCAAGAATAGCAAAGCATTGGGTTCAAACCCTTTTTAACTCTTTCTGGCTCCTCTAAAAGCGCTTGTTCTAAAGTACTTGCTGTCTCCATAGCGTTAAATCGTTTAGAATGTTCAAAGGCAGATTTCATTCTCTCATTAGGATTCCGAAGAATAATGATGATTTTCACATCCTCACCAATTTCTGCTTTTATCCTAGGTATAACGTCTTTATACATAGGCAAATAAAGCACACTAGCTTCACCAAGAAAGTTCTCACAATCCGCTTCTGAAAAAAGTCCGCTATATTCTTTAAAGTCATTTATCGCAATAGGAAGAGTTGTCTTAATATTACTAGGAATAAAGTAATGTGGCTCTTTAATTTTTGAAATAAATATTTCTTCGTGAAGAGCAAGGCTACTTGCAAGCGAAGTGGTTCCACATTTAGCTGCACCAACTATAAAAAAATTAGGCTTTTTCATTCTTAAAATTACCAAAATAAAGTATTAAAGTGATTACGAAAAACGGATCAACCAAAACGTTACGAAATAAAGCGCTTTGCAAGTAACATCCCATGGACAAACAAACCACCTTTTGCTCATTGCTTAAAGAGCTAAACCGAGAAAAACGCTTAACTAATGAAAATAGTATTGCAAGAAAAATTGTCGCACCAACTATACCGTAACGAAAGAAAATAATAACTGGAGTTGCATGGATATGATGAACCATACCCGATGGCAATATATTCGACTCTGAAAAAGAAAAAACTGGTAGGTATGTTGCTCCGTGACCCTCTCCCAAAAGATAGTCGAACGGGGTCCAAGTATGTCTTATATGCAAATATACGTCAAATACTTCATTGTACCTTTGTAACAGTGAACCATCGACCTCTCCGGAAGTTAAAATACTGAACCTACTCATCTCAACAACATAAGGAATACTAAGTACGAATAAAACGAAGAAAAAAGCAAATATAGACAACTTAAAGTATATATTGTATCTACTAAAAATAACCTTTAATGCCATCAATATAAATATCAATAGAATTAGCGACGTTCTTTCTCCTGACATAAAAGTCAAGATTAAGACTATTGAAAAAATCAAATAGAATATGTCAAATGAGAATATTTTTTTATTATTCGCGTAAACTAACAACAAAGATAGAAAGAAAGGTGATAACGGATTAAACCTTCCATTCTGAAATGGGCTACCGGCAACGACCAAACCTACCTGAATAATCAATAAGAAAATACATAACAGCAGTAACAATTTACCGTATTCACTTAGCAACCCTCTACTTCCAAATGAAAAAACCGCTAGACAAAGAACTTGATTAATTACGAAATCAACTACTAAATAGCCAAGAGGTCTTCCATCTAGAAAATAAAGCAACCAAATACAGTTTAACAATGTTAAAGCAAAATAGCTCAGAAGCGCTCTAGCATTAAACTCCGATAATACATTAAAATAAAAAATTGCCACAAACACACCAAGAACCACTGATGCATAAGCTATTTTATGTATAACTGTTGTCCCGTAAGTCAACTGCTCTAGCAGTCCATAGGCTCCTAACAACAGAATGATAATGAATAGCAATACTCTACTGATCATGAGCTTTCTTTTTATAAAAATAGAGCGCTAACAATGCCATTAGGATCTCACAAAGCACAAAAGATACAATGATACCTTTTAGACTGAACTCGATATAAAGGTAATATGACATCAACATTCGTAACCCTGCTTTACACAAGGACAAGATTAAAAGTTGAGATTTCATATTCTGCGCTATAAATAAAGCTGTTATCGCCATATAAATAAAGGTTGCAGCTGCCGCTAGAATGGATATAGAAAAGTATTCCGATACAGCTTCAACATCCCCTTCTTTAAAAGCACCGTAACCCAATGTCAGATCTATAAAAAATTCCCTGAAAGAAAACAAGATGACTGTGATGGGTAAAATAAAAAATAAAGATCTAACTGCTAGTCGAAACACCTCTTGTCTTTGTTTAGCTTCACCTTCTATCCTAAGAATCGATGGAAGAGATATGTTTGTAAAAACGGCAAATAAAAATATCGGTAGTAAGCCAGACAATACTAAGGAGTACTCATATATAGAAATTACCCCAGTATCAGAATAGGATAATAGTCCTCTCTCGAAATACCTCGGTATCGTATTTGTTACTTTAAAAATCAAAATATTAACTACAAATATCAATACAAAATTTATATTCGCAGAATTAATCACCAATTTACTCTTCACCCAGTTTTGCTTTGGCGAAACTAAAATAACTACAAAAGAATAAATAATTAAAGGGAGAATAACAAAGCTAGAAAAGTCAGTAGCTAGAAAGGAAGGATTAATGTATGAAGTGACGATTGCCATCAATAGAAAGCCGAATCCAATAAATGCTTGAAACGACGAACTTAAAACGGGCTTGTTGTCATAAACGAGAAGCGCTCTAAAAAAGGGAATGATGAAACCTAAGAAAACAGCTCCGGATAGAATCTTAACGCTATCTCGAAGTAGACTTAAATGTTCATCTGAAAACCCAGGAGCCAAAGTAATTCCGACTTCACTCGCAAAAATGAACAAAACACCAGATATAATGAGCCCGAAAATACTCATAACACCGAAAGAAAGCTTTATGAGTTCGGGTCTCTTATTCAGAAAAAAAAGATAAAAACTAATCAATGCAGGTGATAAGTTATTAATAAAAAATGACGGCAGAGAGTAGGCAACTCTAAATAGGTCAGACTGGACTGACGTTCCTGTGTAATAAGCAATTACCAGTTCCCGAGAAAATCCCGCTAGTAACCCAAAGCCGGCCAAAACAACAACGGTGTATTTGCTGATCATTTTCTGAGGCTTGCATGCTTGAACAAAGCAATGCAAATTGATAACAAAAAGCCAAATAATAAAGACAAAATCAAGACTAACAAATAATTAGGTTTAAAATGCTTTTCTGCAATTTTAGGCTCACTAACAATTCTAAATACATAGTCGTTATTAACCTCTGTTAACAATAATGTTTTTGTATGCTCCTCGATGAGCTGATAAAAAATAGTTTGCATTTCTGCTATATTTGTTTCAGTTGCTTTCTGAGTAAGATACTTTATACTTTCTTTAGCCCTTTTCTTATCATATTCTTGAATTTCTGAGTTAAGTAACTCTACGATCAAGAAAACCCAATCTCTCGCAATTTCTGGGGAATAGTGTTCAACTGAAATCGAAACTAAACCTGAGTCTTTACGCTTGATAATATTAATCATTTCTTTAGACTCTTCATATAACTCCCAACTAGATGGTGGCGTACTCTGATACTCTCCTCGCCATTTATTTGCAGTAGAGTCGAATATACTTTCGTCATAAAGTAGTTTGTTATTTAGTGCATCCCACCCTTTTACAGCTATTATTTTGGGAGCTAAATTATTTTCTCGGATCAATTTTTCTTGGAAGCCCCAAGTAGGCGTTAGCGCCAATGCAATCTCAACATTACTCTCATCACTTCCTCCAAGATTTATACCCGCAATGGACGCAATTCCACCAAATTGACTAGCAATTCCAGACAAGCCTGAACTTCCGCTTGAACTATTGGGAATCAGCAATGCTTCCGAACGATAAACTTTAGGAGTCATGAGAATATAACTGATTCCAATCGATAAAAAAGTTAACGTTATTAAAAAAATAAGAAGCTTATGGCGAAGTAATATCTCAATAAAATCGAAGAAGTCTAACTCCTTGTTTCGTTGGGTTTTACTTGCTCGAGACATTCGGTTATCTAGTTCATTATTCGACATAAATTAACTCTATCAAAACTTAGTTAGCCAAGTGAAATTGACACTATTGCTCTCAAATAACTCTCTTCGTAAATCGATACTTTTGTTTCGCCGTAACAAACCAATTTCGAATGAGCCGAAATAGTCAGTTGTATATAACCATCTTAGCTCACTTTCCGAGAAAGATAGGTTGGTTTCAGTCAAGCTGTGTCCACTTGAGTTATCGCGGTCATCACTGTCTTGGTTCAACTTAACCTTGTTAAAACTAAATTCAAATGAACCATATTCTGCTGTAGTAAAGAAAACATTTAAACTGAGGCCTTCTGAGTCATTATCAATAGTTGAGCCAATGCTTCTGTGGTTATATCGGTAACCCGTTCGATAGATGTGATGTTCATAAAGAATGTTGTAACCATCGAAAAAAGTGTCATTATTGTTACCATCTCCATCAACACTTGTGTTCGCAAACTCAAGATTTATCGTTGTAGGAACATCAAAGGCAATAAGCTGAAAATTTAATCCATACATCCACGCTTTCTTTGACGGCATGTAACCCGCTTCGTCTTCACCGACTGTTTGAAAATAAAGAGCACTTGGAACGATCCAGTTTGGTCTCCAAGTCACATCAATTCCGGCAAGTTGGTTACCTGGCTCTGACGAAGGGTCTGCGCAGTTGAGCTCACCTTCGTCACAATTATCTAGGCCGATAACCAAATCCAAAAACGAGTCAAAATTCTCTGGTCGCCCTTCACCACCCCATTGCGCGGTACGGCGCAAACCGATTTCTAAAGAGTCTAAAGGTCTAAACCCGACAGTCAAACCTAAAAGCCTGGCGTTCTCAATCGTACGTTCATCATCAAGTAAGCCAATAAAAGAAGAAAAAGTCCAAGGTCCCATCCAACTTAGTAGAGGTGTTTCGAAGGGTTCAGAATAATTACGTTGAAAGTTGATAGCCGGTATGGGCTTGGCATTGTTCGATAATATAATCGAGTGTTTAAAGCCGGGCCCCCACCACTTTTCAAGTTGGCCCAGACTTAAAATCCAATTACCACCAATGCCGGCAATATAACTACCATCAAAACGTTTATCATCACCATCAATGGAGTCCGGTGCGAGCGTTACTTCGAGGTTCCACGCAAAGTGATTGGTCATGCCCGTGGAACGGGTTGATACCTCTCGCTTGTTACGAGCTTCATCGCCGAAGCTGCGGAACAGCTCATTCTCTTGCGAGGCGCTCACTCGAATTTCCGAATAAACGTTGTTGCGCCCCGTTTCATTGCGCCCTTCTCTCAGCACTCGAAAGTAGGTCGCATGGTAGGCTTCCGGAATTCGGTTAAGCTTAGCTTCACTGAGATCTTTTAAGATCGGCCCCCAGGTTAAAGGATAAGTGGTCACCGGCGATTTGATCACGCCTATATTCGCCAGCGTTTCAATATCTGCGCGCAACCACAAGTCATCGGTTTTGATAAAAGGCTCTGCCAACAATGGCAAAGCCAGCATGGAAAATAGCGCGCTCACACAAGCTCGTTTAAAATTTCTCATAATATCCATTTATTTATTTTCTTTTAATCTTCTGCAAATACAGCTTTTATAATCGAGTGATTGCAGCCGCACCGAGCGCCAACTGATAAATGATCTGGCTGACTTGACTCCAAAGCGCCAAGTCGTTAGTTGCATTCACATCCAGCGGAACAACAATGGTATCGCCTGGCTCAATGTCAGTGCCAATGGCATTCACCCAGCCCGAACGATACGGTAACACTACCGAACCGTCGGCTTTTACGATGTAGATGCGCTCATCGTCAGCTTTGTCGGTTTCACCACCACTGCGCTCAATGTATTCTTCGAAGGTTAAGTAAGGATCAAATAAATGCGAGGTTGGATACTGCACTTCACCAACAACGCTCACCTCTTGGCGGAATGCCGGAACAATCAGCGAGTCGCCATCTTTCAAAATGACGTCTTCGGACTTTCCACTTAACACCGACTTCATATCAATAACGAGACGGCCAAGCGCTTCAGTAGTATCTAAGTTTTCCGATAATTGCTCCAACGAGTTCAAGTTAGCACTTTTCCCCACATTGGATTGTTCCAGTTGCGAATTCGCAATGTCCGACTTTAATTTTTGTCGTAACTGCTGTAATTGCTTTTCTTCACGTTCTTTTAGTTCAGCACGCGTGAATAAAGTTGCTTCGACGTGAGCAAAATCAGTGAAACCGCCGACGCGTTTCATTAAATCGCGCAGCGTTTCACCTTTTTTAATACGATAAATACCGGGGAATTTCACTTCGCCTTTTACTTCGATGGTGGCAAACTCTCGATACTCCGGACGTTGCCGCACATTCAACACATCTCGTGACTGCAATTTAAATTGATGATTGCCGGCCATTAAATCAATAAAGTGATGCTCAACTTGGGTATGTTCCGGATCTTTTAATGAAATTCGGGTGACTTCACTATTAAGTGAATAAGCCGATTCCGCTAAGCCGCCGGCTAACTCTATTAACTGGTGAACATTCATTTCCTTTGCCAGTGGATAGACTCCCGGAAACCGCACTAAGCCCGAAACTGAAACGACTTGAGCACTATTGCCTGCCGAAGCTTGCTTTTCCAGTCTTTCTATCAATGGTTGTAATTGCTCTGAACGCTCTTCAGTGAATCCTAAAACCAGTAACTCATCTTGTGGATTAAGGATTTTATCAAAAGCCGAGCCTTTCATTTGCAACGCTCGATCGAGTTGTACCACTTCGATCTCGAGCGTTCTTAAAGGTAAAGTTTCTCGAATCAATAAAGCACTTTTCAATTGTGGCAACGCTTTTAAGGCATCCAGCGAGTACACCAAATCCGATACGCGCATATTGGGTTGCCATGCCATTTGTTTCGGTCGCAGCACATGTCCTGTTAACTTGACCACACCGCGCGCTACTTCAACGCGCTGTTGCACTCTTAAGTGATCCCCGGCTTTCACTTTGACACTGGATTTTTGCGGTTGATTCACTTGCAAACTGGTCATGAAGCCCGAGTCATCAATACGTTTAATCTGCGCTTCGTTTTTGAAGGCCGTCGGCGCTAATCCACCGGCAATTTGAATCACTTCTTTTATCGTTGACTCATTGCGCAGCTCATAAATTGCCGGACGCTTCACCGCACCATCAACCGCCACCGTATCACCGACTGGTGGTACGTAAATCACATCGCCCGGCAACAACCGGGCATCATTAGAAGTATCACCGCGCAAGAGTAAATCATAAAGGTCAAGAGTGGTAACCAGTTTACCTTGCCGCTTCAACTGAATGTTTCTGAGGGAACCAATGTCGCTGATGCCACCACTGACAAACAGAGCATTGGTCATCGTGGAAACAGAAGAAATGGTATAGGCTCCCGGACGATAAGCTTCGCCAAGCACGAAAACTTGAATCGAACGTAACTCACCTAGTGTAATGCTGGCTTCCATTCCGATGATTTGTTGCTTTACACGGCTTTTTAATAACTGACGTGCTTCATCGAAATTTAGACCCGCAACGGTGATCGGGCCTAAGTCGGGGAATGCTACTTGACCATTTCGATCCACTTGAAGGCTTAAATTCTGACTCGATTTACCAAACAACTGGATTTCAAATATGTCGCCGGGACCTATCACATAATTCGCTGGGATAGGGGCATTCAAATTTGGCTGATATGACTCTGGCTCGCCGGCAAACAACTCATAACCAAATGGCTTTAACTCTTCTTCTTCAACCACTGGCTCTTCTTCAAGCTGCTCTAGGACCTTGGCCAGCTGGTCGGGCGTCATGGCTGCGATTTGTTCTGGAGTAAAAAACGCAAGAGGATTGGTGCGCTCTTCCGTTAGCATCGAGTTTTTATCATCGGCACGAGAGCGACGCTCGGGTAACTGGGTTACTTTCTCGGCAGTCGAGTCTTCTGTCAGCGTATTACCGTTTGCATTTAATTGAGCGCAAAGAGAATCAAGGTCATACCCAGCAGCTTTCGCCATCTGTCTTTGTTGCGGAGTGGCATTGGCGCACATCTGCTTGGCTTTGGATAAGTCAACTGATGACTCTGCCGCCTTTAGTTGGTTCGAACTGGAGAGTAGTGACAATCCCAGTAAGCTTAAAAATCCAATTTTAACTAAATTCTTCATTATCTTTTCTTAAAATTTTGACTTGTTAATTTTCTTATGAAAACTTACAGAGAAGTATGCTCGCTCCCGCCTTTTCGATGGCTTCCACGATGAGTTGTAGCGACCCAACTGCCAAGAAACGTGTCCGACTTCACAAATTGACGCTGTATTGTAAAGAAATTTGCCTAAAATGAAAATCAAAACCTATCCTTAAACCTCTCTTGGGTCAATATTTCACCTTTGAAACAGTCGCTATTAACGGTTAGTAGTTACTTTCCTTCATGTCGCTGAAAGGCGCCGAGTTTTGCGAGTAAATTCAACCGAAAATCGGCTGCCTTAAAACACGTAAAGTGTTGAAAAGAGCCTCCACAACCACCAACGCAACTTAGCTCACCCGGCAAAACACTTCAAACGATTGGTTCGCTAGGTGCTCTGCTGCGCGCTTTTCTTGTCGCGGCTTGGTGGCCACTAGAAGCCATTGTGCAGGATGCTGTTCGCGGGTCATGGCAAATAAATGCTCACTTTTCAGCTGATAGCTTTTTCAATGCTTGAAAGAACTGGCGGTTCTTGCTGTCGAGCTCGGCAATTAGAGCGTCAGCGCCTGCTTCTTTGATCATTCCTTGATAATAGTCCCGCTTCATATAGGTGTAGCGAATACCTTGAAAGCGTATATCACGAAACTTCCAGCGCCCTTCTTGCTTACTGATACTGATATCGACGGGAATATCCGGCGCGAATTCAATTTCAATGGCAATTCTCAGCCAACCTTTGTCACCGTCTTCATTGAGCGCTACATCGGTTAGGGTTACCGGCTGGTCATCGTAGTAGGCATAAGCCTCAAGAAAGTAGCGCAGCATGGTTTCCCGAAAGGCTTGAGACAGTGCGCTGCGCTGAGTATCTGATAAGGGCTCCCAATGGGTGCGACCCAGTAAAGCCAACAAAGTCGCTTCAATGTCCCAATGATTGATGATGTAATTTTCTGCCAAAGGTACAAGGGTATCAAGCGATTGATAGTATTCGGGACGAGCGCGAAGCTCAGAGAAAATTTCAAATAGTTGCTGCTCAAAAAAAGCTTGCGGCGTTTGCTCAGCATGAAGCGGTTTTAGGCTAGATAGTAATAAAACTATCGTGCTTATTATCATGAGTTTTAGGTTCATTTTTGCCATCACCGAGTCTTCGCTTCAATACCACTTTTGCAGGGGCGCAATATAGCATAATCCTGTCGAAAAGTTGACTTGCTTGCTATTAAACCTTTCCGACCTTACGTCTTTTAAAATAGTTCCAAAAGCCCTGCATAAAGTGTGAAGTCGGCTACGAATTCTCAACTAAAGCGGCGCATTGAGATACCTGAAAATAAAATAAGTGGGGACACCCACCACTTTCTCCCGCTACTTTGCCAAAGCACAAAGCGAGGACACCCATCACTTTGTTTACAGGAAGTGCTTACGAATGAGGACACCCATCACTTTCTCCCGCTACTTTGCCAAAGTGCTCGAATGAGTGCTCGAATGAGGACACCCATCACTTTGTTTCCCATCACTTTGTTTACTTCTAAACATAAGGTTATCCGAGCAAAGGTCCTAGCGCCGCTTTCGCGGTCTAATACTGGAATAACAACAGTGTCTAGAATGGATAAAAGCATCGGTGAATAGGACGCGAAACGGGGACATCCACCCATTTGCAGACCCCGGCAAAACGCGGTTATCTCAGCGCCCTACAAAAGCTTCATCTGATCAAGAGTATTATTAAAGGGAAAATGGTAGGCCGAACTGTAAGAAAAATCACCGAGTTATACAGTGCTGACATTGATGAGTTTCAGGCACTTTAACCTTCAGGCCGTGTTCTCGAAAAACAGCTATTCGCTCCGGCGTTCACAACGGAGTTTTGTCGACCCACTTCGCGGATTTTATCCGGTTAAACTTTGTGCTAAAGGAAAATGGTAGGCGCGATCGGATTCGAACCAACGACCCCCACCATGTCAAGGTGGTGCTCTAACCAACTGAGCTACGCGCCTATTGAGAAGGACTCTCAAAAGAGGCGCGTATATTACCC
>JABXHQ010000149.1 GCA_013373545.1 Gammaproteobacteria bacterium
GAAGCAATGGAAGAAAAATTTGGTGTTTCTGCTGCAGCTGCTGTTGCTGTTGCAGGTCCTGCTGCTGGCGGTGACGCTGGTGCAGCTGCTGAAGAGCAAACTGAGTTTGACGTTGTAATGAAAAGCTTCGGTGCTAACAAAGTTGCCGTTATCAAAGCTGTTCGTGGCGCGACTGGTCTTGGTCTTAAAGAAGCGAAAGAAATGGTTGAAGGCGCTCCTGCAACTGTTAAAGAAGCCGTTTCTAAAGAAGAAGCTGAAGAACTTAAAAAGCAGCTTGAAGAAGCAGGTGCTGAAGTCGAACTTAAATAATTTAAGTTGGACTATGGCGAGTTAATCGCCGCAAAAAATATCGGCTGAGTGCTTTTTAGCGCTCGGCCGTTTTGCCGTTTAAAAAAATGGTAAAAAATTCTGGACTGATACGGGCCTTAACTAAGGCAGCAAACCAGAAATGAGACAGTCAGCATTTCCGTATCATATGTTGATTGATCGTATTACCTAAGTAAGCTAACTGAGGAACCCAGATGGCGTATTCATACACTGTGAAAAAGCGTATCCGTAAGGATTTCGGGACTCGTTCTACAATACTAGACGTCCCTTACTTGCTTGCCACTCAGCTTGATTCTTATCGCTCGTTTATTAACGATTCAGATGCGACTGAGAATTCAGGACTGGACCAAGCGTTTAAATCCGTTTTTCCAATAACCTCATACTCTGGTTCAGCCGCCTTAGAGTATGTCAGTTATCGCTTAGGCGAGCCGGTATTTGATGTTAAAGAATGTCAAGTCCGAGGCGTCACCTATGCAGCGCCTTTGCGCGTTAAAATCCGCCTTGTGATTTATGATAAAGAATCAAAAACTGGAGCAGTAAAAGACATCCGTGAGCAAGAAGTCTACATGGGTGAAATGCCATTAATGACCGAGAATGGTACTTTCGTCATTAACGGCACTGAGCGTGTAATTGTATCTCAGTTACATCGTTCTCCAGGTGTGTTCTTCGATTCTGATAAGGGTAAAACCCATTCATCAGGAAAATTACTTTATAACGCTCGGGTTATTCCTTACCGTGGTTCCTGGTTGGATTTCGAGTTCGATCCGAAAGACGCTGTGTTTGTGCGTATCGATCGTCGTCGTAAATTACCTGCGACAATTTTATTACGTGCGCTTGGCTACACCACTGAAGACATTCTCGATATCTTCTTCGACAACGATTTTGTTGAGCTTGACGGTGAAGGCAACGCGAAACTTAAGTTAATCCCTGAGCGTCTTCGCGGTGAGACTCTTAACTTCGACATTAAAGATCCAAAAGGAAAAGTAATTGTTGAAGAAGGTCGCCGTATTACCGTTCGTCACATTAAGCAAATGGAAAAGCAAGGGCTAGAGCTGCTTGACGTTCCAAGTGACTTCTTAATTGGTAAAGCGATAGCGCGTAACATTATCGATGAAGAAACCGGTGAAGTGATTGCCGAAGCCAATGCTGAGATCACTGAAGAGTTGATTGCAACATTAGTTGAAAACAACGTTACTTCATTCCAAACATTATTTACCAACGATCTAGACCGCGGTGCTTATATTTCTGACACCTTACGTCTTGATCCGACTCGTGAGCCACTTGATGCATTGGTTGAAATTTACCGCATGATGCGTCCTGGTGAGCCACCAACGAAAGAAGCAGCAGAAGCTTTATTCCATAACTTATTCTTTACTGAAGATCGTTATGACTTATCCGCTGTTGGTCGTATGAAATTTAACCGTCGTGTTAATCGTGATGAACTCACCGGTCCTGGTGTGTTGTATGACGGTAAATACTTCGCAATGATGAAAGATGACTTCTCAAAAGGACTACTTGAAACTTATAAAGAAGATTCAGATATTCTTGAAGTTATCAAAACCTTGGTCGACATTCGTAACGGTATCGGTGTTATTGATGATATTGACCATTTAGGTAACCGACGTATTCGTAGCGTTGGTGAAATGGCTGAGAACCAATTCCGTGTTGGTTTAGTTCGTGTTGAGCGTGCGGTTAAAGAGCGTTTGTCGCAAGCTGAATCTGAAAACTTAATGCCACAAGATTTAATTAATGCGAAACCTGTTTCGGCCGCCATCAAAGAATTCTTTGGTTCAAGCCAGTTGTCGCAGTTTATGGATCAAAACAATCCATTATCTGAAGTCACTCATAAACGTCGTGTTTCAGCATTAGGCCCAGGCGGTTTAACTCGTGAGCGTGCTGGTTTCGAAGTGCGTGACGTACATCCTACTCACTATGGTCGAGTATGTCCTATCGAGACGCCTGAGGGTCCAAATATCGGTCTTATTAACTCGTTAGCGTGTTATGCACGTACCAACGATTATGGTTTCTTAGAAAGTCCTTATCGTCGGGTTGTGGACGGAAAGACCACCAACGAAGTCGATTACTTATCGGCTATTGATGAAGGTAAGTTTGTGATTGCACAGGCGAACGCCACTATCGATAGCAAAGGTAACTTAACTGATGAGTTAGTGCCTTGTCGTCATCAAGGTGAATTCCAATTAACGACGCCAGATCGCGTTGAATACATGGACGTTTCGCCTCAGCAAATCGTATCGGTAGCGGCATCGATGATTCCATTCCTTGAACACGATGATGCGAACCGTGCATTGATGGGATCAAACATGCAACGACAAGCGGTGCCAACTTTACGTGCCGAGAAGCCGTTAGTGGGTACGGGTATGGAACGTACCGTTGCAGTTGACTCGGGTGTTACCGTTAAAGCTCGCCGTGGCGGAATTATCGATAGCGTTGATGCATCACGTATCGTTGTTCGCGTTCATGAAGATGAAACGTCTACCGGTGATGCAGGTGTTGATATTTACAACTTAACGAAATACACCCGCTCAAACCAAAATACTTGTATTAACCAACGCCCAATCGTAAGTCCGGGTGATGTGGTTGAGCGTGGCGATGTATTAGCCGACGGTCCTTCCACTGACTTGGGTGAATTGGCGTTAGGTCAAAACCTTCTTGTGGCGTTCATGCCATGGAATGGTTACAACTTTGAGGACTCGATTCTTATTTCTGAGCGTGTCGTTGAAGAAGATCGTTTCACCAGTATTCACATTCAAGAGCTCACTTGTATCGCTCGTGATACTAAGTTGGGACCAGAGGAAATCACTGCTGATATTCCTAACGTAGGTGAAAGCGCGCTTTCTAAATTAGATGAAGCGGGTATCGTTTACATCGGTGCAGAAGTTAAACCGGGTGATATCTTAGTTGGTAAAGTAACGCCAAAAGGCGAAACTCAATTAACGCCAGAAGAAAAATTATTACGTGCAATCTTTGGTGAAAAAGCCTCTGATGTTAAAGATACTTCTTTACGCGTATCTTCAGGAACAGTTGGTACGGTTATCGATGTTCAAGTTTTCACTCGTGATGGCGTAGAGAAAGATTCTCGTGCTACTGAAATCGAAAACAGCGAAATCGCAGCGGCGAAGAAAGACTTGAATGATCAATTCCGTATTTTGGAAGGCAACATTCATCAACGTGCTTACCAATTATTATTAGGTGGCACGGCTGAGAAAGGTCCTAATCGCATTAAGAAGGGCAGCGAAATTACTGCTGAGTACTTAAATGAACTTGAAGCACCACAATGGCTTGAAGTGCAAGTACGCGATGAAACCAAACAACAACAGTTGGAAGAGTTAACTCAGTATCTTGAAGAGCAACGTAAAGAGTTCGAAAAGAAACTTGAGATCAAACGCATGAAGATCACACAAGGTGACGACTTAGCACCTGGTGTTCTGAAGATTGTTAAAGTTTACATGGCCGTTAAACGTCGTATTCAGCCGGGTGATAAAATGGCGGGTCGTCACGGAAACAAGGGTGTTATCTCTAACATCGTTCCCGTTGAAGATATGCCTTATCGTGCCAACGGTGAGCCAGTGGATATCGTATTGAACCCACTCGGTGTACCGTCACGGATGAATATCGGTCAGATCCTTGAAACCCACTTAGGTTGGGCGGCAAAAGGTCTTGGCCATAAGATCGGTGATTTACTACGCGCCAAGCAAGAAGTCGGCAAAGTACGCGAGTTCTTAGGCAAAGTTTACAATCATCGTGATCAAGCAACGGTTGACCTCGACTCTTTATCTGACGAAGAAGTGATGTCATTAGCGAACAACCTCAAAGGTGGTGTTCCAATGGCAACACCCGTATTCGACGGTGCGAAAGAAGAAGAAATTAAACACATGCTAGAACTGGCCGACTTACCGGAATCCGGACAATCGATTTTATTCGATGGTCGCACCGGTGATCAGTTCGACCGTCCGGTTACGGTCGGTTACATGTACATGTTGAAACTTAACCACTTGGTTGACGACAAAATGCATGCGCGTTCTACCGGCTCTTACAGTCTTGTAACGCAACAGCCTCTGGGCGGTAAAGCGCAGTTTGGTGGTCAGCGTTTCGGGGAGATGGAAGTATGGGCACTCGAAGCTTACGGTGCCGCTTACACGCTTCAAGAAATGCTTACGGTTAAGTCGGACGACGTTAACGGTCGTACCCGCATGTACAAAAACATTGTCGATGGCGACCATCGAATGGAGCCTGGCATGCCAGAGTCCTTCAACGTATTAGTGAAGGAAATCCGCTCGTTGGGTATCGACATTGAGCTAGAGGTTGAATAGGGAGTTAGTCCTGTATTGAGCCGCCAAGCGCGGCTCACAACTGACTCTTAGTGACATTAACTCCCTAAAGGAGAATTGCTTTGAAAGACTTACTGAATTTCATCAAACAGCAAAATCAAACTCAAGAATTTGATCGAATTCGTATCGGTCTGGCATCACCTGAAATGATCCGTAGTTGGTCATTTGGTGAAGTTAAAAAACCAGAAACGATTAACTACCGTACCTTCAAGCCGGAGCGTGACGGTTTATTCTGTGCCAAAATTTTTGGTCCAGTAAAAGATTACGAGTGTTTATGTGGTAAGTACAAGCGCATGAAACACCGTGGTGTTA
>JABXHQ010000040.1 GCA_013373545.1 Gammaproteobacteria bacterium
TAAACATCATAAACGGCCTTGTTTGTCTTTAGAACTTTAGTAGACTTTCACTTGTCGACAGGGAAAACGGATGACGGATTTGACCTTCGCAGGTCGTAAAAAAGTCGACACGGAGTCTTAAAGGTAAGACAAATGGATCTAGGGCACGGATGAACAGCGCTTGATGAGATAGGATTTTAGGGAAGACCGGAACTATACGGAAGTGGTAAAGGAATAGCGAGGAAGAGATAATCTCTCATAAAAAAGGCAGCGAAAGCTGCCTTTTTTATTGCTGGTTTGTTTTCGCTGTGAGACCGCTAGAATCATTGTTTGGTAAGCATTAAAGCTTAGTGATGGCGAAATCTTCGTAGCAACATATTTCAAACTTCCCCCGATTAAATGTTCCGATACAATTCGGTCATTTTTTATTCATGTTAATCAGCCATGCTTGACTCACTGCCAAAGACAAGGGAGCAAAGTCATGGTTCGGTTATTTCATTCATTAGTATTATCAATTGGAGTAGCGGTTAGTTTGACCGCAATGGCTGAACAGCCAACGAGCTTAAATTCGTTAATCAATTATTCCGAGAGAATTGCATTAGACAAAATTGCCGTATTAACAGCGCTTAAGTATCAGCCAGCGCTCGCGCTGCAAGATACACTGCCGCAGCCGCTGACGGATGCCAAATCGGTGCCGCTTTTGGCTGACTCGTCTGCAGTGGGTACTGAAGCCAAGCGTATTCGAGCAACACGAGGTCAATCGGAGTAGCTCTGTAAAAAGGGTAGTCGCTGATCCGGCGCTTTACGACATTCGCGGATAATTGCGCGCGACGGATGTAAACGTTGGCGTAAGCGCGAGTCGAGGGGGGCAGCACTGCCTTCTAGGTAGGCCCGAATTAACGCGGCCGACAACCAACTACTGGTAACGCCACGCGTCCCATGACCAATATTGAGGTAAAGATTTGGCCAGTAATCCGCTGCGCTAAATTTCTGATGGCGCTTTCCTTTCCATAACTCATCATAGTGGCGCATGGCTTCAGCAAGCTTTACTAAAGGCCCCACGTAGGGAAGCCGATCGACGGTACAGTGGCGGTGACCGACACGGCCAAATTGTGCTTGTTCAAATGGCCAGTCACATTGGCTAAACATGGCTGCCACCTGGGCGATTAATTGTTGGTGGCTGTCCTCTGAGTACTCTGGGTTCTTATCGTTAACTTCAAAACTGGCTCCGATATAATGGTGATCACCACGTGGAATACAATAATGGCTATCGCAGAAGATAGTGGGGAGCTGCTGTTCTGGTTTGGAAGGGACTCGAGCTGTCTGGCCGCGTACTTGATTTGCGGGTAGAAAATGAGGTGGCAATAAGTGCTTGCTGTGATGGGCTGCACACATGATTACGGCTGTGAACTGCTCTGAACGTTGGTTATAGCTCAACGTCCATTGGCCATCGGCAAATGTTAAATCGTCAACCAAAGCGGTTAATTCTAACCGCGCATTAGAATGTTCGATAAGCGTTGCGCACAAGGATTTAATATTAACGACACCGCTACTAGGAAAATTTAATCCAAAGGATTTTAGTGGTTGTGTGGTTGTCGTTAATGGCTCCGTTAAGCGCCACGGAGCAAGCCAATCTAAGACTGCACTATCGGCGGTTTCTAGCTGTGTTGCGAGCGCTTCAAAAGTATTATCGGAACTCAGCTTTATTACCCCGCATTGCCTGAATATTGAGTCCATATTTAAGTGTTTAATACGGTTGATCAGAAGCCAATAGGCTTGTAAGTAAAATAGACTTTGCGGGTTAAGATCTTTGCTAACGAATGGATAGACAATGCCCGCTTCGCTGGCCGAACCTCCAGTTGCAACATTGTCGCTTGACTCATACACGGTAACATCGAAGCCCGCTTGTGATAACTCGTAAGCAGTGGCGCAGCCGGCAATTCCCGCTCCAATGATCGCCACCTTTTCTTTTTTGGCAACCGGGACCGGTCGTTTAAACCAAATTGGTGATAACTCAGGATAGGGGGGACTACTTTCAATATCAGCTTTCACACCTACTAACATCTCTCGCTTGGTGCCAAAACCTTTGCGTTTGCTGACACTAAAACCATTACTTTGCATGGCGCGGCGAACAAACCCTGCTGCTGTAAAAGTCGCAAAACTTGCTTGAGGGTTTGATAAGGCGGCTAGCATACCCGCTAGTTTCTCATTCCAAGCATCAGGGTTTTTTGCGGGTGCGAAACCATCCAAATAAAACGCATCAAAACCAATGTGTTCATCGATTAAATGCTCAAGCACGGCACTGGCATCATCATAGTGTAGGTAGAGGTTAGCAAAGTGCTCAGGAAACGAAATTTTGAAAGTTCCGCGCAGCGGCAGTGGATAGTGCTCAATTATGACCTGGCTGAACGTTTGTAATTCAGGCCAGCAATTGGCCGCTTTGATAAAATCCATACGCTTAAGCGGATGTTTTTCTATTGAATGATAGTTAAGCCAACGTTGTTGATCATGAAAGGACTGCCAATAGTTAACTGTGCTAAAAAAATTTAAGCCGGTACCAAAGCCGAGCTCTAGGATTTGAAATTCATCATGCGCTAGCTTTTGCCAACGAGTTTCGAGTTGATTGCCTTCAATAAAGGTATACACCGATTCACGCTGACCATCTTCACGGGAAAAATAAATGTCATTAAAGCCGGTGGAAAAAGGAATGCCATCCTGCCAGTCAACCTGCGCCGTGTCTAAAATATTATCGAGTGAGCTCACAGCGTTAGCTTTTTACTAATTTTAAAAACTCAGTTCGAGTGGCCGTCGACTTTCTAAATTGCCCCAGCATCACTGAGGTGGTCATCACGGAGTTTTGCTTTTCAACACCTCGCATCATCATGCACATGTGCTTTGCTTCGACAATGACGGCAACGCCTGACGCATGGGTAACTTGTTGCACGGCGTCGGCGATTTGTTTAGTGAGGTTTTCTTGTATCTGTAAACGCCGAGCGAACATATCTACAATTCGAGCAATTTTTGACAAGCCGATGACTTTTCCGGTTGGTATATAAGCGACATGGCACTTCCCGATGAAGGGCAGCAGGTGGTGTTCACACAAGGAGTAAAGCTCGATATCTTTGACGATTACCATTTCATCATTGTCGCTTTCAAAAATCGCATTGTTAACCACTTGCTCGAGACTTTCCTGATAACCTCGCGTTAAAAAGCGCATGGCTTTGGCGGCGCGATTTGGCGTATCTTTAAGACCATCGCGATTTGGGTCTTCGCCCAATTCAAGTAATATTTGTTTATAATAGTCGGACAGTTTTTCGCTCATGTGTTCAGCCTCATCGATATAAACCTGTGGTGAAAGTGCCGCTTTTGGTGTTAACCGTTAAAATTCATGGTACGGTTAATACATATGGGTATAGTATGCCTGATATTTTGCAGAATTAAACATTGTAATGCTAAAGATTATTATTGATAAAGCCATTCCACACTCGTCGCTTTTTGATCCGCAGCACTATCAGTTGCAACCACTTTCCGCTGAGCAAATTACCGCACAGGCATGTCGCTTGGCCGATGGATTGGTGGTGCGCTCAGTCACACCAGTTAATGAGGCTTTAATCGCGAATAGTCGAATACGTTGGGTGGCCAGTGCGACCATTGGTACCGATCACCTTGATACTGAGTTTCTGGATGCTAATAACATTGCTTGGACAGCAGCTCCTGGTTGTAATGCGCTAGCGGTTGTTCAGTATGTTTTATCGGTGATTGCTTGGCGAGCGTCGATGCAAAATTGTTCGATAACGGATTACCGCATTGGAATTATCGGTTGTGGGCAAATTGGTGGGCGATTACAGCAGGCTCTTGATTTGTTGCAGTGTAAAAGTTTTGTTTGCGATCCGATTCTACAGCAACAAGGGAAGCTTGCGAATCATTATGAGCTATTGGAGGTAGCGGAACAGGCTGATATTTTGACTTTGCACACCCCCCTTACACGTACAGGAGAATTTGCTACTTATCACGCACTTGATGCGAACTTCTTTGCCTCGCTGGCAACTAATAAATTGATCATCAATGCGGCACGCGGTGATATTATTGTTGAATCAGCGCTGATCGATTGGTTGCAGCGAGGCGGCTCAGCTTGCTTAGATGTTTGGCCGAATGAGCCTAATATTAGCGCAGAGCTTTTAGATCTGGTGTCATTGGGTACGGGGCATATTGCAGGCTATAGTTGGCAGGGTAAACGTAATGCAACGGCTATGATAGCGCAAGCTTGTGATGAATTTTTCGGCATTCATCGGCAACGCGATTTGCTTGCTAAGTCGACCCATCGCGATATGGTTGTCGAAGCAAGTGAAAACTTAAGTGCAGTGTTACTGAAAAGTTATCCGATTGATCGAGACGCGGCAGCGTTTACGAATGCAGTAGCACCGAGAGAACCGCTCAGCTTTATGCAATATCGTGATCATTATCAGTTGCGGCACGATTACTCTGGACAAGATTGGCGACAAACGCAATTCGAAGCATTACGAAAAGCCTTCGCGAAACTTGTTTAGTCGCGTTTAATCTTCAGCACCAAACGATCGCCACACACATTGATTTCGTCCGTTATTTTTGGCCGTATACAGCGCTTTATCAGCTTGATTGATAATTGCGTCTGCCAAGTTTTCTTTTTGCGTGGCGTTGCGCGCAGGACTCCAGGTCGTGATCCCAATTGAGCAGGTAATGTTGAAGGTTTTTTGATCCGAGGTTGTAAACGATTGGCTAGCAATCATCTGGCGGATTCGTTCAGAAATATTTAGCGCAAACTGCTCATCACAGTTTGGCAGTATGGTGGTAAATTCTTCACCTCCAAAACGAGCGAGCAAGTCGGTTGCGCGTAAATTGGGCTGAATTACCTGCGCTACATGCTCCAGAACTTGATCGCCCATGGCATGTCCATATTGGTCATTAACTTGTTTGAAATGATCAATGTCGATGAATAAACATGATAGCGGCACCATGTTGCGATCAGCACGCGCAATTTCCTTTTCTAAAGATTGATACAAGCACCGACGATTTTTAGTTTTGGTTAGCGGATCAATTAAACTCAAGTGCTTCAAGTGTTCTGTATTGGCGGTGTTCTCAAGACATATGGCAACCACTTGCGCAAAGTGGGCATAGAAGTCTGTCGACATTTCTGGAGTGAAGCGTTGTTGATTAACGCTGCCCAGATGGTAACTACCAATCACCAAGTTATTGCGAGTTAACGGTAAAGTCATAATTGAGCGTACTGATGCATCTTTGGCAAACAAAGTGTGCACTAAGGCCTTATTTTTTTGCCGAATCTGTGGCTGGTAATTATTTTGATACAGCGTTTCGAAAAAATTATGATCTTTTACAAAACGTACATTTTGCGGATTTGAATTTGGATAGATACTGGTCAATATTTCTGAAAAAATACCATAGGGGTCGTACAATACCAGACTTAAGAACTCGATGTCTAAGCGCTGTTTAAAGTCCTCAGTTAGCTTTTTTAGTAGCAACGGTAAGTGAGCCGTATGCAGTAAGTCGAACTCAAGGTTTTGGAACTTGCTAAAGGTTTTTTGGTTGAGTTCTGCTTTATCGACTAAAGACTCTAGAAGTGATTTGAGGCGACGATTTTCATGCTCAAGAGCCAGTTCTCGGCTTTGATTATAATGCTCAATGATCGCCATAAAGGGGTCTCCTGCGTAAGGATAACGAAAATTGCATTGCCCGCAGTACTTTTGGGTTTTATACGTCGAATTTTGATATCTCATTAGTTAGTGTAGTGCGCATTCAAGGCATCTACAGAAGATTTCGCTGCCTAATAAGAGTATAATATGAAAAATTGAGAAGTGGTTCATCATTTAGGTGTAATCGTACTATAATAAACTCAAGAAATCAGAGTAGAGTAAAGTCATGAGTGAAGTAAAAGACAAAGATGACGTCGAATGGACAAGTGTAGCGGTCGATCGCAGAGCCGCTGACCGTCGTTCGGGCATCGATCGTCGCCAATTCAAGGGGCGTTCGATCACCGTTCCTGATATGCGCTCAGGACTCGACCGTCGACAAACTGATGAACGCCGCAAAATGGTTCGCCTTACCATTACTGGGCGGGCAATGGATATCTAGCTCTAATTCGTCTCGCTTATCAAACGATTACTTATCATTCGTTTTTGTTCTCATTAAATACTTTAAAAATGTGGTCGCGGCGCTCGATAACGGCCGTTTTTCATGATGCGTTAAGCCTAGCCACCGCGCGAGTTGAAAACCCGGTAAATGCAGTTGTGTTAAGTTTGGGTTACTCAAGGAGCGTGGTAAAACACTCCAGCCGAGACCACACTCGACCAAGACTTTTATCGTTTCTAAGTAATCCCCGGTTTTCACTAACGGCAATGTTAATCCTTGCTGTTCAAAGTGTTGGGTAATCTGTCTACGAGTAAAGGTGTGCTTTTCTGGCAGGATCACCGGAAAGCTTTGTAATTGCTTAATGTCGATTGTTGCGGCAGAAGCTAAAGGATGATCATTGGCCGCCACAAGTACTAGCTCATCTCGCCATATCGGATAAGTGACAACCTGTGGCAGAGGGTGCTCTGGAAGCGTAAGCAAGGCGCACTCCAGCTCGCCTTCGCGAATTCCTTGATAGGCCTCTTCAGAGTCCATAAACCGAATATCAGGGTGAATGTCTGGAAAATCTTTAGCTAATACTTTTATTACCGCGGGTAGACGGTGAAAACCGATATGATGGCCGGTGGCTATCTGCAGAGGTCCCTCTGGCCGTCCTTGGAGGTTTTGTAGCGCTTGTTGAGCAAAGTGTATTTGCTGCACGATGGTTTTGGCGTGCTCCGCCATTAAGCGCCCTGAAGCGGTCAAGGTGATTTTATGACCGACCCGATCAAATAAACGACTGCCCACTTTTTGTTCCAAGTTAGCTATCCGTTTACTAACCGCCGGTTGTGTCATAAACACGTGTTCTGCTGCCACACTAAAAGATTGATGCTTGGCCACGGCGAGAAAGGTTTCGAGGGTAGACAAATCCATAGGCTGAGTACTTGATTCGATTGCATTGACTGATAAGTGTATGTGTATTCCATTAAGGAATCAATTATATAAAAATAATGAATTGGAATTATAGTTTGGCCTTCGATATCTTTGTCGAACCAAAGCCGCTCAAAGCGCTTGATGGCTCGAGAATGACACTAGAGGATTGCCAACATGACTGATAACCAGCCCACCCAGCCGCAAACACTTTACGATAAGTTATGGCAAAGTCACTGTATTGAGACGGCGTCTGACGGCACGGCATTACTTTATATCGATCGCCAACTGCTGCATGAAGTCACTTCGCCACAAGCGTTTGAAGGATTGGCGTTGGCCGGCCGCAAACCCCATCGCGCAGATTCTCATTTAGCGGTTCCGGATCATAATGTTCCGACGGTAATGCGCGCTCTTGGGATCAAAGATGAGATCGCTAAGATTCAGGTGGAGACGCTGGAAAAAAATTGCAATCGCTATGATATCAAGCTGTTTCCGATGAGTGATGAACGCCAAGGTATTGTGCATGTGATTGGTCCAGAGCAAGGAGCAACCTTGCCTGGAATGACGATAGTTTGTGGCGATTCTCATACGGCGACACATGGAGCTTTTGGAGCGCTAGCTTTTGGCATTGGAACATCTGAAGTTGAACATGTTTTAGCGACTCAAACCTTGCGCCAACAAAAATCGAAAAATATGTTGGTGCACTATCATGGTGAGCTTCCTGCTGCGGTCACTGCTAAGGATTTGATTTTGGCGACTATCGCTCGTATTGGGACTAATGGTGGAACCGGATTTGCAATCGAGTTTAAAGGCAAAGTGGTCGAGCAATTGTCAATGGAAGGGCGCATGACCATCTGTAATATGGCGATTGAGGCTGGCGCTCGAGTCGGTTTAATGGCCGTTGATCAAACAACAATAGACTATTTAGCCGGTCGTCCCTTTGCACCCAAGGGCGAAATGTTCGAAACGGCCGCAGCTTATTGGCGCGGACTATATTCAGATGATGAAGCGCAATTCGATCATGTCGTCGATATTGATGTGACCGAGCTACGGCCACAAATTAGTTGGGGGACATCACCAGAAATGGTGATCGATATCGATCAATCGATCCCCGACCCGGCGCAGGAGCCTAATGAATTAAAACGCGCAGGAATGTCACGGGCACTGACTTATATGGGGCTTTCGCCGGGGCAAGATTGGCAAGATATTGCGCTCGATAAAGTGTTTATTGGTTCCTGTACCAACTCACGCATTGAAGATCTCCGAGCGGCCGCTGCTGTGGTTCAGAATCAGCGTGTTGCCAGCTCAATTAAACAAGCTTTAGTTGTGCCCGGGTCGGGTCTGGTCAAGCAACAAGCTGAAGCTGAAGGGCTTGACACTATATTCCGAGCGGCGGGCTTCGAATGGCGTGAACCCGGCTGCTCAATGTGTTTAGCGATGAATGCGGATCGACTCGCTGCTGGTGAACGCTGTGCATCTACCTCGAATCGCAACTTTGAAGGACGTCAAGGGCAAGGCGGGCGAACCCATCTAGTCAGTCCGGAGATGGCCGCCGCGGCAGCGATTCATGGCCACTTTGTGGATGTTTCAGCTTGGCAAACTAAGGAGGTTGCGTAAATGAAACCGTTTCAGAACTTAACCACTCGCGTTATCCCGCTCAATCGAGCAAATGTTGATACCGACGCGATTATTCCAAAGCAGTTTTTGAAGTCGATTAAGCGCACCGGATTTGGACCCAATTTATTTGATGAGTGGCGTTACTTGGATCATGGAGAACCAGGAAAATCGAATGATAATCGTCCATTGAATGAAAGCTTTGTCTTAAATTTGCCGCAATATCAAAATGCTAAGGTTTTACTAGCACAAGAAAATTTTGGTTGCGGCTCGAGTCGGGAGCATGCGCCATGGGCCATCTATGATTATGGAATTAAGGTCATCATCGCACCGAGTTTTGCCGATATTTTTTATAACAATTGCTTTAAAAATGGTTTGTTACCGATCCAGTTAGCGCCGAGTTTGGTGAGTGAGCTATTTCATGTTGAGGCAGAGTCTGGGCTTAATTGTCAGGTAGACTTATTAGCACAGTCGGTAGCGTTTACTAGTAGCAATAAGCAGCACGCAAAATCATTCTCGATTAAGGTAAATTTTACCATCGATCAAGAGCGCAAAAATGCGCTGCTTAACGGACTCGATGAAATCGGAGTGACGCTGAGTAACCAAGCTACTATCGCTAAATTTGAACAACGTCATCAACAGCAATTTCCATGGCTGTTCCAAGGATTAAACTAAGGAGTTGAAATGGCAAAAGTTAACTCGTCGA
>JABXHQ010000050.1 GCA_013373545.1 Gammaproteobacteria bacterium
ATACATTTACCGCAAAAAACAGTTGCGCGAAATGGATCGTCGCATTCGTTATTTGCAAAAGCGTACCAGCGAATTTCAAGTGGTTGAGCATCAGCCCAATGATCGCAGCCGTATATTTTTCTCCGCTTGGGTTGAGCTCGAAGATGAACAGGGACAACACTATACTTACCGAATCGTTGGTTCCGATGAATTCGATTTTGATAGCCAATATATTAGTATTGACTCTCCCCTTGCCCGTGCCATGATTAAAAAACAAATTGATGACGAAGTATTCGTTCGCACTCCGAGTGGTGTGAAAACCTATTACATTAATAAACTATGGTATTAACCTATGCCTAACCGATTATTGAATCGCTTTTTTTGGCTGTTGTTGCTCAGCGCCTTGGTTAACGCAAATGCTTATGCCGAGCTCGACGATGACGATGCTTACGTCGAATTAGGCGCCGGTATTTCCGGTATCCGTGTGCCGCATTATGCCGGCAGCAACGAGTACCGCACGCTTGGCGTCCCGTTTCCTTACTTGGTTTATGAAACCCGAAAAGTCTCGTTGAATCGTGACGGATTACGCCGTCATTTATACTATAGCGATACCTGGGATATTGATTTAAGTTTTGCCGCGCGCTTTCCCGTAGGCGATGAAAATAAAGCGCGTACTGCAATGCCAGATCTCGATTGGGTTGGATTAGGAGGCCCTTCGATAAATTATAAACTGATTAATGATGAACAAGAGCGTTTAACTTTGATGCTTCCCTTACATGGGGCGATTGTAACGGATTTTCGTTATCTCGATAGCATCGGCTGGGAAGCCGCGCCGGGGATAAAGTGGGAGTCACTTTGGGAAGCAAACGACGTGCGTTGGAGCGTGCTGGCTTCAGCGAATAGCTTTTATGCTAGTCGCGAGTTTAATGGCTATTACTATGATGTTGCAGCAGAATATGCGACGCCGGAACGCCCCGTCTATTCAAGCCAGGCGGGTCATGCGGGTCATCAAGCCATGTTCGGATTTACTCGGCGTGAAGGTAAGTTTTGGTTTGGCGCTTTTATTCGTTACCGTTCCGTTAAGAACGCAACATTTGCCGAATCACCGTTAGTAACAGCTCAAGACAATGAGTATGTTGGCGTTGCCTTTGCTTATATATTGTCGCGGGAAAAACTTGACCGAGACTAAGCTCGGCCAAAGGTTTCTAAGCTAGGCCAAGTTACATTTTTTGTTCGATCTTGGCCCAACTATCGCGCAGCGTAACGGTGCGGTTAAAGACTAACTTTCCGGCTTTGCATTCGTAACGATCGGCACAAAAGTAACCTTCACGCTCAAACTGGAAACAAGTCTCTGGTTCTACTTCAGCAAGGCTCGCTTCAACTCGAGCATGCGCCAGCACGGTTAAAGAGTCAGGGTTAATGGCACTGACAAAATTATCAACTGAGCCGGGATTTGGAATATTAAATAACCGGTCATAAAGTCGAATTTCCGCAGGCAATGAATGCGCAGCCGATACCCAATGGATCACGCCTTTGGGCTTTCGCCCCTCAGGGTTTTTGCCCAAAGTATCAGGATCATAACTGCATATGATGGTGGTAATTTCGCCATGCTCATCTTTAATAACTTCGTTCGCTTGAATAACGTAGCTGTTACGTAATCGAACTTCTTTACCTAAGACCAAGCGTTTATATTTTTTATTCGCTTCTTCTCTAAAGTCAGCACGATCAATGTACACTTCACGCGACATGAACAAGGTCCGTTGCCCCATGTCTTGCTGAGGATGATTCGGTGCCGATAACTGCTCGACTTTGTCTTCTGGATAATTACTAATAATAACTTTAACGGGGTCGAGAACCGCCATAGCGCGCTTAGCATTGCGATCCAGATCTTCGCGCACACAATTTTCTAAAACACCCATTTCAGTGGTATTTACTTTTTTCGTGACGCCCACTCGATCACACATGTCACGAATCGCGGCGGCAGTAAATCCGCGACGACGCATGCCAGAAATCGTCGGCATTCGAGGATCATCCCAACCGTCAACATGCCCTTCAACTACCAACTGGTTAAGTTTACGTTTGCTGGTGACGGTATGTTCTAGATTTAATCGAGAAAACTCTATTTGTTGTGGATGACAATCAATCGAAATATTGTCCAATACCCAATCATATAAAGGCCGATGATCTTCAAACTCCAAAGTACACAAAGAGTGAGTGATACCTTCCAGCGCATCCGAAATACAATGGGTAAAGTCATACATTGGATAAATACACCAAGCATCGCCGGTACGGTGATGCGCCTGATGTTTAATTCGATAAATAACTGGGTCACGCATATTAATATTCGGCGAGCCCATATCAATTTTAGCGCGCAGACACATGGCTCCGTCGGCAAACTCGCCAGCTCTCATGCGTTGAAATAAGTCTAAGCTTTCGCTCACCGGACGCTCACGGTAGGGACTATTTTTCCCAGGTACTTCGAAAGTTCCACGGTATTCGCGGATTTGCTCAGGAGAAAGCTCATCAACATAGGCTAAGCCTTTCTCAACCAATTCCACTGCGTACTGAAAAAGTTGCTCAAAATAATCCGAAGCATGGCGAATTTCCTGATTCCATTCAAAACCTAACCAGCGCACATCTTCCTCAATCGCATTGGCGTAAGCGGCTTCTTCTTTCGCCGGGTTGGTGTCATCAAAGCGTAAATTACAAGTACCTTGATAATTCGCGGCCACTCCGAAATTCAGACAAATCGACTTCGCATGTCCCACATGTAAATAGCCATTCGGCTCCGGCGGAAACCGGGTAGCAACGCTTTGGTGTTTACCTTCGGCTAAGTCACGCTCAATAATTTGACGGATAAAATTCTTGGGTTTTTCTGCAGCTTCACTCATTGACACAAACCTGTGCTGTAAAATTAATCAAATACGCGTGAGCAATGCGCCATGCGCAAGCGTCACAATGTCGCGCTAGTTTACTATAGAACCGAGTGCTAAGGCAGTTGCTAATATCGATTTAGCGCGTGAAATGTTGGTTGCCTCACTCTTTTTCAGAGGAAAATACAAAGCGGCTAATAAGTTCTTCTATGTCCAGAGAGGACTCTGTCTGCTCAAACTGGTCGCCAGGCTGTAGAACATCTTCTTCACCTCCAATCGACACTTTGATGTATTTGTCGCCAATAATTCCCGATGTTCTAACCGAGGCCACAGAGTCCGTTGATAGTTGAACCGAATCGGGGATTTCCATAATAACAACGGCCTGAAAGCGCTCGGCATCGAAAGCAATGCTTTTGACACGTCCAACTTTAACGCCAGACATTTCTACCGCGGCGCCTTCTTTGAGTCCTGAGACAGAATCGAAACGTCCTTCCAATTCGTAATAACCTTGCTGTTCAAACAAACCAATGTCACCCATACGAATCGCCATATAACTAATGGCACAAACGCCAGCAAGGACAAACAGACCGACAAAAAACTCTAATTTTAATTTAGCCATCTTGTTACACCATAAATGCGGATATTAGATAATCCGCAAACAAAACCAATACCGAAGCCATTACCACCGCTTGTGTAGTAATCCGACTAACACCTTCTGCGCCATAAGCGCCGTTTTTGTCCAAGTGCAACAGGAACCCTTTACCTGTCGCAATCCAAACTATAATTAAGGCGAACACGACGGATTTAATTAGGCCCATATTCAATTCGTACCAACCAATCGAGCCGTTCATACTTTGAATGTAAGCACCACTGGGAACATCAAACATCACTACACTGGCAAGGTAACCTCCAAAGATTCCCACGATATCCGCAATGGCAACTAAAATCGGTACCGAAATAAGCGTTGCCCAAAACTTAGGCACCATGAGAAATTTATAGGGATCAATGGCCATACACTCAAGCGCATCGAGTTGCTCATCGCTACGCATAATTCCCACTTCAGCACACATTGCGGAGCCGGCCCGACCAATCACCAACAAAGCGGTAAATACCGGTCCCATCTCGGTAATCATACTCAATGCAACCACACTGCCTAGCCGATCGGTCACACCGAATTGCTCGAACTCAAAGTACAAACGCAATCCCAAGACTAAACCAACCGTTAAACTGGCTAACACGATTACGAATGTCGATTTCGCGCCAATGAAATGCAATTGTTGTAACAATGCGCGATAGCGTAGCGGTGGCATTAACATTCGCCGCAGCACTTGCAGCAAAAACAATGTGAGCGACCCTAGGTGCTCAAGATGTTCAATGGTTTTTGCACCGATATATTGAATTGACTTAATCATGCCGATGGCCTCGATGCGGTCTGGCAGCCTGCACGCGTGTCAGCATATCAAGATAAGCTTCTGGCTCAATTGGCTCGCGTGCCGCACGACGGTTCAATAAGTTTTGGACATGTTCATTTTGCGACTGTTTGACCTCTTCCACGGTGCCGCAGATCACCATTTTACCTTTATCGAGAACCGTGATCCGATCGGCGATACGCAAGGCACTGTCTAACTCATGGGTGACCACAACGATGGTCATATCCATGGCCTTTTTTAATTCTAAAATGTGTTCATCTAGCTCGGCCGCAACTACCGGATCGAGCCCAGCGGAAGGTTCATCGAAAAAAAGCAACTGTGGGTCCATCACCACTGCGCGAGCGAGTGCGGCTCGCTTGACCATGCCGCCCGATAATTCAGAAGGCATTAATGCATCAAATCCCGAGAGGTTCATCATATCGAGCTTAAGGCGGCTCATGATCCGAATCGTGTTTTCATCCAGGTTAGTGTGTTCACGCAATGGCAACTGGATGTTATCAATCAATGATAAGTTTCCAAACAGCGCGCCCCCTTGGAACGCAACCCCCATCTGTCGTCGCAGTCGATAAAGCTCTCGTTGCCGAGCGGTCGAGACATTAGTGCCCAGAATCTCGACTTCACCTGCACTGGGCTTATTCAGCCCAAGCATGGTTCTCAGCAACGTACTTTTGCCGGACCCACTCGCTCCCATAATGACCATAATTTCACCGCGACGAACGGAAAAGTCCAGTTCATCGAGAATTAAGCGCTCACCGTAGTGAGTACTTAATTGCTTCACCGAAATAATGGTTGCGCCGTTTTCCACTCACAGTCCTAAGATAATTTATTAATGGTTTTATATTTTAGCGGCATTCGAACACCTTGCCTATGCTCATACTCAATTGCAGCGCAAAGTTTTGTTAGCAAATTGTTCAACTTATTTTATTTTGACATTCAGTCGCTTACTAAAAGCTGAACCCTCGGCGCTGGAAATTGGCTGATTTTTGTTCTATTGATTAAGGTAACAGTTTCTAAATGGTGAAGTTATGAAATCGTCGAATTATCTACGCCAAGCCAAGCGACGTAACCATCGTCACCACGAGTCTAAACAAAACACGTGGCAAGATAAAGTTGTCGGTAAGTACCAACTGACCCTTATTCTCGATATCAATCGCGCACAGTTGGATCGCTGGATAAAAGAAGGCTTACCGGTGGTTGCTCAAGGTTCTTTGGGCAAAGACTGGGAGTTTGATTTGGTGGCGGTGAAATCGTGGATTGCGGCCCATCAAGAAAAGGCGTAATCCCGACGCGCGGCTCTAGCTTGCGCTCTACTTATTCTGTTCTATTGAGTAACTCAACTCGGTGACTCTACCCGGCAACAAAAACCGCTAACGCAAATCAATGGCTTTAACCAGCAACACCAACATTAGACCCAATGACAGGACGCTTATCCTTCTTCGCTAGTGGTGCTGGTCGTTTCGTCACCAGATACGCCAAGAATCGAGCTCGGCGCTGAATTACCTTGGACTATGATAATCTCGACGCGACGATTGCGCGCACGCCCAGCAGCACTGTCGTTAGAATCCAACGGACGTGTATCGGCATAGCCGGTAATGACAAAACGGTCTCGCTGCAACTCTGGGTTTTTTAATAACTCGCGCACCACACTTCCCGCTCGTCCACCGGACAACTCCCAGTTGGAGCGAAAGCGTTCGGTTTCTATCGGAAGATTATCGGTATGGCCCGCCACGCGTATTTCACCGGAGGTATCTTTTAAGATATCGCCGATTTTTCCCAATACACCAAGGAAACTCGGCTCGATCCGATCGGAGCCTGATGAAAACGAACCGCTTTCACGAATTCGGATAACCACTAAATTATCTTTAGCTAACAGTTCAATTTGCCCCGAGTCGAGCTGTTCCGACATTTTGGCCGCGATATCTCGAGCTAATTGCTCGGCTGCTACAGTCACCTCAACTTGACCTTGCCCTTGCTGATCGCCTTTGCCGATATTGGTGGCATCGCCTTCGCCGGTGTCACTTTTATCACCTTCACCCTGCTCAGGATCTTTTTCGACCGGCTCATCAAACTCAAGGGATTCTTTAGTGACCTCTACCGTATGTTGCATGATTGATTCAATGACGGTGGGAGTTGGTTTTCCAGGCGAGAATTCTTGCGCAATAACGCTGGTGCCTTTAGGAATGTCTTTTACTTCAACTTTATTTTGTACCCCAAAAGCGTACTTCATCGAGCCGGCGATTTGTTTAAACTTTAAAACATCCATTTCCGAGAATGCCAACAACAAGACGAAAAAACACATCAAGAGTGCCATTAAATCGGCGAAGGTTCCCATGTAAGCTGGCAGTCCTTCCGGTGGACAATTACAATCTTCTTGCTCGCTCACTGCTTATTCCTCGGCCGAGGGACGTTTGCTTTCAGCAAGGTATCCGAGCAGTACTTGTTCAATCACGCGCGGATTTTGTCCGGCTTGAATACCCAGAAGGCCATCAATCATTAACTTTCGAGCAATCTTTTCTTCTGAATCACGAGTCTTCAATTTATCTGCAATTGGCATTGCCATCATATTGGCAATCATTGCACCGTACAAAGTCGTCAATAACGCGACCGCCATCGCCGGACCAATCGATTTAGGGTCATCCATATTGCCTAACATCGCCACTAACCCGATCAAAGTCCCGATCATCCCCATTGCGGGTGCGACATCCGCTAAGCTTTTGAACACCGCTGAGCCTGTTTCATGCCGCTGCGATGCCATCGCCACATCTTTTTCCAAAATTGACTTTACCACTTCGCCGTCATGACCATCGACGAGTAAACCGACACCTTTCTTTAAAAATGGCTCGTTAATCTCAGCGCCTTCGAGCGACAACAAACCGCCCTTACGAGATAGGTCAGCCAGCTCAACAATCTTCGCGATGGTTTCTTGAAAGTCTGGTGACTTGAACAGAATAGTTTTCATCCCTGCTTTCGCGGCACCAATAAAATCTGCTAGAGGGTATTGTCCCAGAACCACCAGATGAGACCCAATAACCACCACCAATACCGAAGGGATATCAATAAATTGCCCAAAGCCACCGGCCAAAATCATTGCCAAAGCAACAATGCCAGCGGCACCGAACAAACCTATGAGCGTTGCTATATCCAAGAATAACAGTCCTAAATTACAGTTGAAGCTATACCAAAATGTTAGCTAGTTTTGCGTAAGTTTCAATTAGGCAGTTGAATATTATAAACTTTTTTTAATCTCTTTCGACTCTATCACGAATTTAACCCGACCTTTTCCACCTGCAAATGGTTTTAATTAATGCTGAATTAGGCGAAAATAGCGCCATTACGCAATCGGAAATAATTATGAGTAAAAAACAAACCGCGGATTCTTTCGAGTCACAATTGGCCGAACTCGAGCAGATTGTCAATCAAATGGAGCAAGGCGACTTGCCCCTTGAAGAAGCCCTGAAACAATTCGAGCAAGGCGTCAAGCTCACCACTGGCTGCCAAGCATTGCTGGACCAAGCCAAGCAACGAATCCAAGTTTTATCGGCCGATCAACAGTTGCAAGCATTTTCGGTTGCAGAAGATGCCGCCGCTGATGACGCAGAATAGATCGCTCGATTACTAATGGACTTCGCTACTTTTTGCGCCGAGCATCGCGCACGCGTTGAGGCTGCACTCGATGCCGCCTTGCCATCGGCCTCAGCCCAACCGCAGCGGTTGCATCAAGCAATGCGCTACAGTGCGCTCAACCCGGGAAAGCGTACACGTCCGCTGTTAGTTTATGCTACGGGACAAATGCTCGATGCGGCCGACTCACAGCTTGACGCGCCGGCCATGGCGGTTGAATTGATTCACGCCTACTCGCTGATCCATGACGACCTACCTTGTATGGACGATGACGAATTGCGACGTGGCTTGCCCACTTGTCATATCAAATTCGATGAAGCGACCGCAGTACTGGCCGGTGATGCGTTACAAACGCTAGCCTTTGCGGTGCTGTTGCCAACGGACCCGCAACTGGAAAATTTAAACGCTCATTTTAAAATGTTAAAGCAACTGACTTTTGCCTCCGGTTCTCTCGGTATGGGCGGTGGCCAAGCGATTGATTTGGCCGCCACCGGTCAAACGCTCACCCTCGCTGAACTCGAGAATATGCACCTTATGAAAACCGGCGCTTTGATTGAAGCCAGCGTTTTACTTGGGTATTGGTCCAGCGGGCGCGACCGTGCTGAAGAGGTTCAGGCACTGCGACAATACAGTCGTGCGATTGGACTCGCGTTTCAAATTCGCGATGATATTTTAGACATAGAAAGCGACACCGCAACGCTTGGAAAGCCACAAGGCTCCGATCTAGAGCGCAATAAAGCAACCTACCCGGCACTGCTAGGGCTCGACGGTGCGAAGCATCATGCACAACATCAACTGCAGTTAGCGTTAGAAGCCTTGCGCGAGTTACCGTATAATAGCGAGCTTTTACAGCAATTCGCCCAACACATTATCGAGCGGGATCGCTAAGCATAGCGATAACAAAAGCAGGAGTTGTTATCCCGAATGAACGCAGCACTAAGTGACTATCCGCTTCTGGCAGCGATTAACTCGCCAGAAGACTTGCGCCGTTTAGCGCCCGAGGCACTGCCTCAGGTTGCGGCCGAGTTGCGCCAATACCTCATTGACACGATCAGTCGCTGCGGCGGACATTTTGCTGCGGGATTAGGCACCGTCGAATTAACGGTGGCCTTACACTACCTATTTGACACGCCACGGGATCGAATTGTTTGGGATGTCGGTCATCAAGCTTATCCACATAAAGTACTGACCGGCCGGCGCGATCAGTTGCAAACCATTCGTCAAACCGATGGTTTGCACCCATTTCCAGTGCGCAGTGAGAGTGAGTTCGACACTTTTGGTGTGGGGCATTCCAGTACCTCAATCAGTGCCGCCTTGGGGATGGCTATCGCGGCAAAACAAAAAGGCGACGACCGACAAGCGATTGCGGTTATTGGTGACGGAGCCATGACGGCAGGTATGGCGTTTGAAGCAATGAACCATGCCGCCGATGTGGACGCCAATTTGCTCGTTATTCTGAATGACAATGATATGTCAATTTCCGAAAATGTTGGCGGACTCAACAACTACCTCGCCAAGATTTTGTCCGGTAAGTTTTACTCCAGCATCAAAGATGGCGGTAAAAAAGTATTGCAAAATATGCCGGTGATTAGCGAATGGGCGCATCGCGTCGAAGAACATATGAAAGGCATGATGTTGCCAGGTACCTTATTTGAAGAACTGGGCTTTAATTACATTGGCCCAATTGACGGTCATAACCTAGCGGCACTCACTGATACCCTGCGCAACATGAAAGCGCTCAAGGGCCCCCAGTTTTTACACATAGTGACGAAAAAAGGTAAAGGCTATCAGCCGGCCGAAAATGATCCGATTGCTTATCATGGCGTGCCTATTTTCGACCCTAAAACCACACAACTGCCCGCGGCAAAAAAGAAGGTAACTTACTCCAATATCTTCGGCGAGTTTCTCTGTGATTTGGCCGAAAAAGATCCGCGCGTCATGGGCATTACACCTGCAATGCGTGAAGGCTCAGACTTAATCGAATTCTCAAAACGATTTCGCGATCGCTACTTTGATGTCGGTATTGCCGAACAACATGCCGTTACTTTAGCGGCCGGTATGGCCTGTGAGGGTATGAAGCCAGTGGTCGCGATTTACTCTTCGTTTTTGCAACGCGCTTATGATCAACTGATTCACGATGTAGCATTACAAGATCTCGATGTATTGTTTGCCATCGACCGCGGCGGTCTAGTCGGTGGCGACGGCGCTACCCATCATGGCGCGTACGACTTAAGTTACCTACGCTGCATCCCCAATATGGTCATTATGGCTGCGGCCGATGAAAATGAGTGCCGACAAATGCTCTACACCGGGTATCAGCACGAAGGCACCGCGGCGGTACGTTACCCGCGTGGAACTGGGCCAGGGATCAGCCCCGATAGAACCATGACCCAATTGACAATTGGTGAATCACGCACGATTCGTAGCGGCCAGAAAGTTGCCATTCTATCGTTTGGTGCATTGCTAGAAGAAGCCAAAGCGGCGGCCGAAATCCTCGACGCAACGGTGGTTGATATGCGCTTTATTAAGCCTCTCGATACCGCCGTTATCGATTCGGTTAGCGCGCAACACTCGTTAATTGTGACCCTCGAAGAAAACGCGTTGTCTGGCGGAGCAGGCTCAGCCGTCAATGAATACTTAGCCAGCCGGCTGGAATCGCCACCCGTATTAAACCTTGGGATCCCAGATCGATTTATTGAACACGGTGATCCGCGTGATTTACTTGAGCGCTGTGGATTAACCGCCAGCAAGATTGTGCAACGTGTGAATGAGCTTTCAGCGTAATCGCCTTACCGATTCGTTACTGGCCGAGCTAATTACTGAGGCTCAAGAGCTATTGGGCCAAGGCCAAGTGGCTAATTACATTCCGGCATTAGCACAAGTCAATCCGCAACAAATCGGGATCGCGGTTTGTTTCAATGATGGTGAGGTCGTCGCTGCAGGCGACGCCCAGCAACCCTTTTCTATTCAAAGCATCAGCAAGCTGTTTACACTGGTGCAAGCGATAAATCTGTATCAAGATGAGTTATGGCAAGGTATTGGCCGTGAACCATCGGGTCAACGCTTTAACTCAATGGTGCAGTTGGAAACCGATCGCGGAGTCCCGCGCAATCCGTTTATTAATGCCGGAGCACTGGCGATATGTGATCGACTTGCGGCACGCCAATCTGCGCCGACTTTTCAGCTGATTGAAAGTCTGCGCAAACTCGCCGCCAATCCCCAAATACACTGTAATCAACGCGTGGCACGCTCGGAACTCGCCCACGGCGCGCGCAATGCCGCAATGGCTTATTTAATGAAAGCGTTCGACAACTTTGCCAACCCAGTTGATACCGTACTCAGTAATTACTGTCATCACTGTGCTATTGAAATGAGCTGTATTGATTTAAGCCGCGCGACGTCTTTCCTTGCCAATAAAGGTCGTGCCCTTGACGGCACCCACATCCTCAGTCCCGATCAAACCACTCGCGTCAATGCATTAATGGCGACGTGTGGTCTCTATGATGCTTCCGGTGAGTTTGCCTATGAAGTGGGCCTGCCTGGCAAGAGCGGAGTCGGAGGCGGAATTATCGCTATCTATCCGGGGCATTTCTCCGTCTGCGTTTGGAGTCCGGAACTGAATCCGGTTGGCAACTCACTGATTGGTACCTGGTTACTAGAATCTTTAACGGAGCGCTTAGGGATTTCTATCTACTAACCGTCAATTGATTAACGACCATTTTATTAACGATCATTACCGCTTGGCTTACGAACCGAAATCGTTAAATGGTCTCCATCTTGCTCAACCTTAAATTTCCCAAGAAACGAATTGCCCAATAACACAATGCTTGGCTGTTCGCCATCAATCACAGTGCCTTCAACATTATTGAGCTCGAGCTCACCAATCCTTACGCGGGCAAGCACCACCCGATAAGCATCGGTAATTCCAGATGCCGTTTCAACTTTCATTGGTTGGCCAACCACTTGATACGCTAGCCCCATGCGCTCGGCGGTGGCACGATTCATCGAAACCACCGTCGCGCCGGTATCAACTAAAAAGTGTACCTGCGTTGAATTAATAATACCTCGCGCGCGAAACATGCCGTCGCGATCGCGTACCAATCTTAACGGCTTCTGTTCGTCAACCGGAGTCACCACCACCATGACATCGGGATCGTGAAAACCAAGCGCGCCCGATGAGCCCATTTTGAGAACTTCTTGTTGCCCGCGATATTCAATCAGCGCTTGTCTGGAATTTGCAGAAATCAGTTTAATGCCGTGCGGTGAAGTTTGCCCCGCCTTAAGAATGTGTTGTTGGCCATCGATAACGAGAATCGCGGTATTTTTAAATAAACCGCTTACGTGAATAGATATTTCAGCAGCCGCAACCCAGCCTGCGGCCACCAAGGCTATAAGAAGTGCAACTGCAGACCGTAATACCAAAGAACACCTCCGACAATGGCTGCCATGATGCCAGCGAGAATGTCATCAAGCATGATGCCCAACCCCCCCTTAACATGCTTATCAGCCAATCCGATAGGAAACGGTTTAACTATGTCGAATATTCGAAATAATATAAATCCGATCACCACCGCGCGCCAGTCTTTCGCGAGCGGAATCATAGCAATCAAATAACCAACAATTTCGTCCCAAACAATGCCTGGGTGATCGTGTAAATGCAGCGCTCGTGCCGTTTCACCACACAGGTAAATACCAATGGCGGTCATTAATACAATCGCCGCTAGAAACCAAACGAGATGCAAATCAGCCAGCACCCAAAAAACCGGGATTGCCACCAAGGTCCCAAAGGTTCCAGGTGCTTTAGGCGCAAGACCGCTGCCAAAGCCAAATGCCAATAAATAAACAGGATGCGTTAATATTTTACGTTTTGAAACCGGCTCTGTCATAACTTCTCTCAAGCGGCAGCGAAATGATCAAAGCCTGCTTTGTCTAACTCTAACTCTTGACCATCTTGTAACACACGCACACCCTGTTTACCGGTAATACGTCCCACTTGGTAACAAGCTACGCCGACTGTCTCTAGTGCTGCTTGGACTTTGCGTAAGTCATCCTCTGGTACGGTAAAGCATAACTCGTAATCATCGCCGCCAGTGAGTGCACAGTCGAGTACCCGTTCCATAGAGGTAACTTGTCGAGCTGACTCCGAAATCGGTAGTTGTTCAGTGTTTATGACAGCTCCAACACCGCTGGCCTTGCATATATGGCCAAGATCGGCGACTAAGCCGTCGGAAATATCAATCGCCGCCGAAGCTCGACTGCGTAAGGCAATACCCGCTGCAACACGCGCTTTTGGCCGATAATATTGATTCAGCAAATAGTCGCGAACATCACCGTTAGCGGCTAACTTATGTTGCGCCACTTTGAGTCCTAGACACGCATCTCCCAATGGACCCGTTACACAGACCACATCGCCGGCTTTCGCGCCACTGCGCTTTAAGGCCACGTTCGATGGCACAAAACCGTGCACTTGTAGGGTAATTGAGAGCGGCCCTTTGGTGGTGTCGCCACCCACCACTTGCAATCCATAATGATTTAGCAACTCGTGGAAGCTATCACTGAAAGCCTGCAGCCAACCCATATCAATTTTAGGAATTGAGAGTGACAAAGTAACCCAAGCAGGCTCAGCACCGGTCGCGGCTAGGTCACTCAAATTTACCGCCATGGCTTTCGCCGCTACGTCGGCAGCGGCAGTGTCGTGGAGAAAGTGAACGCCTTCGACGAGTGTGTCCATCGATACTGCCAAGCTTTGCCCTTCGGGTACGTTAAGTAACGCACAATCATCACCGATGCCGAGGACCACATCTTTACGTTTGGGATTATCACGAACGAAAAACCGCTCGATTAAATTAAATTCCGAGAATGTCATGCTGTCCCTTAGCTGCGAACTTCAAGCGGCCGCAGATCCTTGGCGACTTTATCAAGTACACCATTAACATACTTATGGCCATCTTCAGCACCGAACACTTTTGCTAGTTCTAGCGCTTCATTGATCACCACTTTATAGGGAATATCTTGCCGCTCGGCGAGTTCAAAAGCGGCCAACCGTAGTACCGCTCGCTCAACCGGATCAATTTGCTCAATGTCGCGATCAATGTGCGGTGCTATCTGTTCATCTAGATTCGACAATTTGGTCAAAGTTCCGCGCAACAAAGCTAAAAAATACGGTACTTCCACCTTATTCGGATTGATCGTTTCAATAAACTGATTTTCGATATCGGCTAACGCATTGCCTGACATTTGCCATTGGTAAACCGCTTGAATGGCATAATGGCGTGCTTTTCGTCGCTGCGAAGGTTTAAATGCCATTAATCCATGCTCGCAAATAAATTAACCATTTCCAGTGCCGTTGCCGCCGCTTCGCCGCCTTTGTTTCCGGCTTTTGTTCCAGCACGCTCAATCGCTTGCTCAATGCTGTCAACGGTTAACACACCAAAAGAAACTGGCACATCGGCGTCTAATGACACTTGCGCTAAACCTTTTGTGCACTCACCCGCGACATAATCAAAATGCGGCGTTCCACCACGGATCACAGCACCTAACGCGATGATCGCCTGATGTTGCTGTTTGGCCGCAATGCGTTTGGCTGCAATCGGCATTTCAAAGGCACCGGGCACGCGAAATATTTCAATGTCTTGCTCTGCAACCCCATGACGCTTAAGAGTATCCAAGGCTCCCTCAAGCAGACTTTCCACGATAAAACTGTTGAAGCGGGCAACTAAAATGGCGTATTTCGCTTTACCAGCAACTAAGTGACCTTCAAATGTTTTCATAGTAATTTCCTAACTCGATATTGTGCTTAAAGCAGCGCCGACTAAGCGTCGCTGTCTTCGATATACTCAACCACTTCAAGCTTAAAGCCTGATAGGGCATGATACTTTTTCTCTGGGCTTAACAAGCGCATCTTATGGATCCCAAGATCGGCTAAGATTTGCGAGCCGACGCCTACATTTCTCAAAGCTGCCGTTGGATCTTGGCGCGGCGACTCAATTCCTTGATCTTCTTCTTGATAGCGCTGCAAGCGACCGAGCAAAGCTTCTTTTGACTCTTGATTATCCAACACGACCACCACGCCTTGGCCTTCTTTCGCCACCCGCTCAATCGCCCGATTCAATGTCCAGCTAGAGAGTTTGCCGCGTTGCTTTTGTAGTAAGTCGGTCAGCGCGTTGGCGACGTGCACCCGCACCATAGTGGGCTCATCTTCTTTGATGTCGCCCATAACCAAAGCGAAATGAACGCCATGATCAATGCTGTCTTGATAGGTGTGCAAACGAAAATTGCCAAACGGTGTTGGCCAATGGCATTCGCCCAACTTGGTCACGGTCTTTTCGTTCAGCGTCCGATACTCGATAAGATCGGCAATCGTTCCCATTTTGATATTGTGTTCAGCAGCGAAGACTTCCAAATCTGGACGCCGAGCCATGGTGCCATCTTCGTTAAGAATTTCGACAATCACAGCGGCCGGTTCCAGCCCTGCCAAACGCGCCAAATCGCAACCCGCTTCGGTGTGCCCGGCTCGGCTTAACACGCCGCCCGGTTGTGCCATCAGCGGAAAGATATGACCCGGCTGTACCAGATCACTGGGCTTGGCTTCGGTAGCAACTGCGGCTTGAACAGTGCGTGCTCGGTCAGCAGCGGAAATACCCGTGGTTACGCCTTCAGCAGCTTCGATGGAAGTGGTAAAGGCGGTTGAAAACTGCCCGCCATTTTGCTGCACCATCAACGATAAGTTAAGTTGCTGACAACGCTCTTTAGTAAGCGTTAAACAGATTAGTCCACGACCATATCGTGCCATAAAGTTAATATCATCGGGCCGAATCATCGAGGCGGCCATGATGAGATCACCTTCATTTTCGCGATCTTCATCGTCCATCAAAATAACCATTTTACCTTGACGAATATCTTCGATGATTTCCGCAATATTACTCAATGCCATGCTATTGCCTTGCGTTTTTAATACCTATGATCAGTGCAGTATTATATCAGCGATCAGGGTAATTACTGAAAATTTTCGGTTTATTTCGCAAATCCCGAGCGGATTAAATGCTCAAGTGACACCCCGCGGCTCTCTGTACCGTCGTCAAAGGTAATCAAGCGCTCAAGATACCGCGCAATTTGGTCCACTTCTAAGTTAACCTCGGTACCCGCTTGGTACTGCTCCATAATCGTTTCGGCTAATGTGTGCGGAACGATATTCAATTCAAAATCCACACCGTCGACTCGATTCACCGTTAAACTAATGCCATCGACGGTAATTGAACCTTTATGTGCGATATAGCGAGCGATGTCTTTAGGCGCAGTGATTACAAATCGCCATGAGCGACCATCTTGCCAGCGCTGTTTAACTACACCAATACCATCCACGTGACCACTCACCAAGTGCCCGCCCAAACGAGTCGCTGGAGTCAGTGCTTTTTCAAGGTTTAAGCGTTGTCCCACTTGGTAATTGCGAAATCCCGTCAGCGCAATAGTTTCGCCAGAAACGTCAGCCATAAAGGTACTTGCGGTCATTTCTACCACGGTCAAACAAACACCATTACAAGCGATCGAGTCGCCAAGAGCGACGTCACTCATATCCAATTTACCCACCGCAATTTCAAAACGCTTATCGCCGCCGACATCTTGCGCTTTACTGATCTGTCCCACCGACTCAATAATTCCGGTAAACATGTTAGGTCCTCTTAGTCATCATGCGCACAAAAGGTGAAGCGCCAATCGCGTCCCACCGCTCGGGCATCCAATAAGCGCAGATCGTGCGCCTCAGCCATTGTCGTTAACGGCCAATCCAATAGTGGTTGTGCAAGGTGTCCGAGTAACTTTGGCGCTTGGTAAACGATTAACTCATCCACCAGCCCTTGTTGCATAAAGGCGCCTGCCAAAGCACTGCCGGCTTCCACTAAAACTTCATTACACTCAGCGGCCGCTAATTCGCGCAGCAACCCCAAAAGCCCTTGTGAGGCATCCCAACCTTGCCACTTCACGTGCGGCGGCAAACCTGTCTTAGGTTGCGCTTGAGTCACCCACCAAATAGGCTCCGCGATAGAAAAAAACTTACTCGTAAGATTTAATTGTTGGCGTCGATCGAGCACGACTCGCAGCGGTTGCCGAAATTGCTGTTGCACGCGCGCAGGGGGTGGTGTTAGCCAATCGGAAAAACGTACGGTGTAAGACGGATCATCGGCCAAGTGAGTGCCACTGCCACTAATAATCGCGTCATGTCGTGCCCGTAATTGCTGAACATCTGCGCGCGCGGCGCGAGCGGTTATCCACTGACTTTCTCCAGATGCCATGGCCGTTCGACCGTCAAGACTTTGCGCTAATTTCACCCGCACCCAAGGCAGCCCATGGCTCATACGCTTAATAAATCCGCGATTCAATTCTGCGGCCGACGACGCCATTAAGCCGTAACGCACTTCAATACCGGCTTGTTGTAACAGTTGAAAGCCGCCACCATCCACTCGCGGATTGGGGTCACGCATTGCGCACACCACTCGCTGCACCCCGGCATCAATCAGTGCCTGCGCGCAGGGCGGGGTTTTTCCAACATGAGCACAAGGCTCAAGGGTCACATAAGCGGTAGCGCCTTGCGCGGCTGCACCAGCTTGCAACAGTGCATTAACTTCAGCATGTGGCTGGCCAAAACATTGATGATAGCCTTCGCCCACAATGGTGTTTTGATGGGTGATCACACAACCCACACGCGGATTGGGTCGTGCTAAAAATTGCCCTTGTTCAGCCAACCGCAAGGCCTTGGCCATCATAGCCGCGTCAAAAGCAGAAAATTGGGTCATACCGTTGATAACTTAATTCGACGAGTTAAGTTTGTTGATTTCGTCGCTAAATTGTTTCACATCTTCAAAGCGACGATAGACCGATGCAAAGCGCACGTAGGCAACTTGATCAAGCTCTTTTAGCGCTTCCATCACTAGCTCGCCCAGTAGTTTAGCTTCCACTTCACGCTCACCTGTCGCGCGCAAGGCGCTTTTAATCTGCATAATGGCTTGCTCTAACGACTCAACACTGACCGGACGTTTTTCAACTGCACGCATCATACCGCCGCGCAACTTATCCTCATCGAAAGGTTGCCGCGAGCCATCGCTTTTCACTAATCTGGGCATCACTAACTCAGCCACTTCAAAGGTAGTAAAGCGCTCACCACAAGCGGAACACTCGCGCCGACGCCGTACTTGGCCGCCTTCACTGACTAAACGGGAATCAATAACTTTGGTATCTGAATGGGAACAAAATGGGCAGTACATAGCTCACCTCATGAATCAACGCGCATAGTATACCCCATTGAACAATTACTGCACCTTTCAATGGGGTTTTGGCATGACAAGATCAGCGAGGCTCGCGATTACTTAGGGTAGACAGGAAAACGCGCGGTCAATTCAGCCACTTTCGCTTTCACTGCAGCAATCACATCAGCGCTTTCGATATTATCAAGAATGTCGCAAATCCAACCGGCCAATTCGATGACTTCCGCCTCTTTAAACCCGCGCGTCGTAATGGCTGGCGTCCCCAAACGTAATCCGCTGGTGACAAAAGGCGAGCGCGGCTCGTTTGGTACGGTATTCTTGTTCACGGTAATGTGCGCTTGACCTAACGCCGCTTCGGCGTCTTTACCCGTGATGTCTTTATCGATTAAATCGATCAAGAATAAGTGGTTATCGGTGCCACCGGAAACGATTTTGTAGCCTCGCTCCATAATCACCTTAACCATGGCTTGTGCATTTTTAATGACTTGCTGCTGGGTCGCTTTAAATTCGTCGCCAAGCGCTTCTTTAAAGGCCACAGCCTTAGCCGCGATCACGTGCATTAAGGGGCCACCTTGATTACCCGGGAATACCGATGAGTTGAACTTTTTCTCAAGCTCCGGATTAGCGCGCGCAAGAATAATTCCTCCCCGCGGGCCGGCAAGGGTTTTATGTGTTGTTGACGTCACAACATCGGCATGCGGAACCGGATTCGGATATAACCCTGCTGCAATCAATCCGGATACATGCGCCATATCCACCATAAAATAGGCACCGACTTTATCGGCAATCTCGCGGAACTTAGCCCAATCAATCACGCGTGAGTAGGCCGAGAATCCCGCCACGATCATCTTGGGTTTATGCTCAAGGGCTAACGCCTCAACTTGCTCATAATCAATATAGCCTTCTGCATTGACCGGGTACTGAACCGCATGATAAATCTTGCCTGAAAAATTCACTGGCGAGCCATGAGTCAAGTGGCCACCGTCGGACAATGACATGCCTAAGATTGTCTCGCCGGGCTTTAACAGTGCACCGAACACCGCCGCATTCGCTTGCGATCCTGAGTGCGGCTGGACGTTGGCATAATCGGCGCCAAATAACTGTTTGAGCCGATCAATGGCAATATCTTCTGCTACATCAACGAATTCACAACCGCCGTAATAGCGCTTGTGTGGGTAACCTTCGGCATACTTATTGGTCAACACCGATCCTTGCGCCGCCATTACCCGCGTGCTGGTGTAGTTTTCTGACGCGATTAGCTCAATATGAGCTTCTTGACGGGCGCGCTCATCTTCGATGGCTTGCCATATTTCCGGATCGTACTCAGCAATCGATGTGGTGTTATGTAGCATACTCATGGATGTCATCTCTCAAATCGTCGAAAAATTTTGCGCGTATTTTACCCAAAGCGCCGCCCATTGTCCTGCGCTTATTCGAAATTATTACATGCTTGTCGAACTCAATCCGCGCCTCAAATGACCGCAATTTTTAGTAAAATTGAGAACTTCAGCCAGTTTTTCGACTTAAAGCGTGGCCAAATGAACTATTATAATCAGAGTTGACGCTAGACCTTGCTATGCCGCTCGCAAGTGGCAAATGCCAACCGGCCTATGCATAACCCTGGCTGCTATGCTTAGCGAAGCCAATGACTAACTAAGAAGATTCGAATCTTATGGGCAGTTACAACATTATTTATCGCTTTCAATTAGCCGACAACGATGTCGAAACCGTTGGCCTGCAATTGGATGAAGATACGTTACAGTTAAAAGATGAGTATGTCGCCAACACCCCTGAGTGGGCAAGGCTTCGATACAAGCAGTGTCCAAACTGTCCGCTTAAGCCAAGTGAGGCGCCAAACTGTCCCGTTGCTAAGCACTTGTCTCGTTACACCAAAATGTTCGACCGCGTGCAATCTTTTGACAAGGTGAAACTGCTGGTAAAAACGCCACAGCGCACGACCACTCAAAAAACCACTGCAGAAAAAGCGATCAGTACTTTTATCGGATTAGTGATGGCAACCAGCGGTTGTCCACATACCGCCTACTTTCGCCCAATGGCCCGCTTTCACTTACCATTGGCCGATGAACAAGAAACGATTTATCGCGCCGCCTCCATGTACTTGCTAGCACAATACTTTCGCGATAAAAATGATCAACCTGCCGATTGGCACTTACGCGGCCTGAAAACTATCTACAAAAACCTTTCAGCGGTGAATCAAGGAATCGGTGCGCGACTAAGAGAGGCGACAAAAACGGATACTTCGTTAAACGCGATTGTCAGCCTAGATATGTATACCAAAGTGATCCCCGATATGATCGAAGAGTCTTTATTTGAATTCCAAAACTTTTTTGAAGTTTATCTTGAGCTCAATAAAAACCAAGTCGATTTAAAGCTGTAAGCCGTCCATTGACTAAAAAAAGGCGCAGTACTCGCCGAAAAAAATAACTACCATAGAATTAAATAAAAGGTTAAAACCAACTGTCAATCTCGTCATCAAGTTCAGCTTTACAAGATTTTAATTGTTGGTTGAACATGGTCGATTTTGCTTGCACTTTCTGCGCAACTTTTAATAACCAAGCTTTTTTGCGATAGCTTCCACGACTGTAGCCTCCCTGTCCTTCGTGATAAGCTAAGTATTGATTATACGCATCCCACTTAGATACATTTAAACGCCGCTGAGTTTTATGGGTATACCAACCGATGAAATTAATAGCATCAAAAAAATCATCGCGATCAGCTCCGCTATTTACTTCATTTTGATATTCACCCCAAACTTCATCTTTCGCTTGTGCGAAGCCATAAGCAGAAGATTTATAACCCCAGGGGATGAAGCCTAATAGGTAGTCGCGCGGCGCACGAACATCGTGTTTGAAACGAGATTCTTGGTGCATTATCGCCATCATTACCCAGATTGGAGTCCCCCAATTTTCATTGGCTTCTACAGCGGCTTCATACCAATCCGTTTCGCCACGAAATATTTCACAAATATTTTCTGTGTTCGAGGGTCGGTAAGTCGCGCATCCAGACAGTAAACTAAGGATTAAGAACGCACAAAAAGTAAAACTTCGGTTGATGTTTGTCATAGGCCTACTGCGATTAAAAGTCTCGACGTTCACTCTCATAAACTACTGCTGTTCCAAGTGACTGCTACAATAATTCTGCTCAATTTGCACGGTCGCATGAGCAATACCATGGCGTGCTAACACCTGATGAATACCGCTAAGCAAATGCTCGTAATTAGCTAACGACTTAGCTTTTACGTGCAGTGTCATTAACGGCTCTTCTTCGTTCAAACTCCAGCTGTGTAGGTGGTGAACATTTTCGACATCGTCACTGAAGTCAATAATATCTTGCTTAATCGCCGCCAGGTCCAAATGTAATGGCACACCCTCCAGCAAAATATGCAAAGCGTCTTTCAATAACACAACTCCACTGCGAACAATTAATGCAGCCACAACTAAGGATAGTACCGGGTCAACCCAGTTCAACTGATAAAAATAAATTGCAAGACCTGCAATGATTGCAACTACCGAGCCCAATAAATCACTCAACACATGCAGCATTGCTCCGCGAATATTTAAGTTATCTTTTTCACCTTTATGCAACATCCAAAAAGTTAAAATATTCACCAAAAAGCCGATTGTTGCGACCACTAACATCACCGGTGCATTAATCTCCGGAGGCGTGACGAATCGTTCAATAGCTTCTTTTATAATCAACACCACAATGAACAGCAATAACAAGCCATTGACAAAAGCCGCCACCACTTGATAACGCTTATGGCCATATGAATGCTTGCGATCCGGAGGCCGGCGCGATGCTACAAAGGCACCCCATGCCATCGCCAACGCGGCGGCGTCGGTAAACATATGCCCGGCATCCGCAAGCAAAGCTAGACTGCCAGAAATCCATCCGCCGATGACTTCCACCAGCATAAAGGTAAAGATAATAAAGAAGGCTAAACGCAGTGCGCGTTCGTTCCCAACATGGTGGTGATGATGGGTATGTGGGTGCTCGTGCTGTTGACTCATTGCTTAATTCATTACCCTTGCATTAATAAGTTTCAATTATTGGATAATTTCAGCCGCTAAGACTGCATCGCCCATCTGTAATTGAGTGGCAACGTCCATTCCACTAACAACTTGTGCCACCACCGTGTAGCGACCATCGAGATGGAGGTTATCCGCCAGATTGATAAAAAATTGCACACCTAAGGTGTCTTTGCCGCGACTGGCGATCCCCACGGTACCGGCACGATGACCGAGTAACGACCACTCATCACGTAATTGATAGTCAACCTGCCCCATGCCGTTACCAAGCGTATCCCCTCCTTGCGCAACAAAGTTAGCTATCACCCGCGAAAAAACGCTGCCAACAATTTTTTGTTGCGTTACTAATGCATACAAGTGCGCAGCATTAACCGGAGCTTGTGGTGCTAATTGCAGGATAATATCACCACGAACCGTGGTTAGGCGAATCCTTGCACCTTGAGCCAACTGCAATTCCGCGAGTGGTGGTAAAGGCCGGCGCTTAACCTGCTCGGAATTGTCTTCTGATGTCTTCGGCTCAATAAAATACCGATAGATAGGATCATGCGCCGCCACTTGCAGTTCACTTAGCTGCGATTTGAGCTTAGCGGGATCAGTTTGACTGACAATCTGCAACGCTTTCACTTGTAACCAACGCGGCGCTTTTGCGTTAACTTTTAATGCGGCCGCTAGCGCTTCTTGCGGCCGCTGTTGCGCCAGCCAATCAAGTGCGATACCGGTCTGCCAAACATTTTCATTGAGTAAAGCTGGATAAATTAATGGCGCTACCACACGGTTGTCCTTCGACGATAATAAGCTGGTCAACACTTCGCCCTGAACGGTTTCATCGGCCGATTGATACACCTCGAGCAACGCCTGAGCGACTTTAGGGTTTGCCACAAAAGGCGTTAGCGCGCGTGCGCTTTCAATCACTACAGCCGCTGCTGAATGGCGCAACAGAGGCAAAATTGCAGCGTAATCTTGACGATGCGTGAAGCGTGCCCATGCTCTTATTAATAACGCTTGTGCTCGTGGATTCGACGCACTTTTGATCGCCGAAGTTAAAGACGATTCTTGATAACCGTTAATGCTTTGGGTTATCCGCGAGAGTGCAAAAGCAGCCGCGATACTTTCCGGCCCTGACGTTTGCGCCATATTTAACAGATCACCCACCGCAATCGTTGATAAATCTAATGCTCGCGTATCGGTCCATGTCAGTAATATTCCCAAAGCTTGCGCGGCCGACGATCGCTGCGCAAGCGAGCGGTCACTAGTGAGCACTTGATTAATCAATTGCAAAGCACTGGCACCACCAATTTGCCCTAACGCTAACAGTTGTTGATGCGCAGCTGCTGCCGATTGTTCACGTTCAAATTGACTGCGCAAGCTTGGCACCCAGCGCTCATCTCGACTGGCACCCAGTGCAAGCGCTGCTAGCTCACGTAATGCCACTTGCTCGTGGTGTAAAAACGCTTGCGCCTTATTCGCAGCGTCATGATTGGCGAGTTGAACCAAAGCACGCAGCGCGGCTTGTTGAGTGGCTAAGTGTGTCGATTGGAGCGTCTGATTGAGCAGTTTTTCATCAAACTCATCGCGTTGGGTCATTTGCAGTAATTGATAATGTTGCTCATCGAGCATTTTATTCGGTGTTTTGTCATCGCAAGCCGACAAAGCGAGTATCACAACAATACTGAGAAAATAGCGGTTTGCCCACGCATTAAAAACCTCTATGGTCATTTCATCACTCACAATTTCAATTAATCAGTGCTAAACTGCGGATTAATTCTAACCGCAACGATTGCAATTTTATGGCACAGTTTATTTATACCATGAATCGGGTGAGCAAAGTGGTTCCCCCGAATAAAACCATCATCAAGGATATTTCATTATCATTTTTCCCTGGCGCTAAAATCGGTGTGCTTGGTCTAAATGGCGCCGGTAAATCAACTGTATTAAGAATTATGGCCGGCGTTGATACCGAATTCGATGGCGAAGCGCGGCCGCAACCTGGCATCAATATTGGCTATTTACCGCAAGAGCCTCAACTTGATGAAACGAAAGATGTGCGCGGCAATGTTGAAGATGGTCTCGGTGAGGTTAAGCAATGGTTGAAACGCTTTGACGAAGTGAGTAATGCATTTGGTGAACCCGACGCTGATTTTGACGCATTGCTGGCCGAACAAGCGGAACTGCAAGATAAAATTGAAGCCGCCAATGGATGGGAAATTGACCGCACCCTCGATCGCGCCGCTGACGCGTTGCGTCTGCCGGCTTGGGATGCCGATGTCAAACACCTATCGGGTGGTGAACGTCGCCGTGTCGCGTTGTGTAAGTTATTGCTCTCGAAACCCGATATGTTATTACTCGACGAGCCGACCAACCATCTGGATGCGGAGTCGGTTGCCTGGCTTGAACGCTTTTTACACGATTTTACAGGAACCGTTGTTGCGGTTACCCATGATCGTTATTTTCTCGACAATGCCGCGGGCTGGATTTTAGAACTGGATCGTGGTCATGGAATTCCTTGGGAAGGCAACTACTCCTCTTGGCTAGAACAGAAAGAACAGCGCCTTCAGATGGAAGAAAAACAAGAAACTGCGCATCGCAAAGCAATGAAAGACGAACTTGAATGGGTGCGTTCTAACGCCAAAGGTCGCCAAGCAAAAAGTAAAGCGCGGATGCAACGCTTTGATGAATTATCATCACAAGAATTTCAAAAGCGTAATGAAACACAAGAACTATATATTCCACCGGGCCCACGTCTTGGAACCCATGTAATTGAAGCGATTGGCGTGCAAAAAAACTTTGGTGAGAAAGTCTTATATACCGATTTAAATTTCCGCTTACCACAAGGCGGCATTGTCGGCATTATCGGTCCTAATGGAGCTGGTAAGTCGACCCTGTTCAAAATGCTTATGGGTCAAGAGCAACCAGACGCGGGTGAAATTTCGATTGGTGAAACTGTCGAGCTGGCTTATGTCGATCAATCTCGTGACGCACTCGATGGTAACAAAACTGTTTGGGAAGAAATTTCTGATGGTTCCGATAATATTACGGTTGGTAATTACACAGTGCCTTCACGCGCTTATGTCGGCCGCTTTAATTTCAAAGGCAGCGATCAACAAAAATTCATCAAAGATTTATCCGGTGGTGAGCGCAACCGTGTTCACTTAGCAAAACTGTTACGCAGTGGTGGCAATGTATTATTGCTCGATGAGCCCACCAATGACCTCGATGTTGAAACCCTGCGCGCATTGGAAGAAGCACTACTAGCTTTTCCGGGCTGCGCCGTAGTAATATCACATGATCGTTGGTTCTTAGACAGAATTGCAACGCATATACTGGCTTTCGAGGGGAACAGTGAAACCGTCTGGTTTGAAGGCAACTACGCTGAATACGAAGCTGATCGCAAGCGCCGCTTAGGGGCCGACGCTGATCAACCGCATCGCATTAAATATCGGAAGTTGAGCAAAGATTAATCAAACAAAAATAAAGAGGTAACCACTATGGAAATGTCTGATCAAGATGCAATGGCGATGTTAATGGGGCTAGGCATGTTCGCCTTCATCATTATCGCGGTAATTATAGCTATATTCTGTTTGTTCTTATACAGCTTGCACAAAGCACTCGATAATGCCGGTGCTGAGAACCGCGATATGTCACCAGGATTGGTTTGGTTAAATCTTATCCCAATTTTCAACTGGGGTTGGATGATTTACACGGTAATCAAAGTTGCCGAAGCCATTAGCAAGAAGCACGCGGCACACGGCGTTGCCGACCCAGGTAATGGTGGCAAAACCATTGGCCTAGTTTACTCAATTAGTATTCTATGTGGTTTAATTCCGGTACTTGGTTTAATTGCTCCGTTAGTAACCTTAATCACTTGGATTATCTACTGGGTGAAAATTTCTGGTTACAACACGACTATGCCACAACTTCAAGGTGCGGCGGATCCAGTTGCTTAAGCCTATCTAAGCAAAAAGAAAAGCGAGCATAAGCTCGCTTTTTTTATACCTTATAGATTTTACTGGAATGCTTTAACGCCCTATTTTGTCCGGCAAATTACACTCGGGTAATTCTTGTAATTGTCGCACCGATAAAATTGACGCCTTACAGCCTAACCCATCGGGCGTATCTTGCCGCTCAAATTTTAACTTCTCCGAATGACACTCACAGTTCAATCCTTCAATTTTATAATCGGTATCGGTGATCACTTCATTCAAGTTAATATCGGTGATCCGCTCATAACCACCATCATCAGGAAACATATTCCAAATACCTGCGGCCAGTAACGTAATGATCACGACTGCTAATAAACCGCCCGCTAATGCAAATACAAATCTCAAAACTAACTACTCCTTAAACCTTTGACTTCGCTTGACCACTCATCAAGCTCTCTGCCAATAAACCAATATTGCGATAACATTGCGCGCGAAAACTGGTTTTACGCCAAATAAAGCCAATTTGCCGCGTTGCATTTTCAAACGGCATATTTAACGAAACGAGGCTAGTATTTCGCAATAATCCTGCTTCTAACGCCATATCGGGCAGAAAGCTAATCCCTTCGCCATCTTCTAACATGGTCACTAAGGTTGTTAGGCTGGTGGCTTCAAACGGATGTATCTTTTCAGTTTTCGATAAACGACAAGCTTCCAAAGCATGTCCGCGCAAACAATGCTCTTTTTCTAAAAGCATTAAACTGCCATCGGGCACATCTTCAAAGTCGGTTAATTGGGATAGCTTTTCTGCTAACTGCTTGTGCGCCACTAACTTAAAGCGATCTTGGCCAACGGTCATCACATGGAAATTACCGGTATCAATCGGCAAAGCAAGAATCGCCACGTCAATTTCGCCACGCTCCAATTGCGCCATTAACTGGGCGGTTGTATCTTCAATTAACCGCAAGCGCAGTTTGGGGTATTCAGTGCGACTCTTTTTGGCCAGTTTTGGTAATAAGAAGGGAGCAATGGTGGGAATGCAGCCAAGTTTAACATCACCCGCCATCACGTCGCCATCGGCCGCGATTAACTTCATCATATTATGCGATTGGTCAATAATCATCCGCGCTTGTTCAACCACTAATTCCCCCATGGCGGTGAACATTAATTTACGGTTGTCACGTTCAATTAACTGTTGTCCCACTAACTCTTCCAGATTATTGATCGCCACCGACAGCGTCGATTGACTGATGTGACAGGACTCCGCCGCACGGTTAAAGTTTTGCTCTTTGTAAACCGCTAACAAGTATTGCAATTGCTTGATACTGGGCAAATTCATATTAATTATCGATTATTAACCAAAAGTTGATAGATTGTAGCGAACACACTTACAAATAGCCAGCTCAATTTAGTGCCCTAACTAGGCGCAGTGAACATCCTTTGCTAAATTGTAGATATTCACTTTGCACTCACGCGAGGTAACGAATTCGATGACCATCGAACGACGACATTATCACCGGGTTAATTTTGATACGGTGGCGCAATTAACTTTAGGTAGCGAAACCATCCGGTGTGAGTTACTCGACTTATGCTTACAAGGCGCTTTATTAAAATGCTCCAGCGAACAGGACATTCAACTTAACGATCACGGCCAACTCTGTTTTACCCTTAGCGATGAGGAGCCGATCATCACGATGGATGTCACAGTGGTCCATCGCACCAATGATTGTATTGGGGTCTATTGCGATACCATCGATATCGATAGCATGAGTCATTTACGCCGCTTAATTGAACTGAATGTTGGCGACGCAGAAGTACTCAAACGCGACTTTAAATCACTACTGGCTAATTAATCACGGGCCTTTCAAATCGCATCTTCGATGCTAAACGCTACTGACTAATCCAACTCTGCCAGTAGTTGTAGCGCTTCATCTAAACGTTTTACGCCCATCACAGTCATTCCAGCTAACGCGCTCTTAGGTTGATTGCCGGCGGCAACAATCGCGCGCTTGAAACCATGTTTTGCCGCTTCTTTTAAGCGCTCTTGGCCGTTTGGCACCGGCCGAATTTCACCGGCCAAGCCGACTTCCCCAAACACCACTAAGTCTTGCGGCAAGGGGCGGTTTTTTAAACTCGAAATGACGGCCGCTAACAATGCCAAGTCGGCACTGGTTTCCATAACTCGCACACCACCGACCACATTTACAAACACATCCTGATCATAAGAAGCCACTCCGCCATGGCGACTGAGCACGGCCAGTAGCATCGCCAGACGGTTTTGCTCCAGCCCCACCGTTACCCGACGCGGGTTACCTAAGTGAGACTCGTCCACTAACGCTTGCACTTCCACTAAAATCGGTCGTGAGCCCTCCCAAGTTACCATCACCACACTGCCAGAAACGCGCTGTTCAAATTGTGAAAGAAAAATAGCCGAGGGATTTTTAACCTCTTTTAGCCCGGTTTCAGTCATCGCAAACACACCGAGTTCATTAACCGCGCCAAAGCGATTTTTAACTGCTCGTAAAATTCGATAGCGACCATCGCGTTCACCTTCAAAGTAGAGCACCGCATCAACCATGTGCTCAAGCACTCGCGGTCCGGCCAAGGCGCCATCTTTGGTTACATGCCCCACCATAAATAAGGCCACATTATGCTGTTTAGCAAACCGCACCAGCACCGCCGCACTTTCCCGCACTTGCGCCACGCCACCGGGCGCCGATTGCAACTGCTCGGTGTAGATGGTTTGAATCGAGTCCACCACTAAGATTTTGGGTTGCTCCGCCTTGGCCTGTGCCATTATGGCTTCCACTTGCGTTTCCGTCAGAAGCTTTAAACGGTCACCATTAAGACCAAGGCGCTGTGCGCGGAGCGTTACCTGCTGCAACGACTCCTCCCCAGTGACATAGAGTGTTGGATAGGCTTGGCTCAGCAAACAAGTCGCTTGCAACAAGATAGTGGATTTACCAATACCGGGATCACCACCAATCAGCGTCACCGACCCCGGAACCAAACCACCACCTAGCACTCGGTCGAGCTCTGACAGCTGAGTTCCGATGCGCGGGACTTCTTGTAAACTGACCTCACTCATATTTTGTACCCGAGAGCGTTCACCGGCATAACCGGCAAAGCGCTCCGAACGCGCGGCAGTTGCCACTTGAGCCTGCTCGACTAAGGTGTTCCAAGCGCCACAGTCATTACATTGTCCCGCCCATTTGGGCTGCGCCGCTCCGCACTCATTGCAGACAAATTGAATCTTCGATTTCGCCATAAATTTATTCGTTAACACCCTGAAAGTTATTAAATTTGCACTACAATTACGTTAGGTATTACAACCTGAGTTCAATGTGGAGTACAACGGTTGGCAGACAAACAAAAGCATATTGTAAACCATTATAAGAGCGTCGGTCGCCACGGCAAGCAACTCGTCGAAGAAGATGTAAAAGCTGGCTCTGACACCGCCAAGTTTCTTGAGCGTATGGAACAGCGTCGCTTAGCGTCGCCTTGCTATATTGCGATTGATATGCGCGGTAAAGTTGAACAGCCTTGTAAACCTTATCAGTTCGAAGGCTTAACCCATTACCTCGATAAACAATGTATTTCAATATTTGAGCAAGAAACACAGCGCTACGATGGCAAATATACCGTCGGTGTGTTTGAAGCGGTACAAGCGGCTGATCACACTTTTAAGGCACAGCACGAGCGCGAGCAGCAACGCCACATTGAAGAGCAGAAAAAGAAACTGGCGGCAAAACCAGAAGGCCCAAAAGATCCGCTGTTTCAAAAAAAATCCGCCAACGATACCGCGCCAACAGAACCAACGGCAGAGCCAGAGCAAGAGCCGAGCGAAGAGCATTCTATTCGCTTGATCCCCTTTGGTTACCGAGCGCAACGGAAACAGGACCGGTTAAATTACGTTACCGATGTATCCGTTAAGTTAACCGATGGTAAAGAGTTAAAAGCCAAAACATCAGATATTTCAACATCCGGAATTAAAGTCACTTTTTTTGGGCAGGTTGCAGCCGTTGCTGAGGGTAGCGTCGTCAGCATTAAATTTGACGCCCTCGCCAAACAGTTTACCCTCGATTTAGACTTTGTTGAGTTCGAATTGATTGAGCAAACCCTCGATCATCATGGACGTTCGCAGTTTCGCCTTGCCCGCGCCGATCAATCAGAGCATGAACACTTTAATATCTTCATGGATGAATTTATTAAAAGTCACCAATCACGCTATAAGCTTGAACTCGAAGACAGTTTGTTATCGTTATACGCTAAAGCATTTGAACGTATTTATAATGCGGGCACAGGTCATGCGGTCAGTCTACTTCAGCGACAACCAAGTGGGTTTGATTGCCTTTACACCGCCACTCGACCGGTTGAAAACGGCGCCTTAAAAAATGCAATGTTATCGGCTATTGCAGAAAATCTTATACAGTTGTGCCCGACTGAGCCCCCTGCTACTGAGGGTAGGAGCTTCTTAATCGAGGCTTTTGTAGTGAAAGGGCATACGTTACACCGAGTGTATTGCGCAAATCGCAATACACTGGTGGCCAACAAACATTTTGATGAATTTTTAAAAGTCGGTAGCCAAGCTCATCTAATCGCGCGGATTCATTTAAAAGTTCGCACCATTAATGAAATCGATCGCAGTTCCGCTGCCGACCTATTACAACCCCTCAGCGAAGAAGCGCCGCATCGTTTTGAAAGCATAAAGAGCCGTTGGAACAAAGTAACCCATATCGCTTACTACCAAATCATTGAAGAAAAGCTGACCGTTGATAGTCGGCTAACCGGGCAAAGTGCGCAATTAACCGGCTTGCAAGATTATCAAATGCCTAGCGGGACCCATCAAATCTGGCAGCTGGCTTACCGTAATGAACGCAAAGATCCGCGTTACTTGTATAAAACGGCGGTTGAAATTCCGCTCGGTAAAGACGTTATCAAGGGAGAAACTTTAGATTTTTCACCGGCCGGAATGCGCATAAAACTGGCTCACCTTAGTAACATTCCAATGGCTTTGGATATCAATAACAGCATCAAAGTCTCTTTACCTGAAATGCAAAAACTGGCGAAGAAAACTGCTAACTTGAAAGATTTACCCTATCGAGTCACTCAGTGGCATCCGCACGATTTATCGATTAGTGTGCGGCGGGATTATTCCGTTAAGTCGCATGACGGAGAGAGCTTTTTTACCCGCCTTATCAACAGTAATAAAGACAAACTTAAACTGTGTCCCGAGGATCTCGAATACACCTTGGTTGCGAGCATGATAGAAGCCTTGGTCAGTGGTTACTTAAGTGGGATCCCGCTATTTATTCGCCGCTTTAGTGGCGGACGCTACGCGATTGATTCTGCAGCTGCGACGGAGAATGCCAACGACTTGTTATGGCAGTTTAAAACAGGCGACTCGTTTGACTTCTCAGCACTGAATCTGGAAGCGTTTTTTAGTCAGGTATTACGCGGTAATTTAAATCGTCGCAGTCAATTAACCCATGCATTAAACCAACGTTTATTTGCCGTATTCCCAAGCGATGCATCACAGCCATTGTCGATTCGTGACGAAAGCGAGTTCGCCGACAACCGCGAAGTAGCGAAATTTATTCTTATGACACGCAAAAACCCGAATTACCGCATCTTGCGTGCGCAATTCTTGCCACCGCCTTTCATCAAGTTAGAAGAGTTTAAAGACGACCTTGCTGTGATCCGCAGCAACTCCTCGAATCGTGCGCGGCAGTTTGAGCAAAATGTCCAGCAACTGGTCGCCATGGTGGACATTGAAGATATTACCGCGTTTTATCAATAAGCAGCCTCACGACAGCATAGTAATTCCGGGCAATAAACGCTAAGATCATCTCACCTAGATCAATCAAGTTAAACTGATGTGGACTCCGCAATCTTGGCAAAACTGCCCTTTGGAACAACAGGCTGATTATCCTGACAGTGCGCACCTCGAGCGAGTGATCACTGAATTATCGGCGTTGCCACCGTTGGTGAGTGCCAATGAAATAAATCAGCTCAAAGCCCGCATTGCAGCGGCTGGGCGAGGTGAAGCCTTTCTGTTACAGGGTGGCGACTGTGCCGAGTCGTTTAGCGACTGCAAGCCGGAAAAAATTCATAACAAACTCAACATTATGCTGCACATGAGTGTGCTGGCCATGTATGGATTAGGCAAGCCCGTGACCCGCATCGGGCGTATGGCGGGTCAATACGCAAAACCGCGATCGGCCCATACCGAAACCCAAGCGGGTTTATCATTACCCGCCTACCGCGGTGATTTAATCAACGACTCCACGTTTAGCCCAAGTGCGCGGCAGCCAGATCCAGAGCGTCTTTTAAAGGGTTATAGTCTCGCTTCGCTCACACTTAACTATATCCGCTCACATGCGGGCGAACAGCTCGGGCAGTTGTTAACGCCCGCACAGTGGCAAGCGGCCGACTTAATTGGCAGTTCAGCACAAGGCTGGCATTTTCAATTGCTCAACGAAGTGCAGCGTGCACTCGCTCTGGTTGAGCAACTGGCTCCGGCGGCCTTGCAACCATTGAACGAGTTTTACACCTGTCACGAAGCACTGCATTTGCATTACGAGCAATCACTGTCGCGACCCTTTAATGGCCAATGGTATAACCTGTCCACTCATATGCCTTGGGTCGGCATGCGCACAGCAAAACCCGATTCGGGCCATATCGAATACTTACGAGGCATCGCTAACCCCATTGCGATTAAAGTCGGCCCACGTATGAGCCAACAATGGTTAGAGGCGATTTTGGATAAGTTGAATCCACTAAATGAGCCCGGACGCATCAGTCTGATTACCCGCATGGGAGCGCAACAAGTAGAACAGAAACTGCCGCCGCTGATCGAAGCGGTGCAGCGCTCGGGTCACCATGTGACTTGGATTTGCGATCCGATGCACGGAAATACCGAAGTCACATCAAGCAAAGTAAAAACTCGGCACTTCGATAACATCTGTGCCGAGATGGCGAGCGCTTACGCGATTCATCAAGCGTTCGGTTCAATATTAGGGGGAATCCACCTCGAGCTAACGGGTGAGTCCGTAACCGAATGCATTGGAGGTGCTTGCTCATTAACCGAAGACGACTTAAGTCATGCGTACCACTCTTTGGTTGACCCGCGTTTGAATGCGCGACAGGCCCTAGAATTAACCCTCAACTTAATGCGAATCGCGGCAGAACAGGGCGTCCAAAACGGTTTTTCTCAGCTTAGCGCGGCTGAATAACTCGCAAATAAATTTAACTTTCGTTATACTCAGATGAATTAACAGCCACCGAGGACGTATAGTTATGACGAAACACAGCCTAATTGCCGCTTGTTTGTTAGCACTTGCTTTCTCTGCTGCACCTACCACTCAGGCAAAATCAACTGCCGTCTCGAGCGAAAACGCTGAGAAACCACAACAGTGCCTCAACGAACTTCAACCCGTCGAAAACGCTACGGCGGAAGCAACTCTTGAAGAGCAGAAGAAGAAAACCTCCCCTTCTTGGTTCGAAAAACTCGTAAAACGCCACAAACTTGGCAGCTTGCATTTTCAAGAC
>JABXHQ010000104.1 GCA_013373545.1 Gammaproteobacteria bacterium
GCCAGCGGATAGGGCCGCGATAAAACGTGAAGTGTCCCTCAAGCCTTTGATTTTCAGCGTAAATGCAGCCTTCGGCCTTGGTATTTCATGATTCATTCGATTATGATAGCGGGTTAAATCGTTTAAATTTGTTATTAAGGTTTAATCATGCGCAAAGTCGTTTGGGTGATGTTACTTGCCCTGTGGAGTTGGCTGCCAGCAGAGGCAGCGACCAATGATCGCTTTCGGGTCAAGGTTAAAGTTGAAGACCGTTCAGGCGGCGCTCAGCAGCAAGGCATGATTCGTGCGTTTCGAGAAGTCATTATTCGCGCCTCCGGAACCAAGCGAGCCCTCGAAGCCTTTTACATTCAAGAAAGTTTCAAAAAAGTCGCCAGTTTTATTCGCACCTATGAATATCGTGAGGGCGAATTGGATCCACAGACTCAATCGCGTCCGTTGTATCTCATCGTTACCTTTGATGGCAACTCCATCCGGCGACTGTTGCAAGACTCTGCTGTGCCGATGTGGAGCGGGAGTATACCGGTGTCTTTGTTATGGATGGCTCATGAAGAAACTGGACAACGTCAAGTGGTCAATGCCAGTGAGTCTGAGCAAGCCGCAATGAAAAGTCGATTAATAGAGCAAGCCAATCGTCGTGGCTTGCCGGTGCTGTTTCCGCTAATGGATTTGGAAGATGAAATGCTGCTTTCCGTGAGCGATGTATGGGGGCGTTTTACCGATCCCATTATTGCGGCGTCTGAACGTTACGGCAGTGATGTTATTGTAGCCGGTCGTATTATTAATGATGATGGAAATTGGCAGGGACGTTATTTTCTAAAAATTAACGAGCGGCAATTTTTACAGGATTTTAGTGGTAATGAAGCGGACAGCGTGGTGGCTGAAATGATGGACTGGTTGGCCGAATCATTGTGCGAGGTTTATTGCGTAACTGAGTCTTTTACAGCGAATAACCAATGGCAGCTGTTAGTGCAAGATGTGGGGAGCTTTTACTCGTATCGTAGTTTGTTAAATTATCTTGAACGCTTATCGGCCATCCGCAAAGTTGAAGTTGCCGCGAGTAAAGGACGCATGACCATGCTCAATGTCGACTTGGTCGGTGACATTGACGCATTACGCCAAGCGATTCAGCTTGACGGTAAATTAGTGGTTGTGACCGATGAGTCGGCGTTAACCACCGCACTCGAATATTTTGAGCGCAAAGAGGGCGTGGCGAGTCTACCAGAACCGGCTGCGACACCCGCTCCGGTGGAAAATGCACAGCCGGTGGCTACCCAAGAGGGTAATGGTCTTCCGATGCAGCCGTTACCGCTGGTAGAGCAGCCCGCGCCGCGGAATATTCTATTGGTTAAGTGGCGTCCGTAATATGCTGAACCAACTGCCCAATGCGATAACGGTTATGCGCGTCCTATTGGTCGCACCTTTGGTTTATTTATTGGCGCAGTCACAATATTACTATGCGTTGTGGGTATTTTTTATTGCCGGTATTTCTGATGGTATTGATGGCTTTTTAGCGAAGCGTTTTAATTGGAAAAGTCGCTTTGGCGCAATTGTCGATCCGCTGGCCGATAAACTATTGCTCGTTTCAACGATGCTGATGTTAAGTCTGCTCGGACACATGGACTGGTGGTTATTTGGGTTAGTGACTTTACGTGATTTAATTATTGTCGTGGGTGCCGTCATTTACCATAAAGCGCTGGGTCCCTATGAAATGCAACCGAGTCGCTTGTCGAAAAGTAATACCTTTCTGCAAATTTTATTTGTGGTTTCGCTGCTGGTTCACTTGGGAATTTTTATGCTGCCTAACTGGTATTTAATTAGCATTGAAATTACCGTGTATGTGTCAACAGTTGCCAGTGGGCTGCATTACATTTTGTTATGGGGCGGACGATATCGACGTAATCGAGGCGATGATCGTCATCGAGTTAGTTCTTTCTCGCAAACTGATGATTTGTCTAAGCCGCCGCGCGACGAACCGTAACCGGCTAATCAATGGAGAAGTTTAAATGGGTGATTTAAAGCGCTGGTGGTGGCTGGGTGTAATCCTGGTATTGACTGGGTTCGTTTATCTGTTAAGCCCAATTTTAACGCCGTTTTTTTTAGCGGCGACCTTTGCTTACTTAGGTGATCCTCTCGCTGATTGGCTCGAGTCAAAAAAATTAAATAGAACCATGGCTGTAGTCGTGGTTTTTCTCGTGTTTACTTTGCTTGGTATGGCAGCCGTGTTAATGATGGTGCCATTATTAAAACAGCAAGTCGATTTAGTGGCGGAAAAAACGCCAGTCGTAATTGAATATTTTAAAACCGAAATTTATCCATGGATCAGTGAGCACTTAGGTTCGCAAGATGCTGCCTTTGAATTGAAAGATCTCGAGCGAGCGATTAAAGAGCAGTTAACCGGCAACGCAGGTTTAATTGCGAATATTATGAAATCCGTGTCGAGCTCCGGGTTAGCTTTGTTTGCTTGGTTAGGTAATCTCGTTTTGATTCCGGTGGTAACGTTTTACTTGCTACGAGATTGGGATATCTTGACCGCCAAAACAACTAAGTTGTTTCCGCGTCATGTTGAGCCGGTGGTAAAGCAATTAGCCGGTGAATGTAATGAAGTATTGAGCGCATTTGTCCGCGGACAACTGTTAGTGATGCTTGCGCTGGGCATTATCTACGCCGTAGGTTTGTACTTTGTTGGGCTCGATCTAGCATTGCTGGTAGGAATGATTGCGGGTCTTGCAAGCATCGTCCCTTACCTAGGGTTTATTATCGGGATTATTTTTGCAGTGATTGCCGCTTTGATTCAATTTGGCGATCCGCAGGTGTTAATTTGGATCGCTTTGGTTTTTGCCATTGGTCAAATGCTAGAAGGTATGGTGTTAACGCCACTGTTGGTTGGCGATAAGATTGGCTTGCACCCGGTTGCGGTTATCTTTGCAGTACTTGCCGGCGGCCAATTGTTCGGATTTTTAGGTGTGTTGTTAGCACTGCCAGTTGCGGCGGTGATTATGGTTTTATTGCGGCACGGACATGATCGTTATATTAATAGCGTGCTCTATGGCAATCAAACGCATGGTGACGTACTGGCGCAAGTTGAAGTGGTGCCAGAAGCTGAAGCATCAGCGAATCAACCAACCTCTGAAATGGCTGTTGAGAATATCGAAGAGACGACTGAAAGCGCGCATCCGCTTACAGAAGACTCGCCGCCTACGCCGAAAAGTTAGCCACTATGCAACAGTTACCGCTTAATATAGTTTTGGATCAAGAAGTCGATTTTGCGGCTTATTTAATTGGTAAAAATCATTTTCTAATTGATTTTTTAAAGAGTCTATCGCTCGATAAAAGTGAGTTTGTTTATCTTTGGGGAGATGCCGGAAGTGGCAAGTCTCATTTGATTCAAGCCATGGCCAACCGGTTCCAAGAAGCCGCTTTTTTACCGCTTGCGGAGCCTGAGTTGGTGCCTGAAATGCTGTTAGGAATGGAAAGTTTTCCACTGGTTTGTATTGACGATATTGATGCAGTCGTCGCCGATAGCGCTTGGGCAGAAGGGTTGTTTCATCTCTATAACCGAATAAAAGATGCCGGTGGAAGTTTAGTCATTAGCGCTAATGCACCACCCACAGATTTAGCCATTGAGTTGGCTGATTTACAATCGCGCTTGTCGGCGATGACCGTGTTTAAAATACAGCCGCTTTCCGATAATGATAAACAAGTTTTATTGCAGCAAAAGGCAGCCGCGAAAGGGCTTACGCTTGGCTCTGAAGTGGCTCAGTATATGATGAGTCGGAGTTCCCGTGATTTGCATCATCTTATGCGCGCGCTGGATCGGCTGGACACCGCATCGCTGATCTCTCAGCGCAAAATAACGGTGCCCTTGGTAAAAGATGTGTTAAAAATTTAATCGCTTATTGCTGCGCTTGTTCAGCAAATAGGAATTCTAAACTTTCTGCAGCGTGGCGCAGATGGGGAATTACAATTGAACCGCCAACCAACATAGCAACGCCCATCGCTTCATCAATTTCACTCTTGCTATAGCCAGCTTTTACGGCACCCTCTAAGTGGTAGTCAATGCAGTCGTTACAGCGCAATACCATAGAGGCGACTAAGCCTAAAAGCTCTTTGGTTTTTGCATCAAGAGCACCATCGCCATAGGCTTGCTTATCGAGAGAGAAAAAGCGTTTGGTCAGTAAGTTGTCTGTGGTCAGTGCTTTCTCGTTACCCGCCAATCGTTTGCTGCGAAATTCTTCAAAAGGGTGTGTCATGGTGTCTCCAATAACTACAGTTTCAATGTGCTAATTTATTATGCTGTTAATGTGCTAAATAGCTGTGGTTTTAATCTACCAAATTGCTATGGTTTTAATGTAAGTATGTGCAATAAATCAAGACCAATATTGGCCGCGGCCAACGCCGTTACTTCACTATTATCATAAGCCGGTGCAACTTCAACCACATCCATCCCGACTAAGTTAATGCCTTGCAATCCACGAACAATTTCAAGGGCTTTGTGACTACTAATACCGCCGCAAACCGGGGTACCAGTGCCGGGCGCATACGCCGGATCGAGACAGTCGATGTCAAAGGTGACATAGGTTGGGCGGTCTCCCACGCGTTGCTTAATCGCCGCAACAATTTGTGCCGTCGATAGATTATTGGCATCGATTGCTGATAATACTTCAAAAGGATGATCTTCACGGGTGTAGTCGGTTCGAATGCCCACTTGGATGCTGTGGTTTGGATCGATCAGACCTTCGTTTGGTGCGTGGTAAAACATAGTGCCGTGATCATAGCGCGAGCCTTGAGAATAAGTATCGGTGTGGGCATCAAAATGAATCATAGCTAACTTGCCATGAACGCGATGATGAGCGCGCAGTAATGGTAGCGTGATAAAGTGGTCACCACCGAAAGTAAGCAAAGTTTTGCCAGACTGAATGATTTCAAAGGCGAAATCAGCGAGTGATTGAGTAAAGGCTTCAGCATCCCCAGGCGGAAAAATAAAGTCGCCAACATCGATCATCGACAATCGTTCACTTAATTTGAAGTCCCACGGCCAGCGTTGATCTTCCCATGCTAAATGAATTGATGCTTGACGAATCGCTCCTGGGCCCATTCGGCTGCCGGAGCGTCCGGTAGTCGCCATGTCGAACGGCACACCGAGTACGGCGACATCAGCGTTACTGGTTTGCGGACTAAAATTCAACGGGCGGCGTAAATAGCCGAAAGCATTTGAATACAATGAGTGGTCGGGGGTAGTTGCTAATGTGCTCATCGCTGTGACCTATGGTTACCTTTAAATTTGAGTTGGGTGCTAGCACCGTTTGAACTCATTATAGCGTTAGTGTTTAGAAATAAAATATGTACAGATAAACAATTTCCAAGCCTAGACTGTTAACACCGATAAGCCGCCATCTCATCGTACCGTTAGCGCACATTGGGTAACCCGTATAGACAAATGGAGGGTATATTTCCCGGTGGTTTTTAATTACAATGTTCGCTCGACGCACACTGTCTAGTTAAACCGCTAACCACTCTCAGCAGGAAGATTTATGGCCGATAAATACTTAGAATCGCTCTATCCAACCTACGGGCAATATTTTGCCATGGATCAAGTGTTATTTGAGCATAAAACCGACCATCAGCACTTGGTTATCTTCGATAACCAGCAATTTGGCCGGGTGATGGCTTTAGATGGTATTATTCAGACGACTGAAAAAGATGAGTTTATCTATCATGAAATGCTCACCCACGTCCCCTTGATGGCGCACCGTTCGCCTAAGTCGGTATTGATTATTGGCGGCGGCGATGGTGGAATCTTACGCGAAACCTTACGGCACAAAAATATCGACCGGGTTGTCCAAGTTGAAATTGATCAAGCGGTTATTGATATGTGCAAAGAGTACTTTCCCAAGCACTCAAATGGCGCGTTTGATGATCCAAGAGCCGAAATTGTTATCGCCGACGGTATGGACTACGTAAAACAATCGACGGAAACGTTTGATGTTATTATTTCTGACTCAACCGATCCGATGGGACCGGGTGAGGTTTTATTTACTAATGACTTTTATCGCCTTGCCAAAGCCCGCTTAAATGAGGGCGGTATTATGGTAGCGCAAAATGGTGTGTGCTACATGCAAACGGACGAAGTACTGAATACTTGTCGACGTCTCGGTCCCCTTTATAAGGATCAAACATTTTACACTTCTGCAGTACCCACTTATATCGGAGGATTGATGACCTTAGCATGGGCAACGGATGACACAACCTTACGTAGCCAAAGTCGAGATGAGATAGAGGCTCGGTTTAAAGCCAGCCAAATTGACACTCGTTATTACAACCCTGAATTACATATGGCGGCATTCGCGTTGCCGCAATATATTCGTAAAGCCATCGATTCATTGGTATAAGGTAGTCGCACATGGAAGTCTCTTCACTGTTAGAATTACTCGATATGGGGCGCAGCGCGTGGAACGAGTGGCGTGAAGCGAATGCAGCTGTGGCCATTAACTTATCGGGGCATGACTTTTCTAATCGTGATTTCTCTGGATTTGATTTTTCAGAAGTTAACTTATCGTATTGTAATTTAGCTAAATCCGATCTAAGCCGAGCAAACTTTATATCGGCTAATTTACAACATGCCAAAATGGGGTTTTGTAACCTCGAGTCGGCTAAGTTTATTGCTGCGGAATTGGCGCATGCTGATTTGACCTTAGCGCATATTAAAGGCGCTAAGTTTTTAACTGCTCAACTGACCCACACTAACTTTTCTTATGTGGATTTTTCTGGCCACTCATTGCAAGGTATGGATTTTCGTAAATCAAAATTATCCGGAGCAATTTTAAGAAGCCAAAATTTAAAAGGAATGAGTTTTGCGGAAGCTGATTTATCGCAAGCCGATTTAACCGAGGCCTGTTTAGAAGACTGTAACTTACAAGGCGCGAATTTAACGCGGGCAGTGTTAACCGACTGCCTAATGCGGGGAGCATTCTTAAAAGAGAGCGACCTAACCGAAACGGATCTCTCGAATAAATCGTTAGTGCGGGTTAATTTTTCTGGTGCAAAGCTTGAAAACTGTGACTTTAGAAATAGCGACTTAGAAGGAGCCGTGTTTGACAATGCGATTTTAACTGGCAGTAAGTTTTTTAATGTTAAACATAAAGGCTGGTCGATAAAAAATGTGCGTTGTGAACATGCGTTTTGGGATAAAGAAGGCGTGATCTCTTCACGATATCGAGTTCAGGAGTTTGAAAAGCTATATGCTGAATCTATCGTAATTGATTTACGGTACGATAAATACATCGCGCCGCATGAACTGAGTGCTTTACCAATCTTAGTTGAACATTTAGAAGCTCGTCATTGGGGCATTAAACTACGCGTTAAAAGTATTCGCGAAGAAGCCGGGGGCAGTCGCGTAAGCATTGTGGTGCAAGATACCGGTGGAATGAATGCCGAGCAGTTAGAGCAGGATTTAAAAGAAGAGGCCAGTCATTTATTAGCTGCACAAATTTCGATGCGCAATGATCGACGTTTATTGACCGAGTTTAAGGAAAGTTTAGCGCAAGTTAAGAACCAGTTTTGGCCACAGCTATTAGAATTGGCGGCAGACTCTGAAGCCGGCAAGATGCGTATGTTTACCATCATGTTGCTCGATCTCAAAGGATTTTCACGATGGAAGGGTGATGAGCTTACTGAAAAATTAACTTTGTTTCGCGGTTTAGTGCAACCGATTTTAAAACGTTGGAAAGCAAGCTACCCCAATATGGAAGGAGATTCTTTGCGTGCAACGTTTCAAAATGCTGCGGTTGGCGTCGCCTGTGCGAGCATGATTAAAAATGTTTTAGATGCGGCCGGATTTCCTTGTCGTATCGGTATGGATTTGGGCGAAGTTGTGCTGCAGTACAATGAAATCACCGAGCAAACCGATTTATCTGGAGAAGCGGTCAATTTCGCTGCTCGTCTAGAGTCGTTAGGGCAGGGCGGCGAGTTATTAATTTCTGAACGCGTTTGGCATTACGTTAAGCATCAAGGCGAGTTTTTTAATTACGAACCGCGCATGGTTCGATTAGAGAAAGGTGTGGGCAATTTGCGTGCAGGTGAGCAAGTTCATTGTTATGCCGTCACGATGCTCAAAACTTTAGTTTAGGTCAATAACATTATCGTTTATTAGGGATCGCATATGCAAAATTTAGTTTTGTCTGTTTTAATATTTTCAGCTATCAACGCAACTGCGATCCCTGGAACGGATATCACTATTTTTAAATTATTGGCGACTAAGTCAGCGACCGCGCAATCGGCTGACCGTTTGACTCTAGAGCCAACGACGCACACCGTGCAGCGCAAAGGGTATGATAATCAACCTAAATTTATTGATAACCATGCATTACTTTTCACGCGCGAAATTGCGGGACAAACTGAAATTATTCGTTGGTCGCTGGGAGATTCAAAGCAAACCCAAATGACGGAAACACCGGTTAGCGAATATTCACCGACGCCGTTAGCAAAAGGCCAGTTTTCAGTGGTGGTTGCTGCTGGCGAACAACAATCCTTATGGATTTATCAAGATGGAAAGGCGCTACAACGGGTCAATGGTCCCGTCGAGCCAGTGGGGTATCATGCTTGGCTTGGCAATGATGTGCTAGCCATGTTTCGGCTTGCTGATCCGCATGAGTTAGTAGTGTATTCCATTGCTAAGGACCAGATGCAGGTGGTAGCTAAGAATATTGGCCGCACTTTAATCAGTCAAAATACTGACCAGTTGTGGTTTACTTTAATTGAAGGCGACCAGGCGTTTATTGCGCAATACAATCACACCGATGGTAGCGTTCAGCGAGTCACCGCATTACCCAGCAAACGAGAAGATTTTGCATGGCATCCAAAGCATGGCTTTATCGCTAGCGATGGGCAGCAATTGTTACGCTGGCAAACGGGTTTTGAGGCATGGCAACCGCTAGTGATGTCAAAGCCAATAGCCTTGACCGATTTAACCCGTATCGCGATCAGCCCAGACGGTACGATCTTAGCGCTGGTTCATCAAGACCGATAAACTAGGTTAAGTTTGCGATAAAATTACCAAATCCAAGCAAATCTGTAAAAGTCTGCTAATTTTAACTTCAGTAGCTACTATTTGAGGACAGCTGTTTGGAAGTTGATTATCAAAAACTGGTCAGCGATATTGCGCGCGCTGCGGACAGTGGTCGGATTCGAATTCCTTCATTTCCAGAAAACCTAATTAAGTTAAAAGAAGCGCTTAATAACCCAGAAATTTCCGTGCGCTATTTAGCTCAGCTGGTGCATACCGATCCGGTGCTGGCAAATCGAATTTTTGCCATCGCTCAGTCGGCCGCTTATCAGCTTAATACCGAGCAAGATAACCTGTTAAAGGTGATGCAACGACTGGGCATGAATGTTATCCGTGGCGCCATTTATAATCATTGTTTGGCGCAGCTGTTTAATGATCGGCAATATAAACGAGTAGAAGTAGTCGCAAGCTTTGTGCGTAATCGTTCTCTTGAAGTTGCCGGAATAGCCTACGCTATTACCAAGCGCTACGATTTAGATGATCCTTCCTTAGCGCTACTATCCGGGTTGTTTCATAATGTTGGGGCTTTAGTGATTTTAAATTGGCTATCACAAAATACCAGTCGCCAACTAACTGAGAAAGAACAAAAGGCTCTGGTGGTTTATGGGCAATATAAGTTCGCCGATCGTGTGTTAGAAAAGTGGCAAATTCCCGAAACCTTACGTCGGGTGATCAGCGCTGGAGAAGATTCAGTTGATACCTTTGATGAGCGTAACCGATTTGTCCATCTGGTAAATGTTGCACGTTGGGTCAGTCGTATTTTGCGCAGTCAAAAAACTATTGAAGATCCGCCGCTGTCATCGCTGGCGTTATTTAATCTAGATGTTGATGAAGTTTTGCAAGACAAAGACGTGTTACTTAAAGAAATGATCCGCGTCATTCAACTCATGCGTTAAGGATAAAAAAAGGGAGCCGAAGCTCCCTTTTTTATCACTGCCATCGCTTATAAAGCAGGACCTGCTTTAATAATGTCATCAGAGACTGTGAACTTTTTAAAGTTCTCAATGAAGAGTTTCGCTAACTCTTGCGCAGCTGCGTCGTAATTTTCTGGGTTTGCCCAAGTTGATTTTGGATTCAACAAAGCTGGGTCAACACCTTCAACTGCAACCGGTGCTTGCAAGTTCAAGTAAGGAATAGCTTGGGTTTCAACATCACGTAAAGCTCCCGATTGAATCGCCGTGATAACCGCACGCGTTGTTGGAATGTCAAAACGCTTACCACCATCGCCGTATGGACCGCCTGTCCAACCCGTATTCACTAAATAAACTTTTGCGTTATTGGCCGCGATACGCTTCATTAATAGTTCAGCATAAACACCAGCTGGACGAGGGAAGAAAGGCGCACCAAAACAGGTTGAGAAGGTTGATTCAATTGCAGCAGTCGAACCAATTTCGGTTGAGCCGACTTTAGCAGTGTAGCCGCTTAAGAAGTGATAAGCTGCCGCTTCTTTGCTTAAGATGGAAACTGGAGGTAAAACGCCGGTTAAATCACAAGTTAAGAAGATAATGGCATTCGGCTCACCGGCAGCATTGGCGTCTACTTTACGCTCAATGTGATCGCGTGGATATCCGGCGCGTGAGTTTTGAGTTAATGAAACATCGGTGTAATCTGGCGTTCCCTGATCATCCAACACAACATTTTCAATAATGGTGCCGTGTTTAATGGCATTCCAAATAACCGGCTCATTCTTTTCACTTAGGTCGATACATTTTGCATAGCATCCACCTTCAATATTAAATACGGTGCCTTCACCCCAGCCATGCTCATCGTCACCAATCAAGAAACGATCAGGATCGGCAGACAAGGTTGTTTTACCGGTACCCGATAAACCAAAGAATAAGGTGACATCACCTTCGCCATCGGTATTAGCCGAGCAATGCATTGGTAATACGTCTTGTGCTGGTAATAAGAAGTTTTGCACAGAGAACATGGCTTTTTTCATTTCGCCCGCATAACGCATGCCGGCAATTAACACTTTACGCTGTTTGAAGTTGATAATTACACAACCGTAGCTGTTGGTGCCATCACGCTCTGGATCGCAGCGGAAACCAGCTGCGTTAAGAATTTGCCATTCTGGGCGGTTATCGGGATTGTAGCTATCGACGCGGATAAATAAGTTGCGCGCGAAGAGGTTCTGCCAAGCGGTTTCAGTGCGTACATTAACCGGTAGAAAATATTCATCTCCGGCACCCACGTGGAGTGTAGACTGAAAATATTCGTCTTGGGTTTCAAGGTGCGTTGCCACACGATCCCACAGAGCGTTGAACTTATCTTCATCAAAAGGACGGTTTACGTTGCCCCAATCGATGTCATTCTCGGTGGTCTCTTCCTTGACGATGAAACGATCATTGGGTGAACGTCCCGTTCTTTCTCCTGTTTCCACGGATAATGCGCCATTTGCGGCAATGTTGCCTTCTCCGCGTTCTACGGCTTTGGCAACCAGTTCATCTGTGGATAAATTTAAATGCACCTTAGCTTGTGACATGTGACTACTTCCTCGGGCGTATCGGTTTAGTTCGGCTAAAAAGTGCGCGCGATTGTATCAGGTTAGATGGGCTAAATCGAGATTTTTATCGGAAAAAAATGAAGAAAAACAGTGAGTTAACGAATAGGGTGTTGTAATTTATTTTCATTATTTGACATTAATAGTGAATAACTTTAGCTGCAACAAATTCATCGATAACCTTTGATTCTATGTATAAACAGTAAGTTAGCGGCATTGCTTCGGAATTACATATGATGATCGCGACGAAAATACCGCTGCTTATGGCGCTATTTATGTAATTTTATTACATTTATGTTGCTCAATGATCGTCCGCTTAGCGCTGATCGTGGTCGGTAGACTGGTTGTACTAAAGTATTATTGCCTTCGATTGCCTTTGCCTGAAGATCGGTAGAGAATGGTAGTGAGTCGGGCCGTTGCGTCGAAATTTAGTTTAAGGGGTGTTGATGAATACACTGAAAATATTAATTGCGGATGATCATCCTTTGTTTCGAGCCGCCTTGATCCAAGCCTTAGGGACCTACTCAACTGCGCTGGAGATAATAGAAGCCGAAAATCATCAGCAAACCGCAACTGCGATGCAAACCCCGGATCTCGACTTAGCTTTGGTCGATCTTAATATGCCAGGTGAGCAAGGTATTTTGCATCTATTTGAACTATGCAAACAGCATCCCGACGTTGTTATTGTGGTCATTTCGGGCCACGATGATACGCCCACAATCCATAAAGTGAGACAGTCGGGAGCCGCCGGCTTTATTACTAAGTCTACTTCAATGCAAAACTTAACCCACGCCATTACTGCCATCATTGAACAGGGTGAGTATTGGCCGGAGTCGTTTGATAGCGGGGAAGATGCCGCCGAGTACCAAACGCTTAATGCAATTGCCAGTATGACGCCGCAACAAAAGCGTGTACTAGCCATGATTGCTGACGGAAAATTAAATAAGCAAATTGCTTATGATCTTAACTTACAAGAAACTACCATTAAGCAGCACGTTTCGGCTATTTTACGCAAGCTCAATGTCTACAACCGCACTCAAGCAGGATTAATTTATCAACAAGCAACTGAAAGCCATGCCGCGGCAATTAGCGTTTAATACGCTGTGTATCAGTGCATTTTAAAGTAATGTATTTTTAATCAGTGCGCGCAACTTCATGGCTTTTATCGGCTTGTAAAGCATCGGAATATTTCGCTCATTTGCCTTGTCTCGCAATCGTTCGCTGCGATCGGCTGTGAGTAAAAACACAGCACAAGGGTTTTGCTCGGTAACATAATCCATGACCATAAAGCCGGTCTCTTGGTTATCCAAATGATGATCAACCAATAGCAAGTCAAATGTCTTTAGGTGTTTCAAGCGCTTAACTTCGGCTAATGAGCGACAAGTGGTAACGGTTGCTCCCCACTGCTCGAGCAGCGTACGCATAGAATGCAAAATATCTTGGTCATTGTCGACGCAAAGCAGTGTTAAATGGTCAAATTGCGCACTGTCATGAGGAGGCACTGGAGCGGTTACCTTATCCTGAAAACTGCGCTCTACGAGCGGCGTAGTAACGCTGAAGCAAGATCCTTGCGATAGCTGAGAGCTGACGTTGAGCGGATGTTCAAGCAGGTTGGCGCAACGTGCTGCAATGGCTAAGCCAAGACCATGCCCAGTCTGGCTGGAGTGTTGATCAACTCGAGTAAACTCTTCAAAAATCTTTGACTGCATCGCCCGTGCTACCCCACAGCCTTGATCCCACACTGATATTTTTACTTGCTGCTGTTGAACGCGAGCGCCGACGAGAACTTTTCCGTGTTGGCTATAACGGATCGCATTACTGATGTAGTTTTGCAGTATCCGCCGTAACAAAGAAGGATCGGACTCAACCACTGCTGAAGTAAAACAAGGTTTCAATTGAATTGATTTTTGCTCGGCGATAACGGCAAACTCATCACACAAGTCTTTAAGTAATGGATACAGCGCAAAGCACTGACGCTTAACGGTTATCACGCCGGCATCCAACTTAGAAATTTCTAGTAAATCGCTGAGCAATTCATCGGCAAGATTAAGTGAGCGTTGAATTAAATTAAGTTGCTGCTGCATCTCGCCACTCGGTGTTTTGGCTGAGAGGGCTTGGGTTAATAGCGAGGCGGCGTTCAATGGTTGCAAAATATCATGACTCGCCGCCGCTAAAAACCGCGTTTTACTTAAGTTGGCTGCGTCCGCTGATTTTTTTGCTAAATCCAATTGTCGATTACTGGCCAACAGCTGTTCTGTTCGTTGATTGACTCGATCTTCTAAAGAAGCATTGACTTCAGCGAGTTGCTGTTGCTTTTGTCTTAACTCCGTAATATCGATAAACACCGTTACAAAACCACCACCCGGCATAGGGTTTCCTTGCACAGTAATGACCCGACCATTGTGTTGTCGTTCAAAGGAATGTGCGCTAGCTTGTTTAAGATAATTTAAGCGCTTTTCGACCGCGGCTTGTCGATCACTGTCACCGAATAAGCCTTGAGTAGCATTAAAGTAAATAAGATCTTTGATGGGGCGACCAACCACGAGTAACTCGTCCGGGTAATTAAATAGCTGTTGATAATGTCGGTTCCAAGCAACCAGTTTTAAGTTGCTATCGATAACACTGATCCCATGCGAAATGTTTTCCATGGCCGATTGCAATAACTCTCGATTAAATGTAAATACTTGGGTGGCTTCATCAACCATATCTACCACATCTCTTAGTGGTACCGATTTTTTACCCGTTAGTGTATCCATGATTATTTGTGCGGAAGATCCGCCAATCACACGACTGAGTCGCCGCTGACAAGTTTCGATATCTTGAACCGAAGCAACAATAGTATGGGCACTGGCAATTGTTTGCGCATCATAATGACGGTTAATGTAGTCAAAATTTTCAGCCTTTCCAATAAAACGCTCATTCAACTCAAACAAGTCGGCCAGAGTAACGTGGTTATCATTATAAGCACTGTCGCTGGTTTGACTGAGGGCCTTTGAGCTAACAAATTTCAAAGCTTGTACGCACTCATCTTTAGTCGCTTGCGTATTAAGTGAAACAAATATAAGCGTTAACGCGTTAAGTAATAGTGACCAAAATACGCCAAGTGTTAAGGAGTCAAAAATAGATGTGTCTAACCAAAAGCTAGGTGCTAGTTGGGAGAATCCAAACCAGGGACCGCTGTACCAATCGTTAGCTAAATATCCGGCATGACAAAGTGATGGAATAAGTAACAGATAGGTCCAAGTAATTATGCCGATGAATAAGCCGGCAAAAACACCGCGTTTATTTGCTGGACGCCAATAAACTGCCGCCACAATCGCGGGCGCGAATTGCGCAACCAACGAAAACGATAATAAACCTAACGAGGCTAGCTCAAAAGCTGAAGCAATTGTACGGTAGTAGATAAAAGCTAATAGCATCAGGCTAATAATAATTAATCGACGCGCCATCAACAGCCAACGTTGGATATTTTGCTTTGGACGACGGTTAATCTTTTGAATGCTCATGGCCAGCGGTAATAGAATATCATTTGAAATCATGGTGCTGAGTACAACACTCACAATAATGATCATGCTAGTCGCTGCAGAAAATCCTCCAAGGTAAGCAATTAAAGAAAATAGGGCAGAACCTTCACTGAGCGGAAATGCCAGAATAAAAGTGTCAGGCGCAACATTTAGCTGGTTAAAATAAATAAGACCGGCAATCGCGATGGGTAGAATAAATAAGTTGATCAGTAATAAATAACTGCCGAATATCCAACGTGCGCGACGAACATCGGCTTTCGCTTTATTTTCCACAACCAATACATGAAATTGTCGCGGTAAACAAAAAATAGCTAGTAAGCCCAATAAGGCATGGACCCAATAGAGCAACGGTGAATAGTTTTGCTGCCACGCCGATTCGATCGATTGTACTTGGGCAGCTTGCTCCAAAAGGTCGCCAACACCATTAAAAATATAAAAGCAAATGTAAATGCCTAAAGCTAAAAATGCGATAAGTTTAACGACTGATTCGAATGCGACTGCATGAATAATTCCGGTTTGATGTTCTGCTGCATCAACGCGACGAGTACCAAAAACGATCGCAAAAAGACCCATTAATAAGCTAATGTATAATGCTGCGTCTTGCAGTATGCCACTTGGAGCATCGATAGGATTTTGGCCAGTGGTAGTTAATAATGCATAGGATATTGTTAGTGCTTTGAGCTGTAAGGCAATGTAGGGAACTAAAGCAATGAAAGCAATTAGAGTGATGGTTGCGGCTAACAATTGCGACTTACCAAATCGAGAAGAAATAAAATCAGCAATTGACGTTATATTATTCTGACGACCAACACTGACCAATTTACTGAGAAAACGCCAGCCAAAAAATAGCAATATCAATGCGCCAATATAGGTCGGAGCAAAATACCAGCCGGTACTTGCCGCTTGTGCAATGGTGCCAAAGAAAGCCCAGCTAGTACAAAATATTGCTAACGATAAGGAGTAGATCCAGGTGTTATGTTTGGCTGATGTTTTCCTTTGTTCGAAAAAATAAGCAATTGCAAACAGTAGTGCAATATAAATAAGCGAGCAGAAAATTATTAGCCAGCTGGAAATCAAAGTACATTGCCTACAGTGTTAAAGGTTGGCCAAGCGTTAAGTTGGATACAAGTATTGGCGATGAAACTTTTCAACGCCATTATTAATGGTTCAAGTTAAAGAATAAATATGGCTAATGCAAGTGCTAATCCGATCAAGGGTGTGACCACCGTCAGGGCAGCCATTGGACCATAGGCGGCGCGATGGGTTTCACCACAGATTGCGCGAATCGTGGTCACAACGTAGCCGTTGTGGGGCAGCGAATCAAGCGCACCACTGGCAATGGCGACCACGCGGTGAAGTTGCTCGGGATCGACGCCAGCATCAAGATAATGCGGTGCTAGCACGGGTAACGCGATGGCTTGTCCGCCAGACGCAGAACCGGTTAGTCCAGCAATAACACTCACGGCGATGGCTGCTCCAATCAGTTCGTTTCCCGGGATAGAGGTCATGGTTTCTACGGCGACAGCAAATGCGGGTGACGCTTTTGCCACTGTGCCAAAGCCAACCACGGCTGCAGTATTCCCGATCGCGAGTAACGCACCCGTGGTACCTTCCCCGAGCGCTTTGTTTAAATCGTGAACAAAGTTTAAATTGATGATCCAAGCACAAATGCTGCCAGCGAGTAGTGCAAGGATCAGAGCGTTTTGTTTTAATGAATCATGAAATAAATAAGCAATCACCAAAACCACAATTAATGGGAGTAAGCCTTTTATTGGATGTGGTAACCGTTGCTGGCGCGGTTTTGGATCGGTGTCTCGACTCGCAAACCGCTCGCCATTTTGGACCGCTTTGCGGATCATTTTATTTAACCACCAGTAGCCAAATAACGCCATGAACACAGCCACCACTAAACTTACTTCCCAAGCTGCCATATGAGTCGTACCCAAATACTTGACTGGGATCCAATTCTGAATTTCTGGTGATCCCGCCGAGGTCATGGTAAATGTCACTGAGCCAAAAGCCATTGTCGCTGGAATAAAGCGCCGCGGAAGATCGCCTTCTCGAAATAGTGCGAGGGCCATGGGGTAGACTGAAAATGCAACAACAAATAAACTGACGCCTCCATAAGTTAATACGGCGCAGGAAATCACAATCGCGAGCGCTGCGTATTTAGCGCCTAACTTAGCGACTAAAAAATGTGAAACGCTTTGCGCGCAACCGGTATCTTCCATGACTTTGCCGAATAGTGAACCTAGTAAAAACATTAAGAACCAAGACTGTACAAAACCAGCAAATCCGCTTGAGTAGAAATGTATAAACGATTGCTCGCCCACGGTTAATAATTCGAGTCCTCCACACAGGGCGACAATAAGCGCACACAATGGTGCGGCGATTAGTAAGTTCATACCACGTATGGTTAAGATTATGAGCAGGGTGAGCCCACCGATTAAACCAACAAGACTGAGCATTAATGGATGCCTTATGTTACTAACGATTAATTACCGATAGTCTGCTACAGCGGCTTTGTGAGGCCTATAGTACTATGGTACTGATTAATTTTTACTATGGTTGAGGTAATGTAGGGTCCATCAGCAACACATGGACTCGAAAGGTTAACAAAATGAATAATAAAACAAATGGTCGAAAAAGATTCTCATGGTCAATGTTGGCATTGTCAGTTGCCGCCGCATGCTCAAATGTAGCGTTTGCTGCGGAAGAAGAGGTGCCTGCGGAGAAGGCGGAAAAAGCCCAGAAGAAACCTAACAAAGGTGAAATTCCGGTTGTCACAGTCACTGCCCGACGCACTGCGGAAAACTTGCAAGAGGTACCAGTGGCAATCACGGCATTGAGCGATTTAGAACTCGACGCAGCGGGGATTGAGTTGATTACCGAAGTACAACGATTCTCGCCAAATACGACCTTGCAGCAAAGTCGTGGAACCAACTCAACCATGACCGCTTTTATTCGCGGAGTGGGACAGCAAGACCCTTTGTGGGGCTACGAGCCAGGCGTTGGTATTTATATTGATGACGTTTATATTGCGCGGCCGCAAGGTGCGGTTTTAGATATTCTAAACATCGATCGGGTGGAAGTATTACGAGGTCCGCAAGGCACATTATATGGCAAAAACACCATTGGTGGTGCGGTTAAATACGTCACTAAACCAATGTCGGGCGATGCTGAGTTTTCGGTCCGCGGTGCCTTGGGTAGTTTTAATCAAAGGGATTTAAAATTAACCGGTCAGGTGCCGCTGAGTGATACTTTGTATATCGGTTTTGGTGCCGCGTCGTTGAATCGAGATGGTTATGGAGAGTTTTTAACTTCGGATTTAGCCAATCAAGATCTGGAAAATTACAATAAAGAAGTTTCGGCGGCTCGGTTTACTTTAGAGTATAGCCCTTCGGAACAGTTTTTTATTCGCGCAAAATGGGATCGTACGGTTGATGATTCGAACAGTAAAGGTGGTTATCGTTTATTACCCAGTTTACTTACCAATGCGCCAGTTCCAGACTCGGTTTATGATTCATACACCAGTATGCCTACGTTTAATAAGGTAGAAGTAGAAGGCACCAGTTTAACCGCTGAATGGCGCTTAAACGATAGCAGCTCAATTAAGTATATTGTGGCAGAAAGAGAAAACTACTCTCCAACCAATATCGACTTTGATAACACTTCACTGCGAATTTTTGATGTGCCTGCGGTCTATGATGACGAACAACAAACGCAAGAGTTGCAATACAATTATGCTACCGACGCTTTGAAGTTTGTCGCCGGTTATTATTATTACAATGCAGAATCCTGTGGAGTTTTTGATGCGATTTTAGAAGTGTATGGACAGTCGTTAAGTTTGCCCGGATTAACCCGTGAAGTCTCCGGCTGTAGCCACTCTCAAAGCAACGCTGTCTATGCGCAGACTTCGTTTGATATTGATGAGCGCTGGTCGATGACGGCAGGGCTCCGATATACCAGTGATGAAAAGCATGCGATTGTTCGTAATGGACTTATTTTTGCCACGGTCTATCCATACAGTGATTGGGTTCCGGGCTACACTCGTCCGGAGGGCGAGCTGGTTCCTGTTGTGCTGAATGACTCTGAAGATTGGTCGCGAGTAACACCGAGACTTGGCGTTGAATATCAGTACTCTGATGACATTATGTTTTTTGCCAGCTATGGTGAAGGCTTTAAATCGGGCACTTTTAATCCTCGAGCCTCAGCGGCGGAGCCAGCGGCTGATCCGGAAGTGGTTGACTCTTTTGAACTGGGTATGAAAAGCGATTGGGGCACTAACTTTCGCGCGAATGTGACTTTGTTTATGCTGGAACACCAAGATCGTCAATATATCGGTCTAGTTCCAGGTGAAGATGCGGCTGATTTAAATCAGTTTTTAAGTAATATTGGCGAGTCAGACGCTAGCGGTATCGAAGCTGAACTCACTTACATAGCGTCTGAAGATCTGACCTTTGATGCTGCGATTGGTTACATTAATGCTGACTTTAAGCAGGTTATTGAGATTGATGCGAACAGTGGCCTTCCGGTAGATATCTCTGATCGATTCAGTGTTTCGAATACACCTGAGTTAACCATGAATTTAAGCGCTAAGTATGTATTTGAATCGGAGCATGGTGATTTCGTAGTTAATGGTGGTTATTACTATCGCAGTGATTATGATTTATTTGAAATCGATTCTTTACTGAACCAAGACGGTTATGGTTTGGTCAATATGGGACTCACCTGGTATAGCAACAAAAGTAACTTAACCGCGAGTTTACATATTAAAAACCTAACTGACGAAGAGTATATGATTGGCGGTTATCAATTTGTGACTCCGGATCCTTCTGATCCGAGCAACACCAGTTTATACACGCCAGGTCTTGGCGGAGACAATACGTTAATTGCCTATTATGGTGAGCCACGTACGATAAGCTTAACAGTTGGGTATCAGTTCTAACCCTAGATATTTGTTTAGTGTACTCTGGTTAGCCCGCTTAGTGCGGGCTTTTTTCTTGCGAGCTAAAGATAAAAAACCCGCACTAAGCGGGTTTTTTAGGTTAACGAAAACTGTCGTTAATGGCGTCTAAGGTTTTACTGCCCGGACAGAGTTTGTCTTTATCGAGTTGATTCAAAGGGGTCGTTGTTGTCCCTAAGAGTTCATGTGTATCAGGTGTTTGCGGGTTAAGGTATAGTAAACCCGTTAATACTTCACCTTTTTCTTTGTGCTTTTCAATTTCATTCATAGCGCTACGACGGCTGCTGAAATCGAGTGACTCAGTCGCTTTATGTAAACGAACCGCGCTACCATCATGAAGGGTAATTTCTTCCGTTTGTCCCGGTTCATACTCGGTGGTAATTTCTTCTTTTAACGGAACAAAGTCAAAGGTACCGGTCGCATTCATATGTTCGCGAACATGGTCATAACTTTTGGTTGAGTTAGCGGTGTTGTTAAAGGTTACGCATGGGCTCACAACATCGATTAAGGCAAAACCACGATGTGAAACAGCTGCTTTAATAAGTGGAATTAATTGTTCCTTATCACCCGAGAATGAACGCGCTACAAAACCAGCTCCTAACTGTATAGCGGTTTCACATAAATCGATACTTGAGTAAGGATTTGGAATGCCTTTCTTACTGGCTGACCCACGGTCGGCGGTTGCTGAGTCTTGACCCTTGGTGAGTCCATAACAACCATTGTTCATGACAATGTAAACCATATTAAGGTTACGACGCACGACATGTGCAAATTGACCCATGCCAATTGAAGCCGTGTCTCCGTCACCCGAAACGCCAATGTAAACTAAATCTCGGTTCGCTAGGTTGGCACCAGTTGCAACTGACGGCATGCGGCCATGAACTGAGTTAAAACCATGAGAGTTGCCAAGAAAGTAGGCGGGGGTTTTCGATGAACAACCTATTCCAGACATTTTCGCAACTTTGTGCGGCTCAATAGAAAGTTCAAAACAAGACTGCAAAATGGCCGCGCTGATACTATCGTGACCGCAACCGGCACATAAAGTCGATAACGCACCTTCATAGTTCGCTCGTGTATAACCCAGATCATTAACCGCAAGTTGCGGATGTCGAATATTAGGACGAATAAAACTCATAATAACTATCCTCGATCCGCTTGCTGTAACGGAGTTACTTTGTTCTGGTTAATCGTGGCTTCAATCTGTTCAACGATATAGGTTGCAGTGATTGGCATGCCGTCGTAATTCAACACCGATGTAAGGCGAGCCGGATCCAATTGCAATTCGTTGACTAACAAAGTTTTCATTTGCCCATCACGATTTTGTTCGATGACAAAGATGGTGTCATGCTGAGCAATAAACGCTTCCACCTCAGCGGTAAACGGAAAAGCTTTAATTTGCAGTCCATTAACACTGACGTTTTGCTGTTGCATTAAGTCAATTGCTTCATGTGCTGCATCAGTTGAGGTTCCAAAGAAAATAGCACCGACTTTGCTTTGTTTATTCTCGATGCGGATATTCGGCTTAGGCACCAGTGTTTTCGCCGTGTCCCATTTTTTCTCTAGTCGCTGCATCGAGCGTACATAAGCTTCCGAACTCTCAGTATAAGCAGCGTACTCATCGTGGGAAGAACCACGCGTAAAGTAACTTCCTTTGGTTGGATGAGTTCCCGGAATTGTCCGGTAGCCAATACCTTCGCCGTCAACATCGAGATAACGTCCCCAGCGTTCTTTTAGGTTTTCTAGCTCATCGGTAGACAGTACTTTGCCGCGGTTATAATCGATTTCATCATTCCACTCGAAAGCGTCACACATGTTGTCGTTCATTCCGAGATCTAAGTCACTTAAAATAATTACCGGTGTTTGTAAGTATTCGGTTAATTCAAAAGCGTTGAACGACATGTCGAAACATTCTTTTGGATTTGCCGGATAAAGACACACATGCTTAGTGTCGCCATGCGAAGCGTAAGCGGCGGCCATAATATCCGACTGCTGTGTTCGCGTTGGCATACCCGTGGAAGGACCGGTTCGTTGCACATCGACTAACACGCCTGGAATTTCTGCAAAATAGGCGAGGCCGAGAAATTCAGCCATTAACGAAACGCCGGGGCCAGAGGTTGCGGTAAATGCGCGAGCACCATTCCAGCTGGCGCCTAACACCATTCCCATTGCGGCAAGCTCGTCTTCAGCCTGAACAATGGCAAAATTGTTCATGCCATTGGCTGGGTCAACGCGCAGTCGTTTGCAGTATTTTTCAAAAGCATCGACAACCGAAGTGGATGGAGTGATTGGATACCAGCCAGCAACGGTGGCTCCAGCATAAATGGCGCCGAGCGCGGTACCGGTATTTCCGTCGACTAAGATTTTACCTTGATTCAAATCGCGGCGTTCTATCTTTAATTGACATGTTTCGGCGTAATATTCTTTTGCGTAGCGATAGCCTAACTCGAGCGCATGGATATTCGGCGTGATGAGTTTTTCTTTACCTTTGAATTGGTCTTGAACTAATTCGGCAAAGACTTCAAATTCTATATTCAATAGGTAGGATAGGGCGCCCACATAAATGATATTTTTAAATAATTGGCGTTGACGCGGATCGGTGTATTCTTGAATGCAAATATCCGTTAACGGAATGCCGATTAAATGTATATCATCGCGTTTATATTTTGGCGCTAACGGCTTACTGTTGTCATATAAAAAATAACCACCCGGCAACACTTCTTGGAAATCTTGCATCATGGTTTGACCGTTTGTGGCGACCATAAAGTCAACACCACCGCGGCGTCCTAGGTAACCTTTTTCACTGACCCGAACTTCATACCAAGTGGGTAGTCCCTGAATATTCGAAGGGAAAATATTTTTCGGAGTAACCGGTACGCCAGAGCGAAAAATCGATTTGGCAAACATGTTGTTTGCACTCGCCGAACCGGTTCCATTGATATTGGCAAATTTTATGACAAAATCGTTTACTGCTGCTATTTTGTGCATGGTGTAACGGCCTCTTTATCTTGTCCGGCTTTGGTAACGGTGTATAAAAATTTCTGCATATCCCAAGCAGACGTTGGGCAGCGCTCAGCGCACAGTCCGCAATGTAAACAAACATTCTCGTCTTTCACCATAACGCGACCCGTTTTTAAGTCACTGGAAACATAAAGGTCTTGTTCAGCGTTAGTGGCGGGGGCTTTGAGTCGCTCTCGAAGATCCGACTCCTCACCATTATTGGTAAAGTTAATGCAGTCGGTCGGGCAGATGTCGACACATGCATCACATTCGATACACTTATTCTCGGTAAATACTGTTTGTACATCACAGTTCAAGCAACGTTCAGCTTCGTCGTAGGCTTGTTGTAAATCAAAGCCAAGTTCCACTTCCATTTTACGATCGGAAAGCGCTGCGGTCTTGTCGGCCAAAGGCACAATAAAGCGATCATCATCAGAAACCGCGTTATCGTAGGTCCACTCATGAAATCCCATTTTTTGGGTGAGCAAGTTGGTGCCTGGCGCAGGGCGCTCGGTAACATCTTGTCCCTGACAAAAACGGTCGATGGAAATGGCTGCCTGATGACCATGAGCAACAGCGGTAATAACATTCTCTGGGCCAAAAGCTGCATCGCCGCCGAAAAAGACTTTATCGAGGGTCGATTGGAAAGTGGTCTTGTCAACAATTGGCATATCCCACTCACCAAACTCAACGCCTAAATCGCGTTCGATCCAAGGAAATGCATTCTCTTGCCCAATCGCCATTAATACGTCATCGCACTCCATGAATACAATTTCACCGGTTGGCTCTAAGCGACGCTTCCCATTTTCGTCGTAGTGAGGCTCAACGACTTCAAAATTCATTCCGACAAGGCGACCATTCTCGGTGACAAATTCTTTTGGTGAATGATTTTCATAAATTGGAATATCTTCGTGCTCAGCATCTTCAATTTCCCAAGGCGATGCTTTCATTTCGCTTTTTGGACTGCGCACGACTACTCGCACGTCTTTACCACCAATTCGTTTTGAAGTTCGACAGCAATCCATCGCGGTATTACCACCGCCCAACACCAAGACTTTTTCGCCGATGGTTTTGGTGTGTTCAAACGCGACATTGGCAAGCCATTCAATACCTACATGAATGTTAGCGTCGCCGTCTTCTCGGCCAGGCAGTTTGGCTAGGTCGCGACCACGCGGAGCACCCGTGCCAATAAAGATAGCGTCATAACCTTTATCGACAATTGACTTGAGACTATCAACGTATTGATCGAAATGCGCGTTGATACCCATATCAAGAATATAATTGACCTCTTCATCGAGCACACTTTCAGGCAAACGAAAGGAAGGGATTTGGCTGCGCATAAAACCACCGCCTTTGCGCTGCGCATCGTATAAATCGATACTGTAGCCAAGCGGAGCCAAGTCACGAGCAACCGTAAGTGAAGCTGGGCCACCGCCAATGAGTGCCACGCGTTTACCATTTTTCTGCTCTGGAATAACCGGCATGCGGTGCTTTACGTCATCTTTATTGTCAGCGGCTACACGCTTGAGGCGACAAATAGCGACCGGTTCTTCATCGACCCGTCCACGACGGCAGGCGGGTTCACAGGGGCGGTCACAAGTTCGGCCCAGTACGCCTGGAAAAACATTCGATTCCCAATTAATCATGTAAGCGTCGGAATAACGGCCGCGGGCGATTAATCGGATGTACTCGGGGACCGGTGTGTGCGCGGGACACGCATACTGGCAATCAACCACCTTATGAAAATATTCGGGGTTGGAGATGTCTGTTGGTTTCACTCGTACTTTCTTCCTTTACTTCTTTTATTGTATTTCTTAGTCGGGGGAGCAACTAAATTGGCGCCTGTATAGCGCAGGCTCAATTCGTAACAACTTTGCTACCCTAACTTTCCTTAGCCTCCTTTTATCATATTTTTTATGCGATGAATATTCCGACCAGTAAGCTTGTTTAACTCATCAAGTTATAAAGAACTGGCTGGGCTTTAGAACCACCTCGGTTGTGTTAGCCAAAGCCGCATCAAGTCAGTGCCCTAATCGGTTGAATTATGCTCAATTCGGTGCCAGCTAAGTCCCTCTGCAGTTGCGCTAAAGTGCCATTTTGCGGCGCTGAAAGGCGGTAAGTGATCGGATTCTAGCGGCTCCAATTGACCGTTTTTGAGCGCGCGGGTGCGGGTTTCAACAATGCCGGAGGGTGGCAAGGCTCGGTGCTCAAAATGGTGCTGCCACAAGCTTGTCATGGCTGCTTCAAAATAACCATGCAATGGCACTAAAGTTTGGTTGTATGGTGGATAGGCGAGCAGTGCATCGAAATGCTGTCCATGGCTAATTTCGTAGTAGCGTAGGTTTGAATTGTTGCGCTGCTGCATTTGCTGCTTCCAGTAATAAGGGCGGGAGGTTTGATTGACCAATAACAAGCGGTCGGCTTGGCCATGAACAATGATGGTCGGCGTCGATTGTAAGTTACCGCTGAACTGAATCTCTTGAACGCCTTGTCGCAACCGGTTGATTAAGTTTGGCGACAAGTGCGCACTAAACTCTGTGGCAAGTGGCTCAGTGCCAAGCGCCCACGCACCGTAACAAAAGGTCTGAGCTACATTTGTTGGGTAAGCGGCAAATTTCGGCCAACGCTTTTGAATATTGAAATAAGTGCTCGGCACAATATCCGCGGTCGGCGGAATGCCGCTGCTTAAAGCCCATACTTTGGCTAGCTGGATGTCGTTTAGTTGATTAACGCTGGTAGTGGGGGAGTTTTGAAAGGCACTACCACAGGGATCGTCAAAAAGTTTTAAGCGGGCATAAGCCGAAGAGTAAGTGGCATTAAGTGCATCCCATAATCCCATGGCGGTATAAACCGGGCCGAGTCCGCGAGCGCCCGGGTTTAAGCCATAATCGGTGAGGTTCTGTTCTGCCTTAGCCGCTGCCTCTGCAATCGAAGTGGCAGTGATTAACTTAGCTTTGATAAGCCATGTGCACGCCTGTGCTGCTTGTTTTTTAAATACCAAGGTGCTGGGTAGCTCCGGTATGACTTGCCAATTGGCGCAAGGGGTGAATAAGCTTTGCCGCACAAAAGAGTTGAAGGTTGGCTCTAGAGTAATCGATTGCCTAGCTGTGGCGCTGGTAACTGAGAAAGTTGCGGCGCTCATTGATAGGTTCGGCTCGCCGGCCATAGTGGCATCAATTAAGCCTGTTGTATCTTGCTCGGTCGCTGCAATCACAGCTCCACCGGCATTTGATATGCCGGCGGCCATTACCCAAACTTGTTGCTTGGTAAATTTTCTACCGAAATGATCGCTTAATGCGCGAAGACCGAGATCCGCTGCAATTAAAGTGAATTTCCCCCAATCCTTTTGGCTATTGGTGGTTGAGTGGGCATGCCGAGTAGCGACCCAATTACCGGGGGTTTTGGGAAGTTTTTCGGTGTTGACCCAGCCAGGATTCTGCTGCGTGATCTGGCCATCGAGAATTAGCTGTTTGCTGGATTCTAGAAAGTAAAACCCACTGCCAGTTCCTTTATCGGTGTAACTCACCGCACAGCCTTTGCTGAGCGCCCAAAATCCAGTAACGCCAACCGCTCCGTAAACATTGCGCGACCCAGAAGAGGGGGACACCACTAAGCACGGCCGCTGTTGATTAAATGTTGCCGGAATTTGCACCGCAATCACGGCGCTGGTGCGCCCGGCTTCGCTAGCGGTAGTGGCGAGGTATTCGACACCTGGCACCGGTTTTAAAGGGTGAGCGTACAGACGGTTAAAGCCACCTGCGCTGGATGTGTCAAGTAGAGCTCTTATATTGGTGTAGTAAGCCAGAGCGCGTGGCTTAGTGGCCGGTGGAGCAATCGAACTTTGCAATTGCTCTGGAGTCAATCCAGCGGTCAATAGGTCGTCATTGACTGGACGCCGAAACTTTTGCCAGGGCTTAGCAAGCTGATACTGGAGAGTGCTGTGCCCATTCTTTGTCTGATCGGCTGGTTGCGCTAATGCCTGGTCTGCAAAAGCCGGTTGGGTGAGTACCGGGCAGGCCAATAGGGCAAGTAACAGTCCTTGTCCAATCATTCTTGGGTTTAGCTTGGCAGAGTTAAGCGATAGGTTCATGGGATACCTTAAAATGAAAGCGGCTAAGTGCATGCTAAAAAAAGATTAACATCATTGCAGGAGAGTCTAAATAGAATCGGCGCCAACGGCGTTAATACTATAGTACAGTAACTCTGCAGGGCGGATTTTGTCATGCTAGTGATTCAATCAATCGTCATCCTGTGAGTTAAATTTATGAGCAAGCAAGCGGTATTAGTGACCGGTGCTGGAAGTGGAATTGGCCTTGGTATTGCCGAGTTTTTTGCGCAACGTAATTACCAAGTAATTGTTACTGATCGCAGTGTTGAGTCGTTATCTCAAGCACAACAGCAGCTGGCGCAGCATGATTGTCAATTTTATTGTCTCGATGTTACGTCACAGTCTTCGGTAAACGAGCTGATGCAAAACCTTGAGCGCGGGCCCGACATTCTAATTAATAACGCCGGTATTCAACATGTCGCTCGGCTGGAAGATTTCCCTATGGAGCAATGGCAGCGCTTATTGGAGATTATGCTGGTTGGCGTAGCGCGGGTAACCCAAGCGTTCTTGCCAACTATGAAAACGCAGAACTTTGGTCGAATCATTAACATTGGCTCATTGCATTCAGTCGTTGCGTCACCGTATAAAACGGCTTATATCGCAGCGAAACATGGGTTGTTAGGTTTTGCAAAGTCGTTAGCACTTGAAGTGGCAGAACATGACATAACTATCAATACCGTTTGTCCGGCTTATGTGCGCACTCCGCTCGTCAGTGATCAAATTGCCCAGCAAGCTGCGCAACATGGCATTTCCGAACAAGCCGTGGTGGAAACCATTATGTTAAAGCCGATGCCGAAAAAATCGTTTATCGAGGTTGCCGAAATTGCAGCGGCGTGTGAGTACTTTTGTCAGCCGCTGGCGCGTAATGTGACGGCACAAACCTTGTTGCTCGATGGCGGTTGGACCGCGCAATAACTCAAGTTATGCGCTGCGGCCCAGTGATAAGTCGGCAAGGTCGAATAGTGCTTTGCGAAATGGCGTGTCAGGGAGGTCTGCGATTGCTGCTTTAGCGGCATTGGCAAACTCGAGCGCTTTGGCGCGGCAATAGTCGACCGCACCACTTTGTTGAATCAGCATTAAAATTTGTTCTAAATGCGTGGTGTCTCCAGCTAGGATGGCATCGCGGATCAGTTGTGCATCAGCGTTTTCAACATTGGCCATGGCATACATAAGCGGTAATGTTGGTTTGCCTTCCGCGAGGTCGTCGCCGACGTTTTTACCCATGGTCTGGGCATCGGATAGATAATCCAATAAATCATCAACGACTTGAAACGCCATACCGAGATTTAAGCCGTAGTCGTGCAAGGCGCTACGGTGTGTCGAGTCGGAGTCGAGCATTGCGCCCAGCTCACATGCCGCAGCAAACAAGATAGCGGTTTTGCGTCGAATGACTTCGTAATACTCTTGCTCCGCGATATCGGGTTCATTGACATTCATTAACTGTAAAACTTCACCTTCCGCGATGAGGTTAGTGGTATCAGCGAGCAATTGCATAACCGCCATTGAGTCAACTCGAACCATCATTTGGAAAGCGCGCGAGTAGAGAAAGTCGCCGGTGAGTACACTGGCCTCATTGCCGAACAATGCATTGGCGGTTTTTTCGCCACGGCGCAATTTAGAATCGTCAACGACGTCATCGTGAAGCAGGGTCGCGGTATGAATAAACTCGATAATGGCTGCCAAGGTGTGATGCTGCTCTCCGCGATAACCGCAGGCATTTGCGGCCAGCAATACCAGTAACGGGCGCAGTCGCTTACCGCCACTGTTAACAATGTAAAAACCAAGTTGATTGATTAGTGCTACATCTGACTTTAACTCGTTGTAAATCAACTGGTTAGTAGCATCTATATCCGATTGGATTAATTCTTTGATGGCAGTAAATGTCGGGCCGCTGTTAGGCATGAGTGTATTCGTTTTCTTTCATTCTAGGTTTTTTTGTGGTCTGCATGCTAGGGCGCTGATTGGGATTGGTCAAGGGTAAATTGGTAATCGATAACTTGGGATGATGTATTTGCGCACCGATTTAGCGCTAAAGTCGCTTAATTACTTGCTCCGCAGGAGTAAAACCCTTATAATTCGCGCCCTTCGGATTACCCGAATACGACTAACGCCCTCGTTGCTGGTTGTTTAAGCTCGGTAAATTTGTTATCGACACCAACGCTGTGGGGTACGACTGGAGAGTAAACTCATGTACGCAGTTTTTCAAAGCGGTGGTAAACAACACCGTGTTAAAGAAGGTCAAACGATTAAGTTAGAAAAAATCGAAGCCGAAACCGGTTCAACTATCGATTTTGACAAAGTATTAATGGTTGGCAGTGGCGCGGACGTAAAAGTTGGTGCACCTTATGTTGATGGCGCGAAAATAACTGCTGAGGTAGTTTCGCAAGGTCGTCACAAGAAAATCAAAATCATCAAATTCAAACGCCGTAAGCACCATATGAAACAAATGGGGCATCGTCAGTGGTTCACTGAAGTGAAAATCACTGGTATCAACGGTTAATAAGTAGGAGATAACTCATGGCTCATAAAAAAGCTGGTGGTAGTACCCGTAACGGTCGCGATTCAGAATCGAAACGCCTTGGTGTTAAACGCTTCGGTGGTGAAGTTGTCCCTGCAGGTAGCATTATTGTTCGCCAACGTGGCACTCAGTTTCACCCAGGTGATAACGTGGGTATTGGCCGCGACCACACTTTGTTTGCGAAAGTAGACGGTGAAATCAAGTTTGCAGTTGCTGGCCGTAACAATCGTCGTACGGTAAGCGTTATTCCAGCGTAATCTCGCTCGAATACAAGCTTTGATGAAAGCCCCGCAATTGCGGGGCTTTTTTGTAGATTGTTGCGCGGCTCGGTTATACTTTAAACGTTTGAAAGTGCAGCAGGTAAGAGAGAATACAGTATGAAATTTGTTGATGAAGTCACCATTAAAGTTGCGGCCGGAGACGGTGGCAATGGCTGCTGTAGCTTTCGGCGTGAAAAGTACATTCCGAAAGGCGGTCCTGACGGCGGCGATGGCGGCGATGGCGGCAGTGTTTATCTGCTAGCTGACAGCGAGTTGAACACTCTGGTTGATTATCGCTATGAACGCTTTTATTCAGCTGAACGTGGTGAAAACGGCCGCGGTGCTAACTGTACCGGTGCCAAAGGGGCGGATCGAGTTTTAAAAGTACCCGTTGGAACCATCGTAATTGACGCCAATACCGATGAGCAAATTGGGGATATGAAAGAACCTGGGCAACGCCTTTTAGTCGCGCGTGGCGGCTGGCATGGTCTTGGTAACACACGCTTTAAGAGTAGTGTTAATCGCGCCCCACGACAAACCACACATGGCTCTGACGGTGAACGTCGTGAATTAAAAATGGAGTTAAAGGTCCTGGCCGATGTTGGTCTGCTGGGCCTTCCGAATGCAGGTAAATCAACCTTTATTCGTCAAGTGTCAGCAGCGCGACCTAAAGTTGCGGATTATCCGTTTACTACCTTGATTCCTAACTTAGGTGTAGTGCGTCCGGAAGCTCATCGCAGCTTTGTTATTGCGGATATTCCCGGGGTTATTGAAGGGGCCTCAGAAGGAGCCGGTCTTGGTGTGCGGTTTTTAAAACACTTAGCGCGTACCGAACTGCTATTACATATTGTCGATTTAATGCCGTTTGATGAATCAAGCCCGCTTGAGAATTTCCATGCCATCGAACAAGAAGTTGCCAAGTTTGCCGAGTCCAGCGAACCCTCGTTGGCGGAGAAGCCGCGCTGGTTGGTGCTGAATAAAATGGATTTATTAAATGATCAAGCGGAACAAAAGTGCGCTGAGTTTTTACAACAAGTAAACTGGGATGGCCCGGTATTTTCCATTTCGGCGGCCACCGGCCTTGGCTGTGATGATTTAGTTTGGGCAATATTAGAGCATGTGGAAAAGCAAAAAGGGCAGGGGCTTGCCGAACAGCAAGAGCCGAACGAAGTATTAGAGCCAATTGCACCACCACCGTTTATGTCACAGGACGACTGGTCAGGTAACCAAGAATAGTGGCTACATATCGTTCATAGTAACCTTAGAACATAAAAATCTAGGGCATAAAAAAACCGGCAATCGCCGGTTTTTTTATAATTCTTGCTAAGAGTATTAAGCCATTGCTTTAACTTTGGCGGCTAAACGACTCTTATGACGCGCTGCTTTATTCTTGTGAATAAGGCCACGGCTTGCAGCTCGGTCAAGAACTCCAGAAACGTTAACAACTGCTGCTTGAGCAGCTTCTTTGTCACCGCCGCTGATTGCAGCTAGTGCTTTTTTCAATTGCGTGCGCATCATAGAACGACGGCTTGCATTGTGCTGACGACGTCCTTCAGCTTGACGCGCTCGCTTTTTGGCGGATTTAATGTTAGCCAAGGTTATACTCCTGCTAATTCGTTTGCGATCCAGAAATTTAAGGCCGCGAACTATGCCTTTTTTCCCGCGCTATGTCAAGCCGTTGCCAACAATATTACGTGATTTTATTGGTCACTGGACCGACAAGTGGTAATATAACCGCCATCAAGCTGCAGTGGTCGCTGCGCGTCATTGCGCAGGGGACTTAAGGCAGTATTGAGTATTCGCGCTTTTTAGTGTCAACCAGGAGACATAAAATGAATAAGTATTTGCTAGGAGCCGCTCTATTAGCCGCTGGTGTTAATGTGGCCGCGGAAGTCGATCGTACAGTTTATTTCACTGTGCTTGGCGGGGTGCAAGATTTTCATTCGGGAAAAGAAGACAACTTTCCGATCATGAGCAATAGCCTTGATGAAAGCGAAGTTGTCGGTGCTGAACTTGGGTTTATGTTCACCAAAAACTCAGCGTTTCAATTGAGCTACAACAAACTTAATCCGGATGATGCGATTGGGTTTGGTGATGAAGACTTAGTTTTAACCTCACTCGATTATGTACATTATTTTGCCAATGATTCAAAGGGCGGCCCTTTCCTACGTCTAGGTGTTGGACGTTACACTTTCGATAGTGAAGTGGCGGGTGGTGGCTGGATGGAGTCTGACATCGGCCGTTTAGGGATTGGCTTTGAAGATGAATTAAACAGCGTATTGAGTTGGCGTGGTGAGTTAGGCGTTATTCGTGACGACACCACCAAACGTTTCGACACTCAGTTGCTAGTAGGCTTTACTTTTAATTTTGGCGGCTCTGATCCAGCGCCGGTTCCGGTTAAAGCTGTTGAAACGAAAACCGTCACCAAAAACACCCGCACTGATAGCGATCGCGATGGTGTGTTTGATGATGTTGATCAGTGTCCTGCCACCGCTGCTGGCGTAGTGGTTGATCCTCGTGGCTGTGAACTTGATAGCGACGGCGATGGTGTGGTCAACTCAAAAGACGCATGTGCTGCTACTCCGGCTGGAGCGAAAGTTGATGCTAAGGGCTGCCGCTTAATGTTAGATGAAACAGTACGGATAACCCTGAACGTTAAATTTGCCAACAATAGTAGTGAGATTCGCACCTCATTCGAAAGCGAGTTCCAACAAGTGGCTGAGTTTATGAAGCAATATCCAGACACTAAGCTTGTGGTCGAAGGGCATTCTGACAGCGTTGGCAAAGATAGTTATAACCAGTGGCTCTCAGAAAAACGTGCGCAAGCGGTTGCGAATTACTTAATGGCGAATTACGGCCTAAGTAGCGAGCGAGTATCTTCGGTCGGTTATGGTGAGACACGTCCTGTAGCGGACAACTCGACGGCTGATGGACGAGCTAAAAACCGTCGTGTTGAAGCGGTTATTGAAACCACGGTGAAACGCGCGCAGTAACACTTGCTATTCACCTAAAAAGGCTGGTTTAATCAGCCCTATGCGAAAGCCTCTGATTCGTCAGGGGCTTTTTATTAGGTCGTCGGATAAGCAATAGTAGGGACAGAACACTTGAAGAAAGTGAGTTTACTCAAGTCAGGCATAGTGGTTAGCGCAATGACGTTATTATCGCGCGTGCTTGGTTTGGTGCGTGATATCGTTATTGCCAACGTATTGGGAGCGCAAGCGGCAACCGATGTATTTCTGGTAGCGCAAAAAATCCCAAACTTTCTGCGTCGCTTGTTTGGTGAGGGAGCCTTTGCCCAAGCGTTTGTTCCGGTGTTAAGCGAATATCAACAACTCCAAGATCGGCAAGCAGTACTCAACTTAGTCAGCAAAGTATCGGGCACCTTAGGCGGTATTTTATTAGTGGTAACGCTGCTCGGTGTGGTTGGCTCTCCGCTATTAGCCGGTATTTTTGGTTATGGTTTTATCGAGAAAGGTGAAACCGAAAAATATTATCTAGTTTCTGAGCTACTTAAAGTTACTTTTCCGTATATTTTATTTATTAGCTTAACCGCCTTTGCTGGGAGTGTGTTGAACTCTCTCGGACGTTTTGCGGTGCCTGCATTTGCTCCCGTGTTATTGAACATTTGTATTATCTTCGCGGCGGTGTGGATATCACCGTTGCTAGAAGAACCGGTGCGAGCGTTAGCTTGGGCCATTTTTGTTGCCGGTATTTTACAATTGTTGCTCCACTTACCATTTCTTTGGCGCCAAGGATATTTAGTGAAGCCACAATGGGGTTGGCGCGACAGTGGCGTGCGCAAAGTTCTAAAGCTCATGATACCTGCGCTGTTTGGCGTATCGGTGGCGCAAATTAATTTGTTGCTCGACACTGTGATTGCGTCATTTTTAGTCACCGGAAGCATTACATGGTTGTATTTAAGCGATCGGATGCTGGAGTTTCCGCTCGGTATTTTTGGGATCGCCATTGCAACGGTTATCTTGCCAAGCCTATCGCGGCAACATGCGCAAAATGACGCGGCCACTATGAGTCGGATGTTAAATTGGGCGCTGCATATGGTTTTACTAATTGGCTTACCCGCAGCCGTTGGCCTTTTTATTCTCGCGGAACCGGTGATGTTGAGTGTTTTTCAACATGGCAATTTTTCGCTTTATGATGCTTCTATGGCAGCGCTGAGTTTGCAAGCCTATGTGTTTGGTTTGCTAAGTTTTATGTTCATTAAAGTATTAGCCACCGGGTATTTCTCGCGCCAAAATACTCGCACGCCAGTGAAAATTGGCATTATCGCGATGGTGATCAATATGGTGGTGAACTTATTGCTGTTTAAGCCCTATGGTCATGTTGGGCTGGCCATTGCGACGGCGGTATCTGCAACCATGAACGCGAGTTTGTTGTGGGTCGGGTTGATTCGTAATCAAACCTTACAAATGGATCGCCAGTGGTGGTGGTGGGGATTGCGCGCGGTATTAGCGGCGACGGTCATGTTTGCGGTGATTGAGTGGCTCCAGCCAACGCTTGAACAGTGGCAATTGAGTAGTTTATGGCAGCGTGGCTGGCAGTTGGCCTTGTGTATTAGCTTGGGTGTGGTGAGTTACCTGTTCTCATTATGGGCATTGGGTCTACGGCTTCGCGATGTTAAATCCTCATGAGGCCTGTCACCGTGCGATCCAATCGGTTATAATCCGGCGCTTTTAACCCGAAGGTAATCAAAACCAGAATGCAGCTCATACACGGCCTTAACCGTATTCCGGAACAGCTTCAAGGTTGTGTGGCAACCATCGGAAAATTTGACGGTATTCATTTAGGCCACCAACAAATTTTAGCCGCGGTTAGTGCGCAAGCTCGTTCGATGGGGTTGGCATCAGCGGTTATTGTGTTTGAGCCCGATCCGCAAGAATATTTTGCTGGCGACAAAGCACCGGCGCGGCTGACCCGGTTTGCTGAAAAATGGCGATTATTTGCACAAATGGGTATCGAAAAAGTTATTTGCCTTCGTTTTGCAAAGTCGTTAGCGTCGATGAGCGCGCAGGACTTTATCCAAGAGTTGTTAATTCGACGCCTGCAAGTAAAGCATCTAATTGTCGGTGATGATTTTCGGTTTGGTCGACAGCGTCAAGGCGACTATGAGTTACTACAGCAATTAGGTGCTGGCCACTTTGGAGTGCAAAATACAGCATCGATAAAGCAGGGCACTGAACGCATTAGCAGTACGTTGATTCGTCACAAGCTACAACAGGGTGATTTTACCGCTGCTGAGCAACTGCTTGGGCGTGCCTTTAGTATGACTGGGCGAGTCGTGCATGGTGATAAATTAGGTCGTACCTTAGATTTCCCGACCATTAATGTGCCGCTAAGACGACGTGTATCACCACTACAAGGTGTATACGTGGTTAAAGTATACGGTCTTGATGAACCGGTGTTTGGTGTCGCCAATGTCGGAACTCGACCGACGGTAGATGGGCAAAGTGCTCGTGTTGAGGCTCATCTATTTGATTTTGATCGAGATTGCTATGGCGCACAAGTGGAGTTGGTGTTTTTACACCGAATTCGCAATGAGCAAAAGTTTGCTTCAGTTGAGGCATTAAAAAAACAAATCCAATGTGATGTAACAGAAGCCAAAGCTTGGCTAAAAAATTTAAATTAAACGAGTTTGGAACTATTCATTATGGCTGACTATAAAGCAACGCTAAACCTTCCAAAAACGGACTTCCCAATGAAAGCCAGTTTGGCTCAGCGGGAACCGAAAATGCTAGAGCAATGGAATAAGAGCGCGATTTACAACCAGATTCGAGCAGCGAGTGCGGGTCGGCCGAAATTTATTTTACATGATGGTCCTCCGTATGCGAACGGTGATATTCATATCGGCCATGCGGTTAACAAAATCTTAAAAGACGTGGTGCTGAAGTCGCGTAGCTTAAGTGGCTTCGATGCACCTTATGTTCCGGGGTGGGATTGCCATGGTTTACCGATTGAACACAACGTCGAAAAGAAAATTGGTAAAGCGGGGGTAAAGGTTCCGTTTGCAGAGTTTCGACAAAAGTGTCGCGATTACGCGGCGAAACAAGTTGCTGGGCAAAAACAAGATTTTATTCGTCTTGGAATATTTGGCGATTGGGAAAATCCTTACCTGACAATGAACTTTGAGTTTGAAGCTAACATTGTTCGCGCGCTGGCTAAGATTGTTATGAACGGTCATTTACACAAAGGTGTTAAACCAGTTTATTGGAGTGTGGTCGGTGGTTCGGCATTAGCTGAAGCGGAAGTTGAATACCACGATAAAACGTCGCTATCAATTGACGTACGCTTTGCTGCTGATACAAGTTTATTGCAAGCTTTTGCTTATGATAACGCGGCACAGCTGCCGGTATCTGCGGTGATTTGGACTACCACGCCATGGACCTTACCAGCGAACCAGGCCATTTCAATTCATCCAGAACTTGATTATGCATTGGTAAAAGTTGATTGTGGTAATGGTCCTGAATTAATCGTATTAGCCGCCGATATGGTCACGGCGATTATGGCGCGCTGGGGCTTTGAAAATTTTGCTGTGGTCGCAACCACAAGCGGTCAACAATTGGAAAATATTCAAGTTCAGCATCCGTTTATTGATAAACGTGTTCCGCTAATTTTAGGTCATCATGTAACCACTGATGCCGGAACCGGTTTAGTACACACCGCGCCCGATCATGGTGCCGACGATTTTAACGTGGGTAAACAATACGGTCTTGAGTTGCTCAATTATGTTGGGCCAGATGGCGTTTACTCTCAAGCGACACCGCTAGTCGCTGGCGAGCACGTCTATAAAGTCGATGATAAGATCTGTGAGTTGTTAACGGAGCGGAATGCGCTGTTGTTTAAAACAAAAATGACCCATAGCTATCCACATTGTTGGCGAACGAAAACACCGTTGATTTTCCGCACCACACCACAGTGGTTCGTCAGTATGGAAAAGAATGGATTGCGAGAAAAAGCATTAAGCGAAATCAAGAATGTGCAATGGGTTCCTGATTGGGGACAAGCACGAATTGAAGGTATGGTTGATGGCCGTCCCGATTGGTGTATTTCTCGGCAACGCACTTGGGGCGTTCCGCTGTGTTTGGTGATCAATAAAGAAACCGGCGAGTTACATCCTCAAGCCGTTGAGATTATGGAAAAGGCTGCGCGAGCAATCGAGCAGTCAGGTATTCAAGCTTGGTTTGATATGCCGCTTGAAGAATTATTACCAGAAGCTTCTAGCGATTACGTAAAAATTGATGACACACTCGACGTATGGTTTGACTCAGGTGTTACTCACGCCTGTGTGCTGGCTGTTCGCGAAGAATTACAAGAGCCAGCAGATATTTATTTAGAAGGCTCAGATCAACATCGTGGTTGGTTCCAGTCTTCATTGCTAACCGGTGTTGCAATCAATAATCGAGCCCCTTACAAAGCGGTCTTAACTCATGGTTTTACCGTGGATGAGAAGGGCGAGAAAATGTCGAAATCGAAAGGCAATGTTATCGCTCCGCAGCAAGTTATTAATGAGCTCGGTGCCGATGTGTTGCGGCTATGGGTTGCGTCTACCGATTATCGCGGTGAAATTGCGGTTTCTAACGAAATCCTAAAACGTACTGCAGATACTTATCGGCGCATTCGAAATACCAGTCGCTTTTTACTAGCTAATTTAAGTGGTTTCGATCCGGCACAAGATATGGTCAGTAGTGCAGAAATGCTGCCACTCGATCGTTGGGCAGTGAATGCTGCACTCGAGGCGCAAAATCAAATCACTGCAGCTTATGATAGCTACACTTTCTGGCAAGTCGTGCAGCACATTCATCATTTCTGCGCGATGGATATGGGCGGCTTTTATTTAGATGTGATCAAAGATCGTCAGTACACGGCAAAGCGTGGCAGTTTAGCGCATCGTTCATGCCAGTCGGCGATGTATCATATTTCCCAAGCGTTATTGCGCTGGATGGCGCCGATCTTATCGTTTACCGCAGAAGAAGCGTGGCAATTTTTGCCGGGCCAAAACGATGCGACTATTTTTGTCGCAACCTGGTATGAAGGATTAGCCGCTTATCAAGATGACAATTTGTCACTTGAAGATTGGCAAGCCATCCGTGAAGTAAAAGGTGTGGTGAATAAGTCGATTGAAGCGATGCGAGTGGCGAAAACAATTGGTAGCTCGCTCGAAGCGAACGTGGTGATTAACGTTAGCGAACAATGGTTGGCACCGCTGCAAAAGTTGGGTAATGAGTTACGCTTCGTGTTAATCACTTCAAAAGCCAAAGTGCAGTTATCCGATGCCGGTGAAGCGACGGCATTAGACGGCGTTAAATTGGAAATTAGCGTTTGTGAAGAAGTTAAATGTGAGCGTTGTTGGCATCGTCGTGAAGAAGTTGGCTCGATTGCTGAGCACCCAACTTTGTGTCAGCGCTGTGTTGATAATGTCGACGGTGACGGAGAAGTTCGGGAGTATGCTTAATGTTGGCTAAATTCATGCGCAGTGGATTGGTCTGGTTAGGCTTAACGCTGGTTGTCGTCATCCTTGATCAATGGACCAAAGTCTGGGCCGTTTCAGCGCTCAGTGGTGGGCGAATAATTGAGGTGATGCCGCATTTTGATTTTCGTCTTGCTTATAATTATGGTGCTGCCTTTAGCTTTTTGGCCGATGCCGGTGGTTGGCAGCGATACTTTCTGGCGGGAATTGCCGTTGCGATAAGTCTATGGATTATTTATGAACTAGCGCGCTCCAAAGCCAGTCAAAAGTGGCATGGCTTTGCCTATGCGATGATTTTAAGCGGCGCTATTGGTAATGTTTATGACCGCGTGACCCTTGGGTACGTGGTGGACTTTATTGATTGGTACTGGGAGAAAAGCGGTTATCATTGGCCAGCATTTAATATTGCTGACTCGGCGATCTTTATTGGCGCTGTTATGTTGATAATCGATGCTCTGTTTTTTCATAAAAAACGTGAAGCCCAAAAACAACAAGCGGAAGCGTAACCGATGACCTCAAATCTAACAGTTTACCCCGGCGCTAAAGTATTTGTGCATATGACGCTTACCTTAAATGATGGTAGCGTCGCCGATTCAAGTCGGGTCAATGGTAAGCCAGCTATGATTGAGCTTGGCAATGACTCGGTTAGTACTGCCATGGAGAATGAATTGCTAGGACTTACGGTTGGCGCGAAGAAAACGTTTAAGTTAGCTGCCGTTGACGCGTTTGGTGATAGCAATCCAAACCTTGTTCAGTTTATGGATATGCATCATTTTCCACATGATATTGAGCTTAAAGAAGGGGCCGTCGTCGCTTTTGAACAGCCATCTGGCGAACCGATGCCGGGCATTATTCGCGAAGTTCAAGGTCACTCGGTAAAAGTCGATTTTAATCATCCACTGGCAGGTTACGCGGTTACCTTCGAAGTTGAAGTTTTATCGATCGACGAACCACCAGTCAGTCATTGAGAGTGATTCCGTTATGGAAATATTATTAGCTAATCCGCGCGGTTTTTGTGCCGGCGTCGACCGCGCCATTGAAATTGTTAATCGTGCAATCGAGGTATTCGGTGCGCCGATTTATGTGCGTCATGAAGTTGTTCACAATAAATTTGTGGTCGATGGGTTGCGCGAAAAAGGCGCCGTATTCGTTGAGCACATTGCCGAAATCCCGGAAAACAGCATTTGTATTTTCAGTGCCCATGGCGTTTCACAGCGAGTAAAAGCCGAGGCAGAAAAACGCAATTTAAAAGTATTCGATGCCACCTGTCCTTTAGTCACTAAAGTCCATATGGAAGTGGTACGCGCATCGCGTCGTGAAGAAGAGTGTATTTTAATTGGCCATAAAGGACATCCAGAAGTCGAAGGCACTATGGGGCAATACGGTGCTAATCCGCAGCAAACAAACGATGCCTCAGAAAATGGTATTTATTTAGTGGAAACGGTGGCTGATGTGCAAGCGCTGACCGTGAAAAATCCGCAGCAATTGCATTTTGTTACGCAAACCACTTTGTCAGTGGACGATACCAAACAAATTATTACCGCTTTGCAAGAGAAGTTCCCCCAGATCCAAGGGCCAAAGAAAGACGATATCTGCTACGCTACGCAAAACCGACAAGATGCCGTGCGAGCACTCGCGGCGGATGTCGATGTGGTTTTGGTGGTTGGCTCGCAAAATAGCTCGAACTCGAATCGCTTACGTGAGCTAGCTGAGAAACAAGGTATTGCCGCTTACTTAGTCGATAACGCTGAAGAGATTAACGCGCAATGGCTAGCGCAAGCGAAGAAAGTGGGCGTGACCGCCGGTGCGTCTGCTCCAGAAGTGTTGGTGCAACAAGTTATCGCCCGACTCGAAGCCTTAGGTGGGCACACGGCTGCAGAAGTTGCTGGTAAGCCGGAGGATATCGTTTTTGTGCTACCCCCTGAGCTGCGCTAAGCGCTGATATTTTTCAGCGTTTTGTGAAGACGTTCGCAATATAAATCAAACAGTTAACCGCTTATCGGATGCTTGGATGCGCTTGTCGAGCGGCGGTTGTATGTTGTCAAAATCGCATTAAGATTAGCATTAAGTAAATTTAACAGTGAAATCTTATGCGCTCCTTCGGATTCTCGATCATTGAATTGATGCTCACCGTGACTGTCATGGGAATATTAGCCGCGTTTGCCATCCCATCGTTTCAGGCCACGATAGAAAACAATCGTTTAATTAATTGCTCCAATAAGTTGGTTGCTGCGGTTCAGTTCGCCAAGAACCAGGCTATTGTTCTGCGCCAGACGGTAGTGGTGTCTGGGGGAGCCGGTGCGGAGCCAAATTTCAAAGTGGGTCTCGATCCAGACGGCGATAATGTGGTGGATGTGGCCGATGAAATGAAAGTTTTTACCTGCGACAGTGATGACATTACGATTACGCCTAATCCTGACGTTGACTACGTGTCGTATGGTCCAAGTGGTTTTCGTGCCGATGGCCAAGGCCAAGTGGTGTTTTTATCCTGTAATACCCGTGGTAAAGGCAAATCATTAACCGTATCGATGGGCGGCTCGGTTGCCAGTAAAGACGCGGAAGAAGGAGACTGTTGATGAATCGTCGTTACCAATCGGGTGTCTCGTTAATTGAAATCTTAGTGACGGTGTTGGTGTTAGGCATTGGCTTGTTAGGCGTGGCAGCGTTACAAGTGACCAGTATCAACAGCAACCAAGAAGGTTTGTTTCGTGGCCAAGCAACTGAAATTGCTGAAAGCGTGGCGGCTCGCATGCGCTCAGCAAAGTTAGCGATTTATGATGGCACGACAACCCTTAACCAAGTTATTACCGCTTACGCTGAAGAACCGTATGCATGTGCGAATCCGCCAACTTCTTGTATCACAGGTACTTGCTCAGCGGCTCAACTAGTCGCGTTTGATAAATATGAAACCTGCTTGATGGCGCAAAACGAATTGCCAGAAGGGCAAATTTATGTGCGTTTGATGTCGGGTGTTCGTTCTCGCGTAGTGGTCGCATGGACACCCGCCGCTGCACGTAGTGATCTCGGACAAAAACAAATTCTTAATGCTGAGTGTGCCAA
>JABXHQ010000106.1 GCA_013373545.1 Gammaproteobacteria bacterium
AATAGTTGCGACATAATCGGTGAGACCGCAATCGGCAAAAATAGCCATGACTGCCGCTTTATCACGTGCGGCAATTTGCACCACCGCCCCCAGCTCTTCGTTAAATAACACGGCTAAATCATCACCCTCTTGCGCGGACAAGTCCAAGTGCACACCACAATGACCCGCAATCGCCATTTCAATGACCGTGGTTGCCAAGCCGCCATCGCTGCGATCGTGATAAGCCTGTAACAGGCCTTGCTCATTCAACCGCTGAATTGCGTTAAAAAAGCCACTCAATACAGCCGCAGAGTCTACGTCTGGCGCTTCATTACCTAACTGGTTATAGACCTGCGCCAGCGCTGAGCCGCCCATTCGATTTTGGTTGTTGCCCAAATCGATCAAGAGGAGTTCATTGTCCTCCAGTTCGCGGTTTAATTGTGGTGTTAATGAGCGCCGTATATCTTGTACCGGAGCAAATGCAGTGATAATCAATGACATCGGCGCGGTCATCGATTTTTCTTCACCCTCTTCTTGCCATACCGTTCGCATGGACATTGAATCTTTACCGACTGGAATAGTGATGCCAAGCTCAGGGCAAAGTTGCATCCCCACTGCCTCAACCGCTTCATACAACGCAGCATCCTCACCGCCAAATCCCGCAGCACACATCCAGTTAGCGGACAGCTTGATATCCGAAATTTTCGCAATATTAGCCGCGGCAATATTAGTAATGGCTTCACCAACGGCCATTCGAGCTGAAGCAGCGGCATCGAGTAACGCTAGCGGTGTACGCTCGCCCATCGCCATTGCTTCACCGGTATTCGCTTGTAACGTGGAAGCGGTAACCGCACAGTCAGCTACCGGTACTTGCCACGGACCGACCATTTGATCACGATTCACTAAACCACCAACCGTACGGTCACCAATGGTAATTAAAAAGGTTTTATCGGCCACTGCCGGTAGCGACAGAACGCGCTCTAAACATTGTAAAGGAGAGTCTGATACGGATAATGGCTCGCTGATAGTGGTGGCAGATTCAGCTTGTCGATGCATCTTGGGCGGCTTACCGAACAAAACATCCATGGGCAAATCAATCGGTTTGTTTGCGAAGTGCTCATCAGTAAGGGTTAAGTGTAGTGCTTCAGTTGCCTCACCTACAATTGCAAATGGGCAACGTTCACGCTCACATATCGCAGTGAAGCGCTCAACACTTTCAGGTTTAATTGCCAGCACATAGCGCTCTTGAGCTTCATTACACCAGATCTCAACCGGACTCATTCCTGGCTCATCATTCGGCACTCGGCGTAATTCAAATGAACCACCTTTTTCGCCATCATGAACCAGTTCCGGAATTGCATTTGAGAGTCCGCCAGCACCGACATCGTGAATAAACTCAATCGGGTTTTGCTCCATTGACCAACAGGTATCAATAACTTCTTGGCAACGGCGTTCAATTTCAGGGTTGTCGCGTTGCACGGAAGCGAAATCAAGGTCTTCCTGACTTGAACCAGATGCCATTGATGAAGCAGCACCACCACCCAAGCCAATCAGCATCGCCGGTCCACCCAACACCACTACTTTATAGCCATCTTTTATTTCATTTTTCTCGACATGCTGCGCGCGAATATTCCCCATCCCACCAGCAATCATAATTGGCTTGTGATAACCACGTACTTCCGTGCCATAACTAAACTCATGCGCTTGCTCATAGGTTCGAAAGTAACCACATACATTAGGGCGGCCAAATTCGTTATTAAACGCCGCACCACCTAAAGGCCCTTCGATCATAATATCCAGTGCCGAGACAATTCGTCCGGGTTTACCATACTCAACTTCCCATGCCTGCTCAAAGCCGGGAATCTTTAAGTTTGACACTGAGAAGCCGGTTAAACCTACTTTCGGCTTGCCACCAATACCGGTCGCCCCTTCATCGCGAATTTCACCACCTGAGCCGGTAGCAGCGCCGGGGTAAGGCGATATCGCGGTGGGATGATTATGGGTTTCCACTTTCATTAAGATGTGCACCGGTTCGAGGTGATAATCATACTGGTGCGTTTCTGCATCTGGCCACAGACGCGGCTGCTCGAATCCTTCAATCACGGCCGCATTATCGCGGTAAGCCGAGAGCACCCCTTCATGACCAACTTCATAGGTGTTTTTAATCATTTTGAACAGGGAATACGGCTTGTCCTCACCATCGATGGTCCAAGAAGCGTTGAAAATCTTATGTCGACAATGCTCAGAGTTTGCTTGTGCAAACATCATGAGTTCAACATCGACGGGGTTGCGGCCAAGCGCATTAAAGCGGTCGACAAGATAGTCAATTTCATCATCAGCTAAAGCCAAACCCAACGCTTGATTGGCTGCAACCAAGGCTGCTTTGCCGCCACCGAGGATATCAACTGTGGTCAAAGGCCGCGGTGACTCACTGCGAAATAGCACCGCTGCGTCCTCAAGTTGCGAGAAAACAGACTCAACCATGCGATCGTGTAATTGCGCCAGAGTAGCTTGTAGCTCTGATTCACTCAATGGCGAGCCATTGGTCTCGATGTAAAACGCAACACCTCGCTCTAAACGTTTAACCTTAGTCAAACCGCAATTGCGGGCGATATCCGTCGCTTTGGAGGACCATGGTGAGATAGTGCCAGGGCGCGGAACGACTAACGCTAATTGCCCAACCGGTTCATGGGACGGTATTGCAGGTCCATAGGTTAATAAGCGCTGCAACGTGGCGTGCTCAGCCTCAGTTAATGCCTCAGTGACATCAGCAAAATGCACAAACTCAGCGTATAAGCTGACGATGGGCGAGCCGTTAGACTGACAATTGTGAATGATTTTGTTTAAGCGAAAATCTGAAAAAGCGGGGGCGCCACGCAGTATTAACATGCGGAAGATTCCTATTTGACTCGGGTTAACCATCAGTTGGTGCTTTAAGAAGCCGCAATTTTACTGCAAATGACCATATTTGATAAGATTGGATACGAGTTTAGCGTTAAAAAAATCCATTTTTATAGCCGGCGTTCAGTTGCCGTTCATCGGGCAAAGATTAATTTTCACACAATAATTTCTTGCGATATTTGTGATGAACACCGATAATTTAGTGAACTGGATCACAAAAATCTCGTAAAAGGATGTTCGAGTATGGTGTGTAGCAAATGTTACTTAACGACAATTGGTGGTAGTTTGAAACAATTAGCGTCATATTTGACTACATTTTTGCTGATTTTTGCAACGACTCTGATTATCAGTGGTTGCCAAGAACCGCAAATCAGTCAGCTGGAGCAAATCAAACGCTCTGGCGTCTTGCGTGTCGTCACCCGCAACAGCCCAACCACCTATTACGTCGAGCGCGATGGCTCCGCTGGTATCGAATACGAATTAGCGACGGCCTTTGCTGAGCAGCTCGGCGTGGAGCCCGTTTTCGTCGCAGAAGATTCGATTGGCGGAATTTTCGCGGCGTTAGACAGCGGCCGTGCTGATATTGCCGCAGCGGGACTAACTGCCACGCTAGAACGAAAACGTGACTATTTATTTGGCCCCGCTTATCAAGAAGTCAGTGCCAAACTGGTATTCAAGCAGGGTAAAACTTGGCCTCGTCACTTCGGCCAACTTGAAGGCAACTTAAAAGTTGTCGCAGGCACTTCACATTCTCAACTGCTGATGGCGGCAAAGCCAGATCACCCTCGATTAAGCTGGCAAGAGACCCAAGAACATTCTCCAGAGGAGCTGCTGCAAATGGTACTCGATGAGACTATCGACTATACCATCGCCGACTCCGTTGAATTAGATCTCAACCGCCGCTTCAACACCGAATTAGCCATCGCGTTTACGGTCGGTGAACCGCAACAACTTGGCTGGGCAATGGCAAAATCAGGTGATTACTCATTGCTGCATGAAGTGGTGCAATTTTTCGGCGAGCAACAACAAAATGGAAAAATTGCTCAATTAATCGACCAGTACTATGGTCATGTCAATGATTTCGACTATGTTGGCGCCCGTACCTTTATGAAGGCCGCGCAAACCGAACTCCCGGATTTAAAACCCATGTTTCAAAGTGCCGCCGGTGACACCCTAGATTGGCGCTTACTCGCAGCCATGGGTTATCAAGAATCGCATTGGGATCCTAAAGCCAAATCTCATACCGGTGTACGCGGAGTCATGATGCTTACACTCGATACCGCGAAACAATTGGGTATCAAGAGCCGAATCGATGCCGAACAAAGTATCCATGGCGGTTCTGAGTACTTCCAAATCATGCGCGAGCGCATTCCAGATCGCATCGGCGAACCCGATAGGACTTGGTTAGCACTGGCTGCTTACAATATTGGTTGGGGCCACCTCGAAGACGCTCGAGTCATTACTGAGCGCCAAGGTGGCGATCCAGACAAGTGGGTCGACGTTAAAGAGCGTTTGCCTCTACTCAAGCAAAAGAAATATTACAAACAAACTAAATATGGCTATGCTCGTGGTGATGAGCCCGTTCAATATGTCACCAATATTCGTCGCTACTATGACGTACTGGTTTGGCTCGATGAGGCTCATCCGGGTAACATCGAAGCGCTAGATGCCAATGAGATGATTGCGGACAAAGGTGCTCAAAATTCGACACCTCGCAATGCCAATACTCCCATCTTAGAGCAAGAAAAAGTTCCATCGATTGTTGATTGATCGCCTTAGTTATCGGTACTATCTCTTCCTTGTAATCACTTGCCGCTGGTAATCATTACTGGCGGAAGCGACTCTTTGAAAAACTTATATTCTAGGAAACCTAATGGGTAATCGACTTTCTAAACTGGTCACCAAAACCGGTGATGACGGAACTACCGGTATCGGATCGAACCAACGGGTTGCCAAAGACTCGTTACGCATTGAAGCGATTGGCACCGTTGATGAGCTAAATTCAAGCTTAGGAATGGTCCTCGCCACCAGTCAGTTAACCAGCATTAATGAAAAGCTCAACCAAATTCAACATGTGCTATTTAATTTAGGTGGCGAGTTGGCGATGCCGGATTATGAGTTGGTTAAAGCGGATGATTTGACCACACTAGAAGAGTGGCTCGAAGCCCTTAACGACACGCTACCACCGTTGCGCGAATTCATCCTGCCGAAAGGTGACTTGGCCACCGCTAGCTGCCATATGGCACGCACTATATGCCGTCGTGCTGAGCGGCGCATGGTATCATTAGCCAACGCCGAAATGATTAACCCTACCGGTCAACTGTATCTAAATCGCTTATCTGACTTTCTGTTTGTTTGCTGTCGACTGCTGGGTCAAAATGCGCAAGTGGATGAAGAACTTTGGCGCTCAAAGCGCACGCAACAGACTTCGGACTAAGCGGTACAATTGCGATGAACTAGCGGTGGTTATCACCAATACTAAAAGCCACCACTTGACTAATTTCTTGCAGCGATAAGCCGCTTTGATCGTGCCAATCATTAAATTGTTGCTGAATTTGCTGTAACGAACGCTTCGACGTTAAACCGCCCGAGATTAGATCTCGCGAGCGAAAATAAGCTTCCACATCGCGCGATAAGAGAAAAGTATCTTTGCCTACCGCGCGTAAAAAATAAGGTCCGGTATTGCCCCCCAACCGAGTGCCACGCTGTTTAAGTTGCTGCCACAAATCAATGGTTTGATGCGTACCAAAACTATTCAACCAGTGCCCAAAGCCGTTAAATTCATGAGCAATATCTTGCACAAACAGTGCGTTACTTTGAATACTTTTCACTTTGGTTAGATTTCGAATAATCCGCTTGTCAGTCGCTTTCCGTTCCAACATTTCGGGCGACATCAACAATAGTTTGGTTGGATCAAAGTTAAAAAAAACCTCTTCAAAGTCGGGCCATTTCGCTTCAACAACACGCCAAACGAAGCCAGACTGAAAAACTTTCTTAGACATCTCCGCTAGAAAACGATCATCGCCAATCGCTTGCAAGCGCTCCGCTGACAATGGTTGGGAGAGTCGCTGTTGTAAAGCTTGTGCACCACCTTTGCGGTCCGCTGCACGTTCAAAGATTGTTTTAAAGGATTCCATGATTCACTTTGGCTGCAAAAAATTAAATTACTTTTCAGGCATAAAAAAAGGCCCTATTACAGGGCCTTTTTAACAGAGAGAGAGTCTGTTGTCGACGCTAATCTAAGCGCGAAAAAGCGCTTCGAGTGATAAACCTTGTTTTTCCAACAAGTGTCTAAGTCGACGCAATGCTTCTACTTGGATTTGCCTTACACGCTCACGGGTTAATCCAATCTCAACACCAACTTCCTCCAGCGTTGAGGGTTCGTAATTAAGGAGACCAAACCGGCGCGCAATCACTTCGCGTTGCTTCTCTCCTAACTCACCTAACCAGTGTTCGATATTATTTTTTAGATCATCGTCTTGCAATTGCTCAGCAGGTCCAAGATCCCGATCATCCGCAATGGTATCCAGCAAAGACTTATCTGAGTCCGCCATAAATGGCGTATCTACGGAAGCAATTCGCTCATTTAAACCTAATAAACGCGATACATCTTCAACTGGTTTATCGAGTTTCGCCGCAATTTCTTCCGCCGTTGGCTCATGATCTAAGGACTGAGCTAATTCACGTGATGCACGCAAATAAACGTTTAATTCTTTTACCACATGAATCGGCAAGCGAATCGTGCGGGTTTGATTCATGATGGCACGTTCGATCGTTTGACGAATCCACCAAGTCGCGTAAGTTGAAAAGCGAAACCCACGTTCTGGGTCAAATTTCTCAACCGCGCGAATAAGACCTAAATTACCCTCCTCGATCAAATCGAGTAAGGCTAATCCGCGATTGGTATAACGACGTGCAATTTTCACCACCAGACGCAGATTGCTCTCAATCATTTTGGCGCGAGACTTGTCACAACCTCGTTGCGCTTTGCGCGAATAAAAAACTTCTTCTTCGGCGGTCAACAGTGCATTAATGCCGATTTCACCTAAGTAAAGCTGGGTTGCATCTAGGGACTTTTCATGAACTTTGTGATATTCAGCGTATTCTTCCGAAAGCGATTCGGCAACCGTAGGGGTAGCCTCATTGTCTTCTGCTGAGTCGTTTTGATATATGACTTCTTGTTGTTTGCTCATAACTCACCTCTCCACTAAAACTGCGGTTAAACCACATTATTTCGCCAAATAAGACTTCACCATCCTGGCTAATCCCTATTCGGAATTCTTCGCTTTTATTATAGTTTTGGTAAGTACTTTATCGGGTCGACTGGCTTACCTCGGTAACGGATTTCAAAGTGTAATTTACTTTGGTCAGTACCACTGCTACCTATATCGGCAATAACTTGTCCAGCTTTAACAATTTCGTTCTCTTTAACATGAATCTTACTGTTATGTGCATACGCACTTAGAAAATCGTCATTGTGTTTAACAATTATCAAATTGCCGTAGCCTTTCAACGCGTTGCCGCGATATACCACTCTCCCCTGAGCAGCAGCTCTCACTGCTTGCCCATGTTTCCCAGAAATATCGACCCCTTTGTTGCCGTATAAATTTCCCGAGAAACGATCAATTATCGGACCTCTTATTGGCCAATGCCAACGAGCAACTTTTGCTCCGGTAGATTGAGCATTACCTGAAGCTATGGGGGGTTGTCGAGCACTTTTTTTGAGATTTTGTGAACTATTCACACTTGCGGTCGTTTTATTGGGTCTTTGTCGTGAGTGAGCCCTAACCTTTGAATCGTTACTCTTAGCGGACTCCAATGATTTTTGATCTTGTATAGGCAATTTAAGCGCTTGAAAAACAGCCAGTTTTAATTTTTCCTCATCGAAAGTATCTCGCCCGCCAGATATTTGCTGCACTGCAAAACTCAATTTTTGTCCTGGATAGATACGATAATCATTATCAATATTATTTAGAGTTGCTAAATAGCGATAATCGACCCCATAGCGCCAAGCGATCGAGTACAAAGTATCGCCTCGTTCAACAATATGAAACTCGGGAATATTGTCACTGGACTCAGTGGGTTGGCGACTATTGGGCGAATAATCGTAGGAAAGGTTGACGACTGGAGCCGGCACGTGATGTCCACAACTCATCAATGCACAGCAGCCAAGAGCTGCTATAACCGAGCGACATTGATGAAACACACGACTTAAATTGCTCATTTCGTTACTCAAAACGGCCTAGTAACAACGCTAACAGGTAAGCACTCGCTGTCAATTCAGCCGTATTCTTAGAAAAACACTTGAAGTTTAGACTATAACTAGTTGATTTATAGATATTTGTATAACAAATATCCAAGAACTGCAAGTAAAATTACCCCCCACCCTAACCAATCGATAATCGGTTTCAAACGTCGTTCAATAGTTTCACCGCCCCAATACATCAAACCGGCGACTAGATAGAAGCGAGCCGCTCGGCCAATAATTGAAGCAAACATAAAGGGTAATAGTGCCATGCCGATGACACCGGCACTTAGCGTAAATAGCTTGTACGGAATCGGTGAAAAGCCGGCAATAAAGACCACCATCCAGCCGTATTCATTCATCCACAGTTTAACGGTCTCGAAGCGCTCGCCGTATCCCATTTGCGCAATGAAAGGCTCAACCACATCGAACAAGTAAGCCCCTAACCAGTAACCGATAAGACCGCCAATCACCGAGGTAAGGGTACACACTGTGGCATATAGCCAGGCCTTGTTGCGGTTCGCTAAGGCCATGGGCGCTAACATGACATCTACTGGAATCGGGAAGAAAATTGATTCCGCAACACTCATTCCGCCAAGATAATACACGGCATGACGGTGGGCCGCCCATTGCAAACATCGCTCGTACATCGCGCTAAAAATTTTCATATAGGATTCCGAAATGGGGGGAGTTAATCAATAGTACCTGCGACTAACGGGACAAATTTAACCGCTTCCAACGCCATTTGTTGCAACTCACCTTCATGTTTTTGCAACAAAATCAGTTGTTGTTCGCCTTGCTGAGAACCAACCGGAATGATCAACCGGCCACCTTCGGCTAATTGTTCAGTGAGGGCACTAGGGATCGCCTCAGGTGCTGCGGTAACGATAATGGCATCAAATGCTCCCTTCTCCTGCCATCCCATAAAACCATCGCCATGGCGATAAAAAATATTAAATGCGCGTAGATTGCGCAATCGTTTCTGTGCAATTCTTTGCAGTGGCCCAATTCGCTCAACGGTGTAAACGTCT
>JABXHQ010000174.1 GCA_013373545.1 Gammaproteobacteria bacterium
AACCTTTTCCTTAACCAAATCTTTGTTGTCAATGCTAGTCAAACTAATATCCGAAACAACTAGAGTCGGTGACTGCTGTTCGACTATTTCCCAATTTGGGTTATAGATAATGACTCCTTCATAACTACTAAACAGCAAGTTGCCATTACCGTCATTAATACAGTGTTTTGCGGTTAAACCTTTTTGAGTCATACCTTCTTGTGCGGTAAAGGTCTTGATTCTCTCAGCATGGTTACTACTTTTTAATGACCCTTTACTCTGCGCATAAAAAGTATCTTGATTAATTTCTATTGAACACGATAAGTTATCCACGGCTGTCGTGGTTACGTTGAATTGATTACTTCTAACAGAATATACACCTAACTTATTCGACCCGTTATAAATCAGCAACTGATCATCATGAGTGATAGTCATATTTTTATAATGGCTTAATCGATCGCTCCCATTAACAGAGATTAGCTTTCGACTGTTGAGATCAAAATAAAACAAGCCATTATACTTATACAATAAATATACTCGTTGCTTGTTGCTACTAACCTCCATTGCAACAACTGATTTTCGATAGTCGCCGAGTAACAATTTTTCTTGACTAAAAAACTCATGACTCGCTGCATCAAAGCCGTGAATCTTCACCCCTTGCTCACCCGCTAGCAACCAGATATTATTTTCGCCATCGGCAAGTGCTTTTGTTGTTGGAAGACGCGCATCAACTTTAACGTCCCTTATCTCTTCACTTCTTATAATTGTAAAACCGTTATCCCTACCGACGTAAATATCGCCAGTATCGGACTGTGTTATGTCATAAAATGCTCCGAGGTCAGTACTTAAAGGCATTCTTTCCGCATTCGAAAAAACCTCACTATTAGTACTTTTTTCTAAGCGATATAAATATTTCTTAGTCGCTACAAAAAGCGCGCTATCGGTTGACAATATTCCGGTAATTGTTCGGTAGTTTTCTAAATAGCTATCTTTATCAATAAGTAAGTTACGTAATCGATTTTTACTGGCGGGTAATTGATGAATGCCTCCATCCTTAAAGGCTGCCCATATATTATCCTCTCGATCGACTAATATTGCTGATGGAAGTGCTTGTTCGTTTTCAAGGTATTGATTTATGGTAGGTGAATATCTTTCGAAACTTGAAAAATCATCCGAATAACGAGTGAGCTTGCTTTCGGAGACTAACCACCATCCGTTAGCTCGATCACGGTCAATCGCTAACACTTGTTCATCATGACTAGTTAAATTAATTTTTTTGAATTGCAACGAAGTGATATCGATCTCATATAAGCCAATGTCGGTTGCGACGAGTAGTGTATTACTATCTTTTTTATGCAATGAGTTTACGAAGTCACTGGCGAATCTATTGGGATTATCTGGATGAGTTGATAAATGAACAAAACTTTTTGATATCGGATTAAACCGAATTAAACCACCCGCCGACGTTCCGATCCATATATTCTTATTATCGTCTTCTAATAGTGTATACGCCCAAATTGACAAATTGTTATAGGAAAATTGATTGAACCATGGCTTAAACTCTTCAAACGTCTGCGTATCTTCATCAAATAAATAAACGCCGCTGTTCTTCGCTACCCAAATACGCGCTTGACTGTCGACTAGAACGTCATAGACTCGATTATTAACATAAACGTTTTTAGATGACTCGCGATGTAAAAACTGTTTATAGTGTAAAGACTCTTTATTTATCCGAAACAAACCCGTAGAAGAAGCAACCCAAAGGTGCTTAGCATCATCATCAATATCTATAATGTCGCCGAAATTTGATAAAGATTCTGCTTGTTTATTGTCGAGTACATAAACTACATTTTTTCCATCAAACCGTAACAAACCATCCTCAGTTGCAAACCACATATAACCAATATCATCTTGGAAAATAGTGCTAATATTTTCCATTGGTGATACGGTTGGAATATTTTTAGCCGCAAGCGTTAGTTTAGTTAAGGGATAATGAGTGTGGTTGGCTGCAAAGCTAATGAAGGGAAAAAAAATAACTAACCAACCGGCGGTAAGTAAAGCTCGCATTATTATTATCAATAGTGGTAAAGCGTTTCAAATTACCTAGGCGCTAAGGATTCGTCAATCGACAATGCCCACTATTATTAATAATTGAGATGCCTAATGCTGAGTTATCGTTAGGCATCTCAAATTAAGTTTCTAAATAATCGCTCGGTCCGGATCATTTTCTCGACAGGAACGACAACCACAACCTAAGCCGTGCGGAAAGTCATCATCCAACAACCCCCCCGAAACTAATCCACCCGAAACTTCTTCTATCTCATTAAAGGTTAACTCTCGAATTTCATTGCCTGTCATCTCAATTGGCGCTTTTTTAAGTGTCATCATTGTCGTGTCCTCTTTATCAAGTTAATGAAGCAAATTAAGTATCAAGTTAGCAACGTGAAACGACCATTTGCGCTTAGCTAAATGGCGGTGTAATAAAAGCTATATCCATTCGCCTCTAAAACACCGCACGTTGCTTCACTTGATATGCTGTTAAACAATCCTTTTGCTTAACGGCAGAGTCAGTATTAATCATTGTGCTTAATACGACTATTACGCAAGCGTCAAAGCGTTTAACTCTAACGACATTTTTTATAACAACACTATAAAGGCATATAAAACAATAAGTTATACTAAAGTAAATTGGAAGCTAGCAGCGCTTGCTTATCCATGGGGTGTAAAATTCCGCGATCGAGCGACACCACCTTGTCCGCTGAGCGGATGGTTTCCGGACGATGTGCAATGATAATGCGAGTAATATTTAGTTTCTTAACAGCGTCATTCACAATCGATTCCAGTTTAGTATCGAGGTTAGAGGTCGCTTCATCCATAAAAAGAATCTTAGGGTTGCTGTACAAAGCTCGAGCTAGCAATAGCCGCTGTCGTTGACCACCTGAAAGCGTTGTTCCCATATCACCGATCAGTGTGTTGTAGCCCATAGGCATCGCTTCAATATCTCGGTGGATCGAGGCTAATTTGGCACACTCTATAACGCGTTGGTCATCAACATCAGGATCAAAAAATGAGATATTATCCATGAGTGACCCGGACAATAATTGATCATCTTGCATGACCGCTGCGACGACTTGGCGATAATTAGCGAGGCCAAATTTATTAATTTCCACGCCATCGATTAATACTTGACCATTGGTTGGACTTAATAAGCCAAGCATATTTTTCATCAAGGTTGTTTTACCACCGCCCGAGGGACCGACTATGGCTACGGACTCACCGGCTTTAAAGGTAAAATTCACATTGTTGAAGATATGTGGCTCTGCGTCAGAGTATTGAAAGCTAAGTTCGGAAAGCGTGAGGTCACCTTTAATGTTAATATCTTCTTTCACTAACTTTTGTTCACCCAATTTTTCTTGTTTAGTGAGTGCAATGTCCGCAATTCGATTTAGATGCAGACCAAGCATTCTAAATTCGATGAGCTTTTCAATTATTTTTGCGGCTTTATCTGAAAACTGCATCTTATAAGCGATAAAAGCGAATAGCATTCCAATAGAAAACTGACCTTCAAGAACCAACAGCGCCCCAAAATAAATAACTACAACATTTTCAATACCAAATAACGTATCATTTATTGCTTTATAACCTATTCGCAGCTTATTAACTTTAATATCCGCATTCATGGCATCGGCATAATGATTATGCCAAACTGTTTGCCGTTGCGGTTCTCGGCTAAAAAGTTTGATGCTTTGGGCTGCACGAACGGTTTCCATAAAGTTAGTATTTTCTTTTGCATTGGCGACTATCGACTCCTCTTGTCGCTTACGAAAAGGCTGATACATTAAAAACCGAATTGTTGCATAAATGGCAACGACCGCTAAAACAATGAAGCCGAGAGTTTTACTATAAATAAACATCATTACTAGCGTTGTTATCGCCATCAACCCATCAACAATGGTTTCAATCAAGCCCGTTGTCATTAAGTTTTTAATGTTATCGAGTGAACTAAAGCGCGACACTACATCACCAATATGACGTTTCTCAAAAAATCCTAGTGGTAAATGAATTAAGTGGCGAAACAAATTAGCTGCCATTTGTATGCTCAGTTGATTGCTTAAATACATAATGATATAGCTACGTAGTGCTTGTGTTCCGACACTAATCAGAGCTAGCAGTAAAAAGCCAAGTGCTAAAACTACTAATAGTTGTGTATCTTGTCCTACTACCACATTGTCAACGACTAACTGCATGTAAAAAGGACTAACCAACGCAAACAATTGTATTAGCATCGACAAGAAAAATATTTGAATCAACACTCGCTTCAAACCGGAGATCTTTGACCAAAGATCGCTGAGTTGCATACGACTTTGACTATCTTTCTCATTAAACTCAGTGGTTGGTGTCAGTTCTAATGCGATCCCGGTGAAGTGATGAGAGACCTCATCGAAACTTAGCGTCATGGTTCCTCGTGCTGGATCATGAATGGTAACTTTCTCTCCCTTAACTCTCTTAAGAACAACAAAATGATTGAGATCCCAATGTAAGATGCAGGGTGTTTGCAATTGGGGAAGTTGCTCTAGTTCGAGTCTTAATGCGCGACAGGAAAACTTCAAGTGATCGGCCGTCAACATTAAGCTCTTTAAAGTTGCGCCCTTTAATGATACTGGGTAATGGCGTCGTAATGTGTTTAAATCAATTTTGTGTCCGTGATAAGTTGAGATCATTGCAAGACAAGCAAGCCCACATTCTGCCATCTCGGTTTGTAGAATGAGTGGCAAACGTTTTTCATTTTTGAACGAGAGCAGTTTTACTGGATTTTCCATATTAACGACCTTGTAAACTGTAAATAGGATCGAGCAACCAATCGAGCAAGGAAAGGTTTTCTAAAATAATATCGGCTTCTAACGACATTCCCGATTGCAGCGGGAAAGACTGACCATAGGCGTGTACGGTTTGTGAGTCGAGAGCAACTTTAACGCGATAAACAGGTTCTTGTAACTGTACTGGAACAGGCAACTCATCAGGTCTTAAAATAATTTCTGATACTTTAGTTACCTTTCCTTGATACAAACCGTAACGTTGATAAGGAAAAGCACTGTAGCGAATAATTACATTTTGATCCGACTGCACAAACCCAATCGCTCGCGTTGGAACAAATAGCTCAGCTTCGAAAACTGCACCCTCGGGCATGATTGCGAGCACAGGCATATTTTGTTTTACTGATTGACCTACATAAGCTTGCAATGCAGTTACTCGCCCATTACTCGGTGCGTGTAACGTAAAGCTTTTTTGACTTTCAATATTTAAAATTTGTTGCTGGATAGAAGATATCTGCTGACTGAGTTCGGCTTGAGTGATCTTTAACTTTATGGGTAATTGTTTCAGTTGATATTGAATATCTGATAAATTATTTTGCTTGGCTAGCAGTTGTCGCTTAGATTCATCGACACGATATTTTGCATCGAGTAAATCTTGGTACTGTTCATCTAATTTTTCTTTTGAAATATGACCTTTTTCGTTAAGAGCAGAGTAATTTTTCATCTTATCTTTCGATAACGAAAATCTTTCTTGAGCGGTTTTGATTTGTGCTTCTAATTGAGCAATCTCAGTCTCGATACTGTTTGCATGGCTAGCAAGTTTTAATTGCTCGAGTTGACTTAGTTCAACCTGTTCTAACTGTTTGCGTTTTGATTCAGTAAGCACCTTTTTTAACTCACTAATGATTTCTGCATCGACATCAGACGTATTTGCGCTTGAGCGACCGGTAGACACCGTCATTAGTGGAGTACCACTCGTTACCAGTTGACCTTCTTCAACAAACACCTTTTCAACTACGCCTTCAGTGCGGGCATAAACCTTAGCTAATCCTTGATCGGGCGATAAGAAGCCATTAACGGTTTCTTTTCTGGCGTAACTGCCCCAAAGTAGTAGCGCAATAATAAGTGCTGCAATCAAAGTTATCGCAAGAGACAATATTGTAAATGAAAGCGGCTGAAGTAAAATAACATTACCCCACAAACGTTCTCGAGTGTGCTCGATCACTTCTTGGCGAAATAACTTGTCGCGCATGATTTAAACCTTGGTCGAAAGTTTTATGAGTATTTATTTAAACAAAACAGCCGCTGATAAAACAGCGGCATAGTTCATTTATTCTAAAATCAAGTTGTCGAGCATCAGTGGCGCAGGAGTTGAGGGGTTAATAAAACGCTGTAAAAATAGTGCTATTCCAGCTGAACCCTCTTCGAAATCCACACTGACTTTAAGTCGGTTACCATCCGGAAATACAATGCCATCTCCTCTTGCAATGGCAGCCAGTTGTAAGCCATCAACAATTTGATGTAATTCATACCAATACTTATCATCTTGCAAGAACTGATATGCATCTAGTAAAAAATTACCAAGTCCAGCAAGTCCAGTCGCCATGCCTGCATTGATGGTGTATTTATGCGTAATATCAGCACTAACACGTTGAATAAAATCTAAATATCGCTGCTCTTGCGTCACGGCATAAAATCGTAAAGCAACACTCGCGATGCCTGCGCTACCAAAAGCATAATAAGGATACACTATGCTGTCTTTGGTGTTTCTTGGAAATCCAATGGAGCCTCGAGCATTTTTTTCGTGGGCAAGATCGAATGAAAAGCCCTGTTGCGCAAAATCAAGATAGCGCTGCTTTTGCGTAACTTTGTAAATGTACAGTAGAAATAACGCAATCCCCGAGCTGCCTTCAAACAATCCTAGGGAAACGCCAGCATCATCTTCGGGATCCTCCCAGCAAATACCATGCTCATTATGAATCGCTGTTTCACAAATGACATCAGCAATTCGCACGGCTTGTTCAAGATAGCTTGGGTTATCATATTGTTGCCAGAAATGCAGAAGTGTTTGTCCAAACCCAGCGGCACCATAACCTAAGCTCATTTTTTCAAATAGGCTGCTGTGATGAAGCGCTTGTTTTAACATACCTTTTGCTTCTGCTTCAAAACCCAACTCGTCTAATGCCCATGCGGATCCACTTAGGCCGTTGAGTAATCCTGGTAAACTGCTATCGACTTTGCGTTTTAATTTATCATCAATCCACTCGAGCAGTGATTCTGGAACTTTACCCGCTGTTTTCTTCCAACAGTATGCGGCGCCGACTACGCCCTTATCGAGGGCGAATAAATCAGACATTTGTGGTCCGGTTGGCAGTGCTCGCTGTTCACTTTTAATCTCGATGTTATCGCTATTATAAGTATGGATCCGTTGTAGATAATCTTTTGCTAATGATGGTAATGATTTCATTTTACTATTGATATCAAAGTTAAATTCACTAATCTTTTCGATGTTGATATCTTGTAGTTGCGTGATGATTTTTGACAGGTCGATATCGTCTGAGGTCAAAAGCTGATTTACAATTGCTCGGAACTCTCGCGGAATATTGAAGTTAACTTCTAAGTGTTCTAGTAGGTTGTTCGCGTAATTTTTATTCAGCGCCAGTAATGTTGTATTGGGAATAGTCATTCCAGCCATAATGCAACCCAACGCATAAAAATCATCGGCAAATACGCTTTCGCGTCGATCCATGCGCTCATATTTGGCAAATCCTGGGGTGAATAGATTTATTGGCTTATCGACGTCGCGTTCGTATGCGCCTTCAAAATCAATAAAGGTAACCGCGAGCGTGTCTTCATTAACCATAATATTGTGTGGTGAAATATCACCAAAAACGATGTTAACGCTGTGTAATTTTTCAATGCACTCAAGAATACTAACCGAAAGCTTTAATACGGTTTGGAACCACTGCTGTAGATCATCAGCGGTTGCATTTGAGTGAGTAAGCTTGTTTATCTTTGCTTGAAAGTTTTTTAATGTAAGCCCTTCAATTAATTCCTGAGCTAAAAATCTATGTTCCCACTCATCAAACAATGCATAAGCCTTTGGGGCGATATTTAGATGCTCTACACGTTTCAGTAAGCGATATTCTTTCTCGAGTTGACTAATAACATCATAACCATCATCGCTAATACCAATGTAGGGGCGGGCTTCTTTCAATAATACTGGGTTGCCATTGGTTACATCGTTGGCGAGATAAACACCGCCGGCATTAGATGCTTTGATAACGGCAGTGACATCAAAACAACCATTAAAGTATGGGTTACTGGGAGCTTCGTCTTTTTCGCTGGTTTGCTTTGCATTAGCTAGGCCGAGTTCCTCATCACTGAACATTGAAGCATACTCGGGTTGAATAAAGTCGGGTAAATGAAAGCTCGCTTGTCGAATGTCTTCAATGTAACTGTGCCGATCATTGAGGATATAAGCTGTTTTTTCACCGTTTACTGTTTGTCCAGAAAGGGTTTTGAAGCCGCCATAGCGATAATAAATAACTTTGCTATCGCGATATTGTCTATCAGAGAGAATATATGGCCCGTCTTCATTTTTTAATGCTTGATAAAGATCGTTTAGTATGGATTTAAACGTATCAACATCTTTAGGGTAGATGGTGACAAATTTTCCAGAAGATGAGCGCGAACAATTCTTACTCAGTAATTGGCGCAGGATTTTCGGATCACTAGCAAATTTAAATTCGGTATCATGTTTGACACAAATTTCAATTACATTTTCTAAAGTGAAAAACGCGCGGTCAGGTAAACTTGAAACATGTATTTTCCAACCTTGTAGCAATTTATTGCCTTGCCTTGGATGTACATAGGTCCAAAAGTAATCTTGTTTCATACGCCAAACGGGTGGTAAAAGTTTGTTCGCATGATCATAGTAAGTATCGTCTGGTAGACGAGCATCGAATGGAATAAAAAAATCAGGATGAGCATTTAAGTCTTTGGCAATGTTCTCCATGGTCGCCTCCAAAGCATATTTATCAAGTGAAAGTTCTGTGCAAGAAAAGGTTACCCCTTACAAGACAAACTGCATCTTGTAAGGGGTAATACAGTTGGCGAATTAACGTAATACGTTATCGCGGCAACCACGGCTCACAGTTGACCACTCGTTGCTTCCAACAGTGCCACAATCGATGCTGTCTGTGCTCCATGCCATTGCGCCACCCGCAACTTCAGTTAGCTCTTGAAGACCTAATACTTTCATTTTGTCGTTGTTGATTACTTGAGTGTTGTTGTCTTGGTTTTTCATAATGTTTTCCTTTTTTAAGGTTAGTGTGCAAAAGCGCACAAAGTTTTTGTTTAAGTCCGTTGGGACGATTTGAATGATAGGGACCGACGCCTAGGAATGCTTTAAGCGCAACGACAAAGAGATAGCTTTGAACGACAGCTGGCGTAAAAACCGATAAGGTGAGCGACAAAAGAATTAACCAGAGCGACATAATGACTGACGCTACGGTTGAAGAATTTAACTAACTTATTGAATTATCGTGAGTTTTAAAGTGATCATAGCGGGTGGTCAGCAACCCGAAAATTGAGCTTAAGAATCGCAAAAAAATTGAAGGAATCGCAAGAAAGTCTCTAATTGAGGGCTTTTTTCGTTTCGCAGTGGACTCGATTGCGACCATTTTGCTTGGAACGGTACAGCGCTTTATCCGCTCGATCGAATAAACTGTGGAAATTATCGTCAGATTCAAATTGAGATAGCCCAAATGACATAGTGATCCCATCGATGCGTTTGTTAGTGGCTGTATTAACAAAGCCTAAACTGGCTATTTTCTCTCGAATACTGTTCATTAATTTCATGCCATCGTTTAGATGTGTATTCGGTAGGATAATCACAAACTCTTCGCCGCCGTAACGACTGATGATATCGGAACCTTTTAGATTGGATTTAAGAGTATCCGCCACTAATTTGATAACTTTGTCGCCAATGGTATGGCCATGGTTGTCATTAAATTGCTTGAAATGATCAATATCGCCAACAGAGATAGTGATTGATTCGACGCCTTCATCTTCAACCATTTGATTGAACTCTCCTTGCAAAGCATTGCGATTGAGCAACCCAGTTAGTTGATCTTGGCGCGCTTGGCGTTGAATTTGGGTATACTTTTTTTGCAGCACTCTCACTTCTGCCATTACTGTGCTTAAATGCGACTCTAATGCATTGACCGCATGGTAGGTTTGGGCGGTGTTATTGCTTAAATTTCGCACCAGATCGGCCACATCATCCGAACCAAGCTTTGCTAACTGCTCCTTTGCAAGTTGTAAAAATTGCTTAAAATCCTTTAATTGTAAGCGCGCTTCGCTGACCGCTGCACCGGTATCATTGACCAATTCAGTTACGGTTTTATTAAAACTGCCTAAATCAATAAATTTCGCAAGCACGTACTCGCGGAAAATATGTTCGAACGCTTCATCATTGAGTACACCATCGGACTCGTACTCATCAACCTGCCGCGACAGTTCAGGAGTATTTTCGGCTTGGTACTCAAAGGCAACCGCATAGGCGACCGGTCTTGCCGGTATTTGGCGGTCACGTAACCAAGTTAAAGAAGCTAATGAAAGTCGGCCAATGACTTTTGGAGTGTCTGATTCGTTATCCATACTCAATACACAAAAAGTGAATACTGACAATGGGTTAACTGTAGTCCAAATATTGCTAAATGTCAGGGAAATGGCCGCAGGTTGACTGCGGCCTGAGGAATTACTTTTGTAACAGTGAAACATCCGCTATCGAGAGGAACAGTGCACGGAGAGAGTGCAGTAACTGTAATCGATTTAACCGCACTGCGTTATTATCGGCGTTCACCATGACCTTATCGAAGAATGCGTCGATGGGCTCCTTAAGTGTAGCCAATAGCTTTAGCGCGGCCGCGTAGTCACCACCTTGGACATGGCTTTGCACGCGATCATTCATGCTGCTTAATTGTTCGAATAACACCTTTTCTTCTTGAGCTTCGAACAGCGCTGAGTCAATTTTATGCGTAGCATAATTATCCTCTGCCTTACTTAAAATATTGCTAACTCGCTTATTCGCGGCGGCTAGTGACTCGCTGGCGGGCAGTTCATTAAAATCAGAAACAGCGGCAAGACGTTGGTGAATATCAAAAGGGTTATCAATATTCAATACCAGAACCGAGTGAATGACTTGTGCTGAATAACCTTTGTCGAGATACCAAGCTTGTAAGCGTCCCGCAATAAACTCTAAAACACTCGCCGTTGTTTCATCTGTAAAAGCGTTATCCTGGTAATTCGCCTTGGCCTGCTCGAGTAAAGGTTCTAGCGACAGATTAATACCTTTCTCCACCAGTATTCGAATTAGACCTAATGCTGAGCGACGCAAAGCAAAAGGATCTTTGGCACCGGTTGGTGGTTGGTTAATGCCAAAAATACCCACCAAAGTATCGATGCGATCGGCAATCGATAGGGCGCTACCAGTAATTGTTTTGGGTAATACATCGCCGGCAAATCTAGGCTGATAGACTTCGTTCATCGCCGCGGCCACTTCTTTTGGTTCATTATCATTGGCGGCATAGTAACTGCCCATGATCCCTTGTAACTCGGGGAACTCATAAACCATATTGGTTAATAGATCACTTTTACACAGCTCAGCGGCGCGTTCGATTAATGCTGTTTGTCCAGCAAGCGCATCAGCTAATGGTTTGGCTAATTGTTTAATGCGCATGGTTTTGTCGTATAAAGTACCGAGCTTCTGCTGAAACACAATGCTTTTGAGTTTTTCTTGATAGCTATCTAAGCGGTGTTTTTTATCGGCGTCATAGAAAAACTTCGCGTCCGCAAGGCGCGGTCGGATCACGCGCTCATTGCCATCGATCACTGATTGTGGGTGGCGACTTTCAATGTTACTTACCGTAATAAAATGTGGCAACAAACGCTGTTGCTCGTCAACTAAATGAAAATATTTTTGATCTGCTTGCATGGTGGCGATTAGCGCCTCGGCCGGCACCTCCAAAAATTCGGCATCAAAACCACCCGTGAGTGCTACCGGCCACTCAACTAAAGCCGCAACTTCTTCGAGCAAACTCTCTTCAATTACTGCGGTGGCATTAAGTGTTTTTGCAATGGCTTCTACTTGTTCGCGGATATGCGCTTTTCGAGATGCAAAGCTGACGTCAACAAATGCTGCGCGTAATTGTTCATCGTAGCTTTTCGCATTATTAATGATGATCGCATCCGGGGCATGAAAGCGATGCCCGAAGCTTATATTATTCGACTGTAAATCAAACACCTGTACCGGTGCCACTGTTTCGCCAAACAACACCAATAGCCAATGCGGCACGCGGATAAATTCATGTTCGCCTTGTCCCCAACGCATTGCTTTTGGAATGGGCAGCTTTGCAAGCGCAGCATTGATTACATCATTGAGCAATGCGGAAGTTGCTTGACCGGGTACTTTAACCTGATAGGCCAAGCGCTCGCCTTTGGCGGTTGCTACTCGTTGTAATTCTGTCACATCCACACCGCATGACTTGGCAAAACCGACCGCGGCTGGTTTAGCGCTACCATCATCGTTAAAGGCGGCGGCTACCGCAGGACCTTGACGATCTTGAACTTTGTCTTGCTGCTGAACTTGAAGATCAAATACACGTACCGCTAAACGGCGCGGGGTTGCTAACCATTCACTATCAGTAAAACTAAGCTCGAGATCTTTTAAGCGCTCAATAACGCCATTATGAAATGCAGCGGCAAGACTTTTTAACGCCTTGGGTGGGAGTTCTTCGGTACCTAACTCAATTAATAAATCTTGTGTCTGAGTCATTTTGTTGCTCCTTGTTCTGCCGTTTGACAGATCGGAAAACCAAGTGCTTCTCGAGAGGCGTAATAGGTTTCAGCGACAGCTCGTGCCAGCGCACGCACCCGTAAAATATAGCGCTGTCGTTCGGTAACCGATATAGCATGACGGGCATCTAAAAGATTAAACGCATGAGAGGCTTTTAGTACCTGCTCATAAGCCGGCAAAGGCAATCCTTGCTCAATCAAATGCTGGCTTTGCTGCTCAAACTTATCGAATTGTTGAAATAGAAAATCTACGTCTGCATGCTCAAAGTTAAACGCTGATTGTTCGACTTCGTTTTGATGAAATACGTCGCGGTAGGTTACCACGCCTTGTGGACCCTCGGTCCAAACAAGATCATAAATACTGTCTACACCCTGTAAGTACATGGCAATTCGTTCCAATCCGTAGGTGATCTCTCCGGTAATTGGACGACACTCAAGGCCTCCGACTTGTTGGAAATAGGTAAATTGAGTCACTTCCATACCGTTTAACCAGACTTCCCAGCCCAGACCCCAAGCACCAAGGGTAGGGGATTCCCAGTTATCTTCGACAAAGCGAATATCATGCTCAAGCGGATCGATTCCCAAAGCCTTTAACGAGCCTAGGTAAAGTGCCTGAATGTCTTTGGGTGCTGGCTTAAGTATCACTTGGTATTGATAGTAGTGTTGCAAGCGATTGGGATTTTCCCCATAGCGACCATCGGTCGGGCGGCGACAGGGTTGAACGTAAGCAGAACACCATGGCTCAGGGCCGATTGAACGCAAAAAGGTCATCGGGTGAAAAGTCCCGGCGCCGACTTCTAAGTCGAGCGGCTGCACAATAACGCAGCCTTGTTCTGACCAATAATTTTGAAGCGCCATGATCAAACCTTGAAAGGTTTTCGGGGCACCGGAAATTCCTTGATTCGCAGGTTGAGTAGCCAAGTTGGTTCTCCAAAGGCTTTATGGGTGTAAAAAACGCGATTATATCAAGCCTTTGGCGGTGATCCTATGGCTTGTGCGCATGGATCGTGGTCGATATTCCGCAATTTAGGGGTTTTACTTTCGCTATGCAGTCCTGCTGTGGACCTGTAGGATAGGCTATGCTCTAGTTTACTGCTGAATAATGAGAAAGACGATGTCGCACAAACGCTGTCCATGGCTTGATTTAAGTAAACCCGATTATGTTGACTATCATGACACTGAGTGGGGAGTTCCAGTATTCGATGACCAGAAAATGTTTGAGTTTCTCATTCTCGAATCGGCGCAAGCTGGACTCAGTTGGTACACAATACTAAAGCGCCGGGCTGGCTATGCCAAAGCGTTTGCAAACTTTAATGCTAATCAGGTCGCAAACTATACTCCGCAGCAAGTTGAAGCCTTAATGCAAGACGCATCCATCATTCGCAATCGCGGCAAGATTAATGCTGCGATCAGTAATGCTCAGATATTTTTAACCATGCAGCAAACGCATGGTTCATTTTGTAACTACTTATGGGACTTTGTTGATGGCAAGCCGGTCGTGAACCAATTACAAAGTTTACAAGACTACCCTGCTACTAGCCCATTGTCGGACAAAATTAGTAAAGATCTAAAGCAACGAGGGTTTAAGTTTTTCGGCTCAACTATTTGTTATGCACATTTACAAGCCTGTGGAATTATTAATGATCACAGCCTAGATTGTTTTCGCCGGCAAAGTATTATAGATAGCTATAAGTGTGGTTAGCAGCGGCCACTTCTCATGGCCGCGACTAATTTATGTATTAAGTATGCTCTGTCTAGAAAATCGATAAATACAAACACCTAATATCATCAGCATAACTAAACTAAAGCCGCTGAGAACTAAGCTATCTGAAAACTCTATGGTAGCAGTCAAATACAAGATAGCGGCAAAAAATACGCCATAGCCAAGAGTGACCAAGAAATAAATCAGATGGCTTACTTTCGAACGAATTAACAAAACTCCCATAAACGCTGAGTAAAATTTGAAAGCAAAGAAGCCACTGATTAACACCCAATAGTAGTCACCGGTTAGAGATGATTGTCGCAGTATTAACCAAAATATTAAAAAAGTAATGGTTACTTCTACTAGTGAACTTTTTAATACGGTTGCCATTAAAGAACGTTTAAAATTGGAAAAGCCATCCACGGGCAACTTTAGCCATAAATAGCGCTGCGCAAAATGTACTTTGGTAAGCAAGCTTGTATCGTAAGAAGCTAAAACTGACAACAACATTACTAGCAAAAACTGCACTAGATTGACGGGTGCTTCTTTTTCTACAGCACTCGCATGGTTTTGGAAACCATCAATAAAGCCAATCACAATTTCATTGATGGGTTGATAAAAAAGGCCTGTTACAAAAGTTAACAGTAAGACACCTCGTAATATTGCGATGGTTTGATATTGGCCACTGAGTAGGGCAATGTCTTTTGCATTGCGAATGGCACCAAGACGGCGACCGATCTGATATTTAACTTGTATCCAACCCCGATCGAAAAAACTCGTAAGAGCATTAGGTTTCTTTAATCGCAAACTAATCTCTTCATTTGACTCAGTTTGAGCCGTCCGTTTACGCGGACGATTTGGTCCATAGGTTTGGATATAAAGCTGTAATATAATTAAACTCAGCACCAAAATAAAAGCCAGAATGAAGTAAGGGTTAATCGTTAAAAAATCAAAAAAGGCACTACCAGGATTTTTCTCGACGCGGGCAAGCTCCGTGGTTAAATACAAAACAGTAGAAGCCATTAATATTGCACCCGCAATACTCGATATAATCGTAATGATGGTGCAAAAAACAGCGATGGTGACCACTAAACTTAATTGCAAAGGTGTACCAAAACCTAGTGCCATAATAGTAAAAGAAGGTATCAGTAAAAATACACTTATCATCATTAACAATGACACCCAGATACTTTGGTTGAATCCAACTTTTAAGTGGTTAAAGCCAGAGCGTATTAACTTTCCGAATCGTTGTGCCCAAGAGAGCAATAAACTCATCGTAATAATTAAACCTTGTACCACCAACACAATCGCTTGATTGTTAGGTTTAGGTGTTTCTTTAAAGAAACCGGCAAATGCAGCCGTTGCTAAAATGGTTGCAAGCGCAGTTAGAAAGATAACTAAACCACTGTTTTTCAGTAAAACATTGAAAACCGCGAATGAACTCCTCATGAGTGTAACTCCACAAAAATATCATCAAGACTTAATGGCTCTATTCGAATATTGGCATCAAGTTGTTCACTCAGCTGATCAATATTAACATCATTTATATTCTCTACAGTTACACTTGCTTGATGCTCCGTCTTGATTAAATTAATCACTCCAGGAATATTCAATTGGTTCGGTAGTTTTTGATTTGCGACTATATGTACTTTAGCCACTTTCTCTTTCAGCTCATCAATATCGCCATGGAAGTAAATAGAACCGTCCTTTAACAATAATACCTCCGCTGCAATACGCTCTAAGTCCGAGGTAATGTGCGTTGAGAACACTACTGTTTGTGCGTCATTGGTATTGAGCTCAAGCAATGTTTTAATAAATTTACGTCGACTGATAGGATCTAAGCTCGCAACGGGTTCATCTAAGATCAGTAAATCGGGCTCTGGTGCAATGGCTAAAATGATTGATAACTTTTGCCGTTGGCCGGTCGACAACTTATGGATTTTTTGACTACTATTCAACGCCCAATCATTGATTAAAAAATTAACTAGATTAGCGTTCCATCGAGTATAGAAACTACGTGTATAGTCAATGATCTGTTGTACCGTCATCCAAGTAAGCAACTCAGACTCTTGCGACACATAGCCGATTTTTTGTTTGGTGGCGGCTGATAAGTTTGGTACGTACTCACCACAAATGGATACCTTTCCTTGGTCGGCTAAATGCAAACCAATGATCGATTGTAAAAGTGTCGTCTTACCGGCCCCATTGCTGCCAAGTAGCCCTACTACCGATCCTTTAGGAACAGCAAAACTAATATCGTTTAGTACGGTTTGTCCTTTAAAAGACTTAGTTAACTGAGTGACTTCAATAATATTTTGCATTGTAATTACTCTTTATAGCGGGCTTTAATTTCTTTAAGTAACGTCTCGCGTCCTATTTCAAGTTGGCGAGCCTCGGTAATAATTTGTTCAATTGCGGGTTGCAGTAAATGTAGTCGTTGATCTTCGCTTTGTGATTCCGGCAGATTACTCGACACAATCATTCCTTTACCGCGTTGGCGTTGCAATACGCCTTCAGCCTCAAGAAGTGAGTAAGCTTTGGAAATGGTCATCGGGTTCACCGCAAGCGACTGTGCGACACTTCTTACCGAGGGTAACTCAGCGCCAGGTTTCAATTGTTTGCTAGCAACCATGCGTCGAACCTGCTCGATAATTTGCCGGTAAATTGGCACTCCAGAAGAGGGGGCTATTTCGAGCGAAATATGCTGTTCAGTCATGCTATTAACCTTTTTAAAAAGTCCACGCGGTTTTATAAACCCAGCGCTTGCGCGATGGTCATTACGGTTAATTTAGTCGCATCCCAAAATCCCATTGTTTCGTAATGCACCGACAATTGGGTGACCTGAATGCCAGCAACCATACTTACTGTTGTAATGAATACTACCGGTCCCATTAGCAAACGATTAACCGCTGCTACTCGGCGCTTTAGACGCCAATGATTAATGGCTTTATTGGTAATTGAATTCATAGTGTTTCTCCTTATGCTGTATTAATACTATAATACACATAGACACCTGTGCAACTATTATTTTTCTAAATATTTATATCTTTATGATTTATATGGATATTTTATTGAGTTAAGGCGTGATACAGTGTATTGGTTTGCAGTGATGCACTGCCAAATTGAGAAATATTAGGACCTTTACATGACTAAGCCGTCATCCATTTTAATTACTGGTTGCTCTTCCGGAATTGGGCTAAATGCCGCGCAAACCCTACATAACTTGGGTTATCAAGTCTTCGCAACCGCCCGCACCGCTGCTGCTGTTAGTGAGCTCTCTAAACTTGGTCTCAACGCTTTGCAATTAGACATAACCTCGGATCAGCAAATCGACGCGGTTTTCGATCAGATTCTTGAGCAAACCGGTGGTACCTTAGATGCTGTATTCAATAATGCGGCTTATGGTCAGCCGGGTGCTATTGAAGACTTGTCGACAGCGGTATTAAAAGAGCAGTTTGCAACCAATGTTTTTGCTTGGCATGCCATCACTCGCAAAGCTCTTGCGGTTATGCGCGCGCAAGGTCACGGCCGCATTATTCAAAACTCCTCAATTTTAGGATTAGTATCGATGCCGTTTCGAGGTGCTTACAATGCGAGCAAATATGCGATTGAAGGTCTAACTGATACGTTACGACTAGAGCTAAGTGGGACGCAAATTTATGTTTCATTGATTGAACCGGGTCCTATAGAGTCGAATTTTCGGGCTAACGCTCTGGCAAAATTTAAAGCCAATATTGATATTCAGAACAGCGTTTTTCGAGATCATTATCAGCAGCAGCTGGAGCGTTTAGGAAAAGACATTGCCAACCAGTTTACCTTACCGCCGGACGCCGTGACCAAAAGATTACTGCATGCGCTCCGCGCAAAGAAACCGAAAGCGCGCTATTATGTGACCACCCCCACTTATTTATTTACCTTTTTAAAGCGGGTGTTGCCAACCACATGGCTCGATAAACTTTTAGTCAAAGGATAAATCGACTGATGGATTTTATTTGGATCTTATTCGCCTTTGCTTGCGGCCTTATTGCGCGTTCAGCGGCGATGCCACCGCTTATCGGATACCTAATTGCTGGCTTTGCTCTCCATGCAATTGGCATTAATGCTTCGGATAACTTAGTTCTTCTGTCTAATTTAGGCATAACATTGATGTTATTCACGATTGGATTGAAGCTTAAAGTCAACGATTTACTCGCGCCGAGCGTTTGGCTCAGTAGCAGCGGTCATATGCTTATTTGGAGTTCAGTGATACTTGCGGTTATCTTATTGTTACTGCCTTTATCACTCGCTTTATTTGAGGGTGTAACATGGGAAGCTGCCGCATTAATTGGTTTTGCATTAAGTTTTAGTAGTACTGTATGCATCGTAAAAATTCTTGAAGAAAGTGGTGAAATCAAGTCTCGTCACGGCAAACTGGCGGTCGGCGTGCTCATCATGCAAGATATCTTTGCTGTGGTATTTATGGTTATGGCTACCGGCATTCTTCCGTCCACTTGGGCTTTTGCTTTGGTGGCGTTATGGTTGTTAAGAAAACCAATTTATTTACTATTGGAACGCGTTGGTCATGGTGAGCTGCTGCCTTTGCTCGGATTCTTTTTGGCGTTTGGCGGATATGAGCTATTTTCTCTAGTGGGAATCAAAGGCGACTTAGGTGCATTGATTCTCGGAATTCTTGTTGCCGGTCATAATAAGTCTACAGAATTATATAAATCATTAATCGGTTTTAAAGATTTATTTTTAATAGGATTTTTCCTCTCGATTGGCTTTACGGCACTACCCACTATTGAAATGGTCGTTTTGGCACTTGGCTTTACCGTTTTATTACCGCTGAAGATCTTATTGTTTTTTATAATCTTCAATCGCTTTGGATTACGCGCGCGAACGTCCTTTTTAAGTGCGTTAGTGCTGGGTAATTTTAGTGAGTTTGGCTTAATAGTTATTGCACTGTGTATTGAACAAACATGGCTCGCCAAAGAGTGGCTGGTAATATTGGCACTCTCGGTATCTTTCTCATTTATTATAACCAGTATTACTTATCGTCAGGCGCACCGAATTTATCGTACCTTTAATTCCACTATTAATCGTTTTGAAAATAGCCGCGTGCGGCGCGACGATACCTTTAAATTACCGCAAGAAGCAGAAATCTTAGTCATTGGAATGGGGCGAGTTGGCAAAGGCACTTACCATTCACTGTGCAAACTAGTGGAAAATCGTGTTTGGGGTATTGACTCGGATGAAGAACGAGTTAAGCGTTTACAAGACTCAGGTTATCGAGTGCTGTTTGGCGATGGTGAAGATTCCGATCTTTGGCAAAATATGGATTTAACTCACACTCGATTGGTGTTGATTGCACTGCCTTATATTCAAGATATTAAAAATATCCAAGATCAATTACGCTCTGTGAACTACCCGGGGAAAGTAGTCGCGATTGCACGCTATGAAGACCAAATTGAGCAGCTTACGGAATGTGGTATCGATCGCATTTTTAATTTCTATACTGAAGCGGGTGTCGGCTTCGCTGAAGAAAGTTTGGCGCTGCTCAATAGTCAATCTGAGTTAAGCCAGCAAAACTAATGTGAAAGCAGTTGTTGCGAAACCTTTATTTCACCAATACTAAACTCTTCATTCGCGACAAGTTTATCGGTAAGTTCTGCTGGATAGTAAATGACTAAATGATTGTCTTTTAGTGAAAAGTTGATCGCGGTTTTTGGTAGTGGCTCTGGGCTAATGGCGATGACGTGTTCGATGTTAGTGGATTTATTGTGTAACGCTACTGTTGATTGATCGCGACATTCGGTTTGAATAATTTCATAATCAGCCAGCGAGCGGATTGACTGTGCCTGACAATCAATTAGTATCAACATGCCGCTACCGACGATCAGCCCTAAAGCTAACAAAATTATCATTAATGCTTTCATTGTTATATCCTATTAAAGAAACCTATTAGTAGAACGTATTAACGAAACTTTTATTCCAATTTTTTTCAAGGAGTTGTTATGGGACTTTTTTCTAGTTTATTAGGCAATGCAGGTGTTATTGACGAGCAGAAGCTGAACGAAACTATTCGACCGCTGCTAGCTGATAGCGAGCAGGCCATTATTGGCTTCAATATCTTTCGCGATAAAATGATATTTACTAGTCAGCGTTTAATTATTACCGATACCCAAGGGTTAACCGGTAGTAAGGTGAGTTATTTATCGATCCCATATTCAAAAATAACCAAGTTTTCGATTGAGACTACGGGTACCTTTGATTTAGACGCCGAGCTAAAGATTTGGGTAGGCTCAGATTCAACGCCTATTGAGCGTAAGTTTAATAAGAAAGTTAATATCTATGATGTTCAAAAGGTATTGATGAACTATGTTAAATAATACGTCTAGCGTATACATTCTTCAGTGTTGCGACGATAGACTTGTTCCCGCGTTTGCATAATAGAGCGGTTGGTAGGTGCTAGCTTGAACGCTTCTTCGATAACTTCCTTAGCGAGCTGGCAAGCACCTGTTGTTGCTAATAAATGAGCATAGTTATTTAGATATTCCGGTTGTAAACGGCCATTTTCTAAACCTTTTTCATACCAACGTAAGGCTTGCTCGGGATCGCGCTCGATATAGTAATTGCCGAGCAAGAAAAAACTAAGCCACTGATCGGGAAATGTTTTGCTGGCCGTGATGAGTGCGTCTATCCCCAATGTCGTTTGGCCAATTTTAATCAAGTCATATGCCGCTCTGGTATATTGATAATGATCGAGCGCAGCCGAAGCTTGGTTGCTGGGCAGTGGCACTAACATCCAATAGTTCGCTCGGCTCCAAGTCCGCTCAAAAGTACTAAAGGGAATTCTGTAGTTGGCGATATCTGCAGAGTGTAAAATAAACTCGTTACGGTTTCTGTCGTAACCTATCACAACTGCATAGTGCCATTGTGGTAGCCAATCAAGTCCTAAGTTTTGTAATACGATAATCGGTAATTCATCATCAATTAGGCGCAGCAATTGGCGCAAGTCACCTCTTTGCGTATAAGGTAGTAGACCTAATTGCCGAGTTGCACTTTTCATTTCAATTTGTAGCGACCCGCGCAGCTCAGGAATAAATATTTTTGGTGCTATTGATTCTGGTGTGGCGTTAATAGCGTAAAAGTTGGCTACCTCGGCTAAGGTTGTTGGGCCACAGTAATAGTCGGGTTGACTAAAAAAAGGTAAGTCAATTACACGATAGGCGTGCGACTTTGCTTCGTTGCTAGTAATGAGTTGGTCACTTTGTGGCGTATAAGAGCAAGCGCCCAAAACTAAAAGAGCACTGGAAAACAGTGCTCTAATTAGGTAATGATGCATTGTATGTATCAGGATAAATTAAATTGGCCGAATAAAAGGATAAACGTCCGTAACGCCCAACACATCGAGCAGTGCAATTACCACCAGTACGGTTACAATGGCGCCAACAACACCTTCACCGGCAGGCATTGATTCAAGTTGTGTGTGAAAGGCAATCAATTCTTGTTCGGTCATATGTTGTACGCGAGCGATAGCCTGTTCTTTAGGAACGCCGAGCTGCTCAAGTTTATTTTGTACTTCTTTGGTATCGATAAACGCTAAGATTTGTTCTTTGGTGTATTGAACTTGTTGTTGCTGCATAACACTGTCACTGGAAACGACATCGGCATGTGCAACATTGATACTTAGTATTAGATAGAGCGCAGAAAGGGTACTAATGACGAACGACTTCATTTGGTTGCTCCCGTTATGATTGAAGCTAATAGTTTAACCAAAATCAATCAAAGTGCAAATCTGACTGGCAACCGGATAAGGCCACCAGTCAGCGGATGGAAACTCTTAGCGTAAGTATTTGGCTAAAAAGTCTTGTGCTAACTTAAACACTTCTTTGCGCTGTTCGGCGTCATAAAAGCTGTGACCGGCTTCTGGAATCACCTTAAACTCAAACGCCTTACCGTATTTTTCTAACATAGCTTTTGCTCGGTAGGCATGCTCTACGTCCACCGTTCGGTCTTCTTCCCCATGAATAATTAAAATCGGAATTGATAGTTTATCCATACCGTAGACTGGTGATATTGCTTTAAGTTGCTGGTACTCGGTTGTTGCATCGCCAATGTAGTTTTTAGACCACTTCAGTTGGCTTCGAGTCATGTAAGGGCTAAAAGAATGCAGCGCAACATCGGACACGCCAGCAATAGCCACTGCGCACTTAAAGGTATTTGGATACTTCTGTGGCAAGGCCATAGCTGCGTAACCACCATAACTCATTCCCATCACGCAAGCACTGTTTTGGTTAATGTCTTTGCGCTTGAGGATCTGTTCGGTAACCGCATGTAAGTCGCCTAGAATAAGCTCACCCCATTGCTTTGCACCTGCTTCTTCAAAGTCTTTGCTATAACCACTTGAACCACGATAGTTGACACGCAATACCGCATAACCAAGGTTATTTAAGAAGTGAGTGACTTGATCATAATAGGGCGTGTCGTGTACACCAATTGGTCCCCCATGCGGTAGTAAAATCAAAGAGTGCGAAGCCTTAGCGGTTTTTGGCAGCGTTAATAAATAATGAATATTTTCGCCGGCGACCGGATAGCTTCCGGTGACCAATTTGGACTTGGCGCGATTCAATTCTTTAGAGTAACGATGACCAATAGTAAAAAGCTTTCGATTATTGCTGATTAAGTCAAACTGACCCACTTGATCATGGCTCTCACTATAGGCAACTTTTATGCTTCGATTAAGACTGGTATCAATCACACTGTTAATTGAGGTGGCTGATTGACTGCGATCATCTTTATTAATGAACTCGTACTGCACAAGGCCATCTTTTAGTGTCAAGATTCCCAGTAGTTCGTTACTTTCTGGATCAATAATTAAGTCTTCAATATTGAATGAGTTGGTTTGAAAATAAAGTTCTCGATCGCCACTGTCGTAGTTGATTAAGTAAACACTGCGAATGTTATCTTCGGCCCGATCGAGAGCATAAAAATAGCCAGGTTTTGCGGCCCGCGCGACCGGAACAATAAATTGGTCTGCATTGCGAACTTCTCCAAGATCCCAAGTCGTCAAGGTTTTGGGTTCTTCTGGATTCTCAATATTCAGTAGTTCAATTGTGTTATTGCGTAAGTAACGCAGTCCATACTTTATCGAATGATCGTTTTCAATAAACCAATTCGTTATAAAACCATCTATCGACATCACTTCATTTTTCTTAACAAACTGACCACCGTCAACACGAGTCAATTTTCCTGGTCGCTTACCATACTCCAGTAGCTTATCAATTTTTAAGCGATAAACTTTGGAGTAAACACCGGGTTTAGAAAACAAGAACTCATTATCCTGCTGTGGTAATGGATCCAGTAGAGTACCACTGGTACGCACGCTGTAGAGTTTGGTTTTATTGTTAGTCGGCTGCTCAATGATTAATAATGAGCGCTCAACTTGCGTATCGATTAAATCTTTAGTTCCCTTTTTCGCTTCGAGCAAGGTTGCGGCTAAGTGTTGATTATCCACCCATTGTAAGTTGCGAACAACCGCTTCTTCTTCATTTAGCGTGCTGATATCGAGCCACTTTCGACGCTTCTTGTTGGCGACGTTTTGCAGATAAATAACTTGATTATCATTTTCTAAAGTTAAATAAGCGATGAATTTTCCATTCGGACTTACCTTCACCGTAATCATTTGTGGTGGCGCAAAGAACTTGTCCGCTGGAATACGCGCAAAGGCAACTGAGCTCATCAAGAGCGTCAATAGTAAACTGAATTTTAAATAACGCATTACTGTGTTAACTCCTTTAAAAAGTCGTCCTGAATTCCGCTTTGAACCACTAAGGGGTATTGCGCTAATAAGGCTTCAAGTTGGGTTTGAATGATCGGTAGATCGGTAGCGATGCGGTTAATCAGCTTAATATAAATTTCATCTGCTTTGCGCTCGCGATTGAGTTGAAACATACCGATATAGTTCGTCTGGCCCGGGGCAACCGTAAAGCGCCAACGAGGATCTTCGGCGAGGTTTAATCGATAGGGGAGATCGAAGTAGGGGGCTTGCAACTCAATCACCTGATAATCTCCCGGGGCTAAACTCGCTAGGTATAGACCTTTGGCGGTAGCATCCATCGACAGCTTAGTGGTACTAGCCTTACGTCGATTACTGGCAGGTTTACCATCGATTAATTTTTCAACAATTAACGAAGGGGCAACGCTGTCGACATTTAAATGCAGTAAAATGAGTGCAGCAGGTGCTTGACTCAAATCAAGGTCTTGCGCCTTGGTGAGTTCAACCGCATTGGCAAAATGCCCTGATAACAGTACTAAACTGCTCAAAAAAATGTTTTTTAATCCTTTCACTTTTAATAATCCCAGCATACATGAGGAGTGCTAAGTCTACGGATTTAACGCGCAATTCTCAATCCACAAATCTCTACTTCCAATACAGGGTTATGCATGTTTTTTAACCTTTTTGAGATATTTTTACTTTTGTATTCGACGGCAATCCCTTAGAATTCGTACCGCTTAAAATGTACTAATTAGGGGAAAAGCATGTTGCGCGCAAATTTTAAGGCAGTGAAAGCCGGCACCACCTTGATGATGGTGTTAATGACATTTTTATTATCGGGGTGTTTCCCCAGCTACTATAACTACCATGAGCCAATCACTGAGAAGACGGTGGTAAAGCCAGAGCAAGGCATTGTGGTGGCTCGGATCATTGATGCTGGCCGTGGATTTCCACCGTTTAACCAGCTCACCATTAACCCTGAAAACGTTCAACAATCCGATAAAATTAAGCCCGATCGATTGTTGTCGATGGTTGAAGAAGTAGACGGCGTTGCGATCTTTGCTTCGGCCATTAAGCCCGGTAATTATGCTATGAATGATATTTCAGCTTATCTAATTTCGGGAGATTACAGCTATTGGCGCGGTGTGCCGATTGATGCGCAGTTCGGTACTTTTACCGTTAAACCGGGTGAAGTGACTGACTTGGGCACACTTATTTATTACCCAAAGCCCAAAGAAGATAAGTTTATGCACTCAGTGGTGCGCATTCCAACCGAGAATCTTGAGCAATTGTTAGCGCGTTTCTTCCCATTTTATAAGTTTGATCCAAGCAAAGTTAATACTTGGTTAGATGATCAACGCGACGATGAGCGATTCGAACTTTACGCAAACATTGTGCAAAACCCAGTGGTCTTTTCGGGACCGGTAACAGCACCAGATGGCGCATTATATTTCTTAGCGAAACTTGGTGCGATAGTTCGTCGTAATACTTTCGGTGAATGGGAGTTGGATGCGGTCGATACTAATTACCAATTAAATAGTGTTGCAGAAAGTAACAATGGCGACTTAGTCGTAGCGGGACCTGAAGGCGTGCTCTACGTAAAACCACAAGGTGATGAGTGGCACGATATTTCTTTTGATTTACCGGTAAATGTGTTGAAGGTTTACTTTAGCCCGAAAGGCGAGCTTGATATTTTGGTGGCTGATGAATATCAATTGCAAGTACTGCGCACCTCGGGAAATTTAACCTCTCCAAATTGGACTGAGGTAAATAATTACACCTACACCGATAAGTGGAAAGTTAGCGCTGAGACCGCGGGCGATAAGAAAAACCGCAAAGCCAAGTATATTACTGGTGCTTATGTGTTTGATGAAGGTGGCCGTGATTTGCTGGCTGTTTCCTACGCCAACCGTCGTGGACGCAGTGGTGATACCGAAATCTATCAAGTGGATTTGAGCAGCTGGAACATATTAGCTGGGCCGCTGGAGACTAAATGGGAAGTAACCTTCCAAGCGGGCGCAGTTAAGTTGGCGCTTGAGAAACTAGGGTTTTGGTCTGGCAACTGGCGTCGTGACTATTTTAAATACGATCCAAAAACCCAAGATTGGTATGAAATGACCACTGAGATTTTCAAATGCGGTGAAAAAATTGTGCGTCCAGATTTTGTTTGTGACATTGAAGGCAAAAAAACCAATGGTGATTGGATCAACTTTAAATCCACACCATGGTTTAAAAACGACCTTGAAGGCGTTGGAATTGTTACCTTATCCGATGTTGATTTTTGGACCGGTAAACGTAGCAGTGAAACCTTAATTCTTTACACCGAAGATGGTGGTCGGGTTTGGCTTGATTCAGGTAATAAGATCCCAAAACCTTACTGCACCGATATAGTCGGTGAAGTGAAAGATAAAATCGTATTGTACTGTAATGGTGCCACCGGAGACTTTTATGAGTCTAGCGATATGGGGAAAACTTGGAAGCACGTACGCCAACAAGGCAACTTCTAAAGCGAAATAAATCGATACTCAAAGGGCCGCTTAGCGGTCCTTTTTTTATTGCAAACTGGGCAGTTCTTGTAACCTATCGTGTTGCCAGATTTTAGCTCGCGTCGCGCAGTCAATGTTCCCACCGGTTAAAATAACCACTACTTGCTTCTGAGTGTTTTGCTGCTTTAACCATTCACACACGCCGAACATCGTCATTGCACTGGTGGGTTCTACGGTTAGTTTTAATAAGTGAGTTAACCACTGCGTCCAATAGATAATGTCAGCTTCTGGCGCCTCATAGAATTCATTGAGCTGTTGAATAAATGGGAACGTAAGGGGACCCACGGAGGGTGTTCGAGCGCCATCGGCAAGGGTCATTGTTGGACCATCTAAAGCGATAATTTTTCCGGCGCGACGTGAATTGGCCGCATCATTGGCGGTTAATGGTTCCACGCCACAAACCTGAATACGCTTATCAATGTGCTGACAAGCAACATAACTGCCAGACAAGAGTCCGCCACCCCCACAAGGCGCAAATAAAGCATCAAACTGATCTATCTGGCCCGATAACTCAAGTGCACAGGTGCCTTGGCCTGCCATTACATCAATATGATTGTACGGTGGGATCCAATAAACATTGGGTTGTGCGGCCGCCTTTGCGACTGCCTCATCGACGCCTTGACGGGTTGCTATCAACTCTATGTTAGCACCATAACTGGCAGTGGCCTTGGCTTTGACAGCTGAAACGTTGGCCGGCATATAAATGGTGGCGGGCAGAGCAAACTGCTGTGCCGCCCAAGCCACCGCTTGGGCATGATTACCGCTGCTATTGGCGACAATCATTTGTGGTTTTTCTCCACGTTCAACAATTTGCGCAACTGCGTTGATGCCGCCGCGTGCTTTAAATGCGCCGACCTTTTGTTGTGCTTCAACTTTAAATAGAATCTTGTGGCCTAAGCATTGGTTTAACAGCTGACTGCTGATAATTGGCGTCTGGTGGATATAGGGTTTGATCCGTTGTTGAGCCGATTGAATATGTTCAATGTTGAGCATAATTCCCTCTGGTTACGCTTCGATTTAGCCAACAGTCTAATCGTTGGCATTGGTTTATTCGAGAAAATGTTGCCTTGATAACTGATAATGATACTGAATTTGCTCGAGCGAATAGCGCTCGGTTGACGCCACTGGACACGCCATGCGCGCTAGGCAACGATCGCTGCAATGACTTTGTGGATGCTTGCGAAAGTTAAAGCAGCTGGTTAACTCATATTCATGTTCCGTAATAGCTGCAGCCGGACAGTGCGTGATGCAAGGTTTTAATTGGCATTGAATGCACGGCTTGACGGATTTTACCGGTGCAGTCACCGGTAGATCGCCATTCGTTATCACCAATAGACGGTAAGCAAACCAAGTACCATAGGTATCGTTAATACCGACTTTAAGGGGTGAGTCGTGATGCCAGCCCGCCAAACGTCCAAACGCTTGCAAGTTAAAATGCAATTGCGGCGCAACATAGCGTGGATAAAGCACCTTAAAATTCACACTAGGATAATGCTGCTGCATAAATTGACAAAACTGGTCTTGACTGAATTCATCAATCGGATGTTGCTTCTTCCGATAACTCGCTGGCAATTGCTGCCAAAGTGTTGGGCCGCCGTGTCCAATTAATATAAGGTTTGAATAGCGATCGAGTGAGTGCTCAATCGATTGCGCAGGCTCTATTAAACTCGCCGGTATTTCATCAAGGTTAAATACATGATGCATATTCAGCCCCGCTGTCACCATTGATGATTGCTTAAACGGTTCTGCTTGATAGAGTAACGTCATTCAGTTGTCCTAGTCGTTGTCGCAATAATCCAAACTGATGCTGCGCTGGCAACCCAAAACGCAGCGCTTGGTGGTCGTCACACAGGCGAACATAGACACCCAGTTTACACAGTTGCTGCCATTGTTGCTGTGCGGCCTTATGTTCGAAATAACAAAATAACGGCAAGCGTCGCACTTCGACTTGATAATGTTGTTGCAAGAGTTGCTGTAGTCGTAATGACTGTTGTTCAAGATGGGCGCGCTGTTGTTGTTGCCATAGCTTATCTTGTAACGCGCGGGTTGCTGAATAAGCCGAAGGCCCAGCAATCGCCCAGGGTCCAATGCAATCGGAAATACGTTGTAAAATTTTAGGCGCGGCTGCAACAAAGCCGACGCGAAGTCCGGCTAAACCGAAAAACTTACCCAGGCTTTTCAATCGTATCACGTTAGTCATCGATGACCATGCATCGGTTTCATCATGCATCATGCAGTCAGCAAATGCTTCATCGATAATTAAATAGCCATTGCTGTTGCTTATCTGATTGGCGAGACTTTGGATTTGTTTAATGTCGATAGTCTCTGTTGAAGGATTGTTTGGATTGATCAGAACGACAATCTTGCTGTGACTATCCTTCAGTAGGGATCCCCACTTTTGGTATCGGCGCACATCAAATCCAGCATCTTGCCAAGCCCATGCATGTTCTTGATAACCAATCGCCGGACAATAAACCGCATGACTTTTTATTAGGTGTTGAAATACTTTGGGTAGAACTTTTATCGCGGCTTGGCTACCGGGAACCGCGGTTAATGTATGAATGCGGTAATAATTTTGCGCCGCCTGTTCCAGCTCACGATAATGCTCCGGTAAGCGACTAAAGCATTCAGGTGGTAATTCGACGATAGGATAACTCCGCGGACTTATTCCCGTGGATAAATCTATCCACTCTTCGGCAATGGAAGGAAAGGATTGTTTGATCTGCTCAAGACGGCCGCCATGCACGCGCTGATTCATGAATTGTATGCCCAAATAAGCACAAGCTTAATGGTTTCGATAACAGCAAACAAAATAAAAATCCTACGAACACTGCTATTGAGTAACTTTAAGCAATTTTGGATGTCGTTTCGAGTTGCCACGGGCCCGTTGCCAAGTGTCGGGCTGTGCATTGGCTCACCGTGATAAACGGCCACTCCGCCCAAGCGAATCGACAAAGTAGCGGCGCCACTTGCAATTACCCAGCCTCCATTAAGACTTTTATAAGCGTTCGCTTGCGTTTTAACTTGGCGCCACTTTTTCCATGCTTGCCATTGGCTTAGAAATATCACGCTGGTGAACTTTGCCGATAGCCAACCCAGTCCATCATCACAACGAGCTGCGCACCAACCAAAGTATTCAAAACGTGGGTTACGGTAACCCCACATGGCATCGAGCGTATTAATTAATCGATGCAAGAGCGCTAATGGTGCTCCGCCAATCAGTCCATAAAATAAAGTTGCAGTAACACCATCGTGACTATTCTCTAGCACTGACTCACACACAGCACGAACAATCTCGGGCTCGTCCAAAGTCTGTGTATCGCGACTCACCATCCACTGACAGGTTTCACGCGCTTGTTTTATATCTTGCTTTGCTAACGCCGAATATACCGCTTGAGCATGTTGATGCAAGCTGTTGTGGGCCAAACAAAAATAAATAATTACGCTATCAAGCAAGATCAATATTGGCCATTGCCAACGTAGATAGCTCAGTAAAATCGGCAGTGGTAGTGTGAGTAAGCAAACCCCTACAATTCCCATCCATCGATCAAAGGTTGCTGAGTCCCCATGGCGCAACCATTGTTCACATTGAGTAGCTAAGTGACCGAATCCAACGAGAGGGTGCCAACGCTGTACTTCGCCGAAACGATAGTCGAAGCACCAGGCGCAGAATAAGATCAGCGTTTGCATTGGATTGCTAAATGTCTAATATAAAGCGTTGCTGAGAACTGTCATAGATAACGGTTAAACTACTGCCATTACCAAACTGGCTATAAGCGTCACAAAAAGACTGCGCCGATAAATCACTAACGAAACTACGAATAACATCACCGTGGCTGATCACTAATAACGACTGTTGAAGATGCTGCTGCGCGATTTGTTGTAACGTTCGAGTTAAACGGGTTTTCGCTGCCACGGCACTTTCACCTTGTGGTGGAGCATGGTCGGTAACCTGCTCAAAGATCGCTGAGAAGTTCGGTTGCGGGCGTAGCGATTCAAATGAGCGGCCTTGCCAAACGCCAAAGTGTCTTTCTTGCAAGTCGTCCACGGTCACAACTTCACAATCTAAAATTTCACGACAAATTGCTGCGCTGTGTTGAGCACGACCCAATGGTGAGGTAAAAATTTTACTAATCGGTTTTGTTTTCAGCTCTTGCGCAAGTTGTGTTGCTTGAGCGATCCCGTTAACGGTTAATTGACTGTCGAGTTGGCCTTGTAACCGCTTGCAAGTGTTCCACTGTGTCTCGCCATGCCGTGCTAGATAAATAGTTGTGATCATTTCTCTGCCTAATCCGAGCGGCCGAGATAGTTCTCGGCCGCAGTTGTCGCTTAAATTAAAAGTTTTGATAGGTCAAAGTGAAATAGATCTCGCGTTCTATCGGTCGATAGTTATTCAGTGTTTGTTGTTTACTGTCCAATGCATTGTTAAGGGTTAGCTGGGCACTTAACTTTTGACTGAAAGCATACTCGACGCCTAGGTCTAGTGTAGTATACGACGGTAACGTAACTGTCCCGTCGCGGCGAGTGCCGGTATAACGTAAGTGACTAAACCAACCCAGTTGATCGTACTGACCATTAATTTGATACTCGGCAAACTCGCGCGCACGGCG
>JABXHQ010000065.1 GCA_013373545.1 Gammaproteobacteria bacterium
CAAAAAACCGGTGATATCGTCATTCGGCCGGGTGATACATTATTAATGTTGGCCCGCCGCAGTTTTACTGAGCAACACCGGTTTTCTCGAGACTTTCTGTTGGTCAATGGTCTTGAAGAGCTGAGTTTAGATAATAACCGTAAAGCCCCATGGTGCTGGCTGGCCATTGGTTCAATGGTCGTTTTAGCAAGCTTTAATGTTTTACCCGTGGTTATCGCCGCGATGATTGCTGCTGCAATTGTTATTCTTAGTCGCTGCGTGACCTTCGAGCGCGCAAAACAAAGTCTTGATCTGCAAGTTTTATTAACTATTGGGCTTGCCTTTGGGATCGGAGGGGCGCTCACCGATTCGGGAGCGGCAACTTTATTGGCGAATAGCGTATTGTCGATCTTTGGAGAGAATCCATTTGCATTGCTAGTGGCGGTTTATTTGATTACTTTATTACTCACCGAAATGGTCACTAATAACGCGGCCGCCGTTATTTCATTTTCGTTGGTCGCCGGTATTGTTGATTCTTTGGGCTACAATTTAATTCCCTATGCAATCGTGATTATGGTTGCTGCCTCCGCTAGCTTTCTTTCGCCAATGGGGTATCAAACTAACTTAATGGTGTACTCAGCTGGCGGCTATCGATTTGCTGACTACTTGAAGTTTGGATTTCCGCTTAGTGTAGTGGTGGCTGCGATAACACTCTCATTGGTACCTGCTTTTTGGAGCTTAACTTTGCAGTAACAATGACGGTTGCGGTATTTTCCCCTCGATAGCGAGCTGATTGTCAGGCTCAAAGCGACTTTATTAATTACCAGATCTCATTTAAGATCAAGGACTTTACACCCAAAGGAAGTGATGTTTTGAAAAAAGTAACCAAAGCGGTAGTACCGGTAGCTGGGCTAGGAACGCGAATGCTACCCGCCACCAAAGCGATCCCGAAAGAAATGCTGCCTATCGTCGACAAACCGCTAATTCAGTATATTGTGAATGAATGTGCGGCGGCTGGCATTACCGAAATTGTTCTGGTCACCCATTCGTCCAAAAACGCGATCGAGAATCACTTTGATACTTCGTTTGAGTTAGAAACTACTTTAGAAAAGCGCGTAAAACGTCAATTACTGGATGAAATTCAATCGATTTGCCCGAAAGATGTCACTATCATGCATGTTCGCCAAGGGGTTGCCAAAGGGTTGGGCCATGCTGTTTTAACCGCAAAACCAGTGGTCGGTGAGAACCCGTTTGTGGTGGTGCTGCCGGATGTTATTATCGACCAGTACCAATCTGATTTGAGCCAAGAGAATTTGGCGGCAATGATAAATCGCTTTAATGAAACCGGCTACAATCAAATAATGGTAGAGCCGGTGCCGATGGAGAAAGTTGAGAAATACGGCGTTGTCGATTGTGCCGGCGCTGAGCTTGCGCCCGGTGAATGTGCCGATATTAAACAGATTGTTGAAAAGCCCAAACGTGAGCAAGCGCCTTCGAACATGGCCGTCGTAGGACGCTATGTATTTTCGGAAGCGATTTGGCAGCTATTGGCAACAACGCCGCCAGGAGCGGGTGATGAAATTCAGTTAACCGATGCCATTGCGGCACTATTAGACAAAGAAAAAGTAGAAGCTTTCTTGATGACCGGAAAGTCGCATGACTGTGGTTCGAAACTTGGTTATATGAAAGCCTTTGTTGAATATGGATTGCATCATGAAGAAGTGGGCGAACAGTTCGCTCAATTACTTAAAGGGTTAAAGTCTTAATTCGGGCAACAGCCTAAGCAGAAAGTGCTAAACGGAGTTTAAGGTACTTTAAGATAGTGGACGCTCGATGATTGACGTTAGTGCTGGATTTAGGCGCGTTAATCGAGCGCAAACATTTGAGAGCATTGCATGAAAGTTACGGTATTTGGAATAGGTTATGTCGGGTTGGTGCAAGGCGCCGTGCTCGCTTCGGTTGGTCACGATGTTTTGTGTGTCGATGTTGACCAGCAGCGAGTTGATAACCTTAAGCAAGGCATTATTCCGATTTATGAACCGGGGTTAACTCCTTTGGTTGAAGAGAATGTGGCCGCGGGTCGACTGGATTTTACCACTGATGCCAAAGCGGCAGTAAAGCATGGTGAGTTTCAATTTATTGCCGTTGGCACACCGCCTGATGAAGACGGCTCCGCCGATCTAAAGTATGTGTTAACAGTTGCGGAAACCATCGCACAGCATATGCAAGCGCCCAAAGTGGTGATCAACAAATCGACGGTCCCAGTCGGGACGGCGGATAAAGTCACCGCCAAAATTGAGGCGACATTACAACAGCAGGGTAAACAAGTCGACTTTTCGGTGGTTTCGAATCCGGAGTTCCTTAAAGAAGGTGCCGCAGTTAATGATTGTTTGCGACCCGATCGAATCATTATCGGAACTACCAATGCGGCCGTTGAAGAGCGGATGCGCGAGTTATACGCACCCTTTAACCGCAATCATGACAAAATTATTGTTATGGATGTTCGTAGTGCGGAGTTAACTAAGTACGCAGCCAACTGCATGCTAGCGACTAAAATATCGTTTATGAATGAAATGTCGAACTTAGCCGAAAAATTAGGTGCCGACATTGAAGCGGTACGGCATGGTATTGGCTCTGATCCACGCATTGGATATCAATTTATCTACCCAGGATGTGGCTATGGCGGCTCTTGTTTCCCTAAAGACGTGCAAGCGTTAATTCGAACGGCCAACAGCATTGGTCACAAGCCGGCGATATTAGAAGCGGTGGAAGCAACCAATTACGCGCAAAAAGATAAGTTGTTTGCTTATTTAAGTGACTTCTTTAACGGTGAGTTAGCGGGTAAAACCGTGGCGCTGTGGGGACTTAGTTTTAAACCGAATACGGATGATATGCGTGAAGCATCCAGTCGGCGCTTTATGGAAATGGCCTGGCAGGCGGGTGTTCGGGTGCAAGCCTTTGATCCGGAAGCCATGGAAGAAACTCAGCGTATTTATGGGCAGCGCGATGACCTTACCTTAACCGGTACTAAAGAGGCGGCATTAAAAGGCGCGGATGCGTTGGTCATTTGCACCGAATGGAGCCAGTTCCGCGCGCCAGACTTTGAGCTGGTTAAGTCCAGTCTGAGCACGCCGTTAATCATTGACGGACGCAATATGTTTGAACCTGAGCGAATTGAAGCCAAGGGCATTGCCTACTATGCCATCGGTCGTGGGCGCTCGGTACAAATCGCGAAAGATTAAAATTCACGCCCCATTATTCATAATAAATACAAGCCCTTGCTAGCCAAGGGCTCCTTCCTTGATATAAAATCAGCGGCTTATCCTTACTAACTGTAATGTTTGAACTATAAAGGTTGCTCATGCCATTAATTACGCTCCCTGACGGTAGTCAGCGACAATTTGATAATCCGGTCACGGTTTTTGATGTGGCCCACGATATTGGTCCCGGTCTAGCGAAAGCCGCGCTGGCGGGTGTGGTTGATGGGAAAGAGGTTGATACCTCATTCACCATCAATAACGATGCCCAATTAGCGATTATCACCGAGCGCGATGAAGCCGGGCTGGAAGTGCTGCGGCATTCCTGTGCGCATTTATTAGCACAAGCCGTTAAAGAACTCTTCCCGGAAGCGCAAGTTACCATTGGTCCAGTGATTGACAATGGTTTTTACTATGACTTCGCTTATGAGCGCCCGTTTACCCCTGAAGATTTAACCGCGATTGAAAAGAAAATGGCGGAGCTGTCTAAAGCTGATTTGACGGTTGAGCGCAGTGAAATGCCACGTGATGAGGCCGTAAAGTTTTTCCGTGATATGGGTGAAGAATATAAAGCTGAAATTATCGCCAGCATCCCGACTAACGAAGCTATTTCGTTATATCGCCAAGGTGATTTTATTGATTTGTGTCGCGGCCCGCATGTGCCCAGTACCGGAAAATTAAAAGCCTTTAAACTCATGCGCGTATCCGGTGCTTATTGGCGTGGCGACTCCAACAACGAGATGTTGCAGCGGATTTATGGTACTTGTTGGGCGAATAAGAAAGATCTCAAGCAATACATTCACCGCTTAGAAGAAGCGGAAAAGCGCGATCATCGTAAGCTCGGTAAGCAACAGCATCTATTCCATTTTCAGGAAGAATCGCCGGGCATGGTGTTTTGGCATAATGATGGCTGGAGCATTTTCAAGACATTAGAAAGCTACATTCGCGATGTGCTGCGTAAGTTCGATTATCAAGAAGTCAAAGCACCGCAGGTGCTTGATCGAAGCCTGTGGGAAAAGTCTGGTCATTGGGAAAAGTTCAAAGACGATATGTTTACCACTGAATCGGAAAACCGTACCTATGCGGTTAAACCGATGAATTGTCCTGGTCATATTCTTATTTATAATCAAGGGCTTAAGTCTTACCGAGACTTGCCTCTGCGGATCGCTGAGTTTGGCTCTTGCCATCGCAACGAGCCTTCTGGCGCCTTGCATGGCTTGATGCGCGTGCGTGGATTTACGCAAGATGATGCCCATGTATTTTGCACCGAAGACCAAATTCAACAAGAGGTGATTACCCTGATCGACATGATTTATCAGGTGTATGCTGACTTTGGTTTTGAAAAAATTGAAATTAAACTCTCAACGCGACCTGAAAAGCGCGTAGGAAGCGATGAAATCTGGGATAAAGCTGAGCAGGCTTTGGCTGCGGCTCTGCAATCGAAGAACATTGAATATGAGCTACAACCCGGTGAAGGGGCCTTCTACGGACCGAAGATTGAGTTTTCATTACGCGATTGTTTGGATCGTGTGTGGCAGTGTGGAACGGTTCAGCTTGATTTCTCGATGCCCGGTCGGTTGGGTGCCGAATATGTCGCTGAAGATGGCGCCAAACAGACGCCAGTTATGATTCACCGGGCAATTTTGGGCTCGTTGGAACGCTTTATCGGCATTTTGATTGAAGAATACGCAGGAAAATTTCCACCTTGGTTGGCGCCAACTCAAGCGGTGGTGATGAATATTACCGACAAACAAGGTGATTTTGCGCAAAAAGTAGCAAATTCTTTGAATAATAAGGGCTTTAGAGCCAAAGTAGACTTGAGAAACGAGAAGATCGGCTTTAAAATTCGCGAGCACACTTTAGCGCGTGTGCCATACCTTCTGGTGGTCGGTGATCGCGAGATGGAAGAAGAAAAGGTTGCGGTAAGAACTCGAAGTGGTCAAGATTTGGGTTCATTGTCGTTAGAAGCGTTCGAAAAGGTGCTCTCTGACGCAATTGCGCAACTCGGTAGAAACAATCTGGAGGAGTAGATTATTAAAGGTCCAAGAGGCAAAGGCGGTCCTGAGAAACGGTCGCAACGAATGAATGACGAAATTACAGCGAAAGAAGTACGATTAATTGGAGCCGATGGCGAACAAGCCGGCGTCATGAGCAGTCGCGAAGCCTTGGCAATTGCTGAAGAGGCAGAGCTCGATCTCGTTGAAATTTCACCCGACGCGAATCCTCCAGTGTGTCGGATTATGGATTACGGTAAGTTTTTGTTCGAGAAGAAAAAAGCTGCCGCAGCTGCGAAGAAAAAGCAGGTGCAGGTCCAAATTAAAGAAATTAAGTTTCGCCCCGGTACCGATATCGGCGATTACAATGTAAAATTGCGCAACTTGATTAAGTTCTTGGAACATGGCGATAAAGCCAAGATCACGGTAAGATTCCGTGGTCGCGAAATGGCGCACAAAGAGCTCGGTATTGAGTTATTGCAACGCGTCGAGAAAGATTTGGAAGAATACGGTGAGGTCGAGTCTCGGCCGACCATGATGGGACGGCAAATGACGATGGTGATTGCCCCCACCAAAAAGAAGAAGTAACGAATTGCCACCAGCGGCGTTAAGCGGCTGGTGTTAATAATCATCTTCTGCGGTCTATTCGCAACCGACTTGAGATGAAACGGGGAGCAAAGCATGCTTTGCTCAATTAATAACGCTGTTGTGCGCACTAGAACAGGCAATTTCGATTGTCGGCCTGCAGTAAATTGCAAACACGAATTATCGTGTTTTGTTAATGGTAACGAATGCGGAGTTATTACCATGCCAAAGATCAAAACCGATCGCGGCGCAGCCAAGCGCTTTAAAAAAACCGGCAAAGGTGGCTACAAACATGGCCAATCTCACTTACGTCACATTCTGACTAAGAAGAGCTCTAAGCGTAAGCGTCAGCTTCGTCACTTGAAGATGATCGCGCCTGCTGATGTTGCTCAGCTTAACCGTCAGTTACCGTACTTATAAGTGGAGGGTTGAACCATGCCAAGAGTAAAACGTGGTGTCACCGCACACAAACGTCACAAGAAAGTTTTAAAGTCAGCTAAAGGTTATTACGGTGCTCGTAGCCGCGTATTTCGCGTTGCTAAGCAGGCCGTAATCAAAGCTGGTCAATATGCTTACCGTGACCGTCGTCAGCGTAAGCGTCAATTCCGAGCTTTGTGGATTCAGCGTATTAACGCTGCTAGCCGCGAGTGTGGATTGTCGTACAGCAAATTCATCAATGGCTTGAAAAAAGCTTCTGTTGAAGTGGATCGTAAGATTCTGGCGGATATTGCGGTTTATGATAAAGCCGCTTTTGCAGCATTAGCTGAAAAAGCTAAAGCTGCCCTGTCTGCGTAAGCAAGACATCGTTCCAACGTTGGAATGCTTTACGAGGGGAAGGGTGTAAACTCCTTCCCCTTTTTTATTTCAAAGTTGCAAAAGAGTTATTGGTACTGGCTAATAAATTTTGTTAAAACCTTGCCAGCAAAACATGCTGAGAATTATGCGCTTAAACAATGTGAATAGCGGTCCTAACGGTTATTTAAGCACATAATTTTCACCCATTTTGATTTTGATATTGTAGGAATGCACTATGTCATCTTTAGATGAATTAATTACCGCCGGAGTCAATGCTGCTCAAGCTGCTGAAAGTTTAGCTGCGTTGGAGCAGGTTAAAGTCGACTACTTGGGCAAAAAGGGCTCGTTAACCCAGCAGATGAAAACCCTTTCGAGTCTTCCTCAGGAAGAGCGCCCAGCGTTTGGTCAGCAAGTCAATGTGGCAAAACAACAAGTGCAGCAAGCCATCAATGTGCGCAAAGACGAGCTTGAATCTGCGGCCATTGCAAAGCAACTTGAGCAAGAAAGCATTGACGTCACTTTGCCCGGCCGAGCCAGTGACTTAGGGGGCATTCACCCGGTAAACCGAACCTTAGAGCGGATTGAGGAATTTTTTGCACAGATTGGTTTCGCGGTAGAAGAAGGCCCGGAAATAGAGGACGATTATCATAATTTTGAAGCGCTTAATATTCCCGGTCACCATCCCGCACGAGCGATGCACGATACATTTTATTTTAGTGAGTCGTTATTACTAAGAACCCACACATCGCCGGTGCAAATTCGCACCATGGAGCAGCAAAAGCCACCACTTCGAATCATTGCTCCCGGACGAGTGTATCGTTGTGACTCTGATTTAACCCATACGCCGATGTTCCATCAGGTAGAAGGTTTGTTAGTCGACGATAAAACTAGCTTTGCTGACTTGAAAGGTGTGCTCGATGAGTTTTTAAAGCACTTCTTCGAGAAAGATTTAGCGGTGCGTTTTCGACCATCTTACTTCCCCTTTACTGAGCCCTCAGCAGAAGTGGATATTCAATGCGTTATGTGTAATGGCGATGGTTGTCGTGTTTGTAGTCATACCGGCTGGTTAGAAATTTTGGGCTGTGGCATGGTTCACCCCAATGTACTGAAGTCGGTGGGTATTGATAGTGAAAAATACTCGGGTTATGCCTTTGGTATGGGCGTTGAGCGACTCACTATGTTGCGCTATGGCGTGAATGACCTGCGATTATTTTTCGAAAACGATTTAACTTTCTTGCGCCAATTTAATTAATTGCATGCAACGGTGTTTTAAGTTTAAACAAATTTTTGAGCAATAAGCTCGTGCGGTAACAGCAACGGATTTTAGAATATGAAAGTCAGTGAAAAGTGGTTAAGAGAGTGGGTTAACCCACAAGCATCCAGTGAAGAATTAGCAGCACAACTTACAATGGCTGGCCTTGAAGTGGATGCCATTGAAGTGTTTGGCGATACCCTTGATGGCGTGTTAGTCGGCGAAATTAAAGCGGCTGAACAACATCCTGATGCTGATAAACTTCGCGTTTGCCAAGTGACGGTTGGCGGCGCTGAAGACTTGCAAATTATCTGCGGAGCACCAAACGCGCGCGTCGGAATTAAAGTTGCTGTGGCGACAATTGGGTCGGTTTTGCCTGGTGACTTTAAAATTAAAAAAGCCAAGCTGCGCGGCGTTGCGTCACATGGCATGTTGTGTTCCGAAAAAGAGCTTAACATTTCGGAAGAAAGCGATGGCATTATGGAGTTGCCGCAAGATGCTCCGATTGGTGAGTCGTTAGTGAAGTATTTGGATCTAATTGATACCGTTATTGAAGTTGATTTAACGCCTAACCGTGGCGATTGTTTAGGGATGCGCGGCATTGCACGAGAAGTGGGTGTCAATCATCAAACTTCCGTTTCCGAAGTGGCGTGTCCAGCGGTGGCGCCCACCATTGATGACAAAGTAAGTATCGAGTTGGCAGCTCCCCAAGCGTGTCCGCGTTATGTCGGGCGCGTGATCCGTAACATTAACCTTGATGCGCAAACACCCAGTTGGATGAAACAGCGTTTGGAGCGTGCCGGTGTGAGAGCGATTGAGCCATCGGTTGATATTACCAATTATGTGTTATTAGAACTCGGTCACCCGATGCATGCATTCGATTTAGCTCAAATTGATGGTGGTATTGTGGTGCGTTACGCGAAAGCAGATGAAAAGCTAGTGTTACTCGACGGCAAAGAAGTCAGTTTGTCTGACGATACCTTGTTGATTGCCGACCATAGTAAGCCTCTTGCAATTGCGGGCGTGATGGGTGGCGAGCACTCAGGAATCAATGAGAATACTAAAGATGTATTACTCGAAGCCGCATTTTTTCAGCCGATTGCGCTGGCGGGTAAAGCGCGACAATATGGCTTACATACTGATGCCTCGCATCGTTTTGAGCGTGGCGTTGATTATCAATTGCAGCTGGCTGCTATGGAACGTGCTACTCAGTTAATGCTGGATATATGCGGTGGTGAAGCTGGGCCGGTGATCGATCAACAAGCCGCTGAACATATGCCTACCAAGGCTCCGGTTGCGCTGCGTCGTAGCCGCATTGAGCGCTTGCTCGGTATTAAGCTGAGCGATCAGCAAGTTGAAGATATATTAACGCGCTTAGGAATGGAGCTTGCACCTAGTGATGATGGCTGGACCGTGACTATTCCTTCGTTTCGCTTCGATATAACGATTGAAGAAGATCTGATTGAAGAGCTGGTGCGTATCTACGGCTACAACAATGTGCCATCGCGCAAACCACAGAACGATATGGTGATGGTGGCACGACCCGAACGTCAAGTGCGTAAGTCAGCGCTGCGCAATTTACTAGTAGCGCGCGGTTATCAAGAAGCGATTACTTACAGTTTTGGTGAGCCGGAATTGATGCAGAGCATTAATCCGCAGATTCCCTCGATTGCGTTACTGAATCCTATTTCATCTGAATTGTCGGTGATGCGCACGTCATTATGGCCGGCGTTAATCAAAGCCGCTGAGTACAATTTCAACCGCCAGCAGGATCGCGTGCGGATGTTTGAACTGGGATTACGCTTTGAAAACCATGATGATGGATTAAAACAAATCCCTACGATAGCTGGGGTTATTGGCGGAAATCTCCAGCCAGAGAGCTGGGAAGGCAAAAGTCGACCGGTTGATTTCTATGATTTGAAAGGTGACTTAGAATCAATATTAAAATTAACTGTAAATTCAGGCAGTTATCTGTTTAAATTAGAGTCGCATCCAAGTTTGCATCCGGGACAGTCAGCGCGCATATATCGTGGTAATCAAGCGCTCGGTTGGATCGGTAAACTGCACCCAATGAAGAAAAAAGCATTGGGATTGGAGCAAGATTTGTTCCTATTTGAGTTGGACTTAGCGGCAATCAATAAGAGAAAGTTGCCTAAATTCACCGAACTGTCCCGATATCCGTCGATTAGACGTGATCTTGCGCTAGTGGTGGATGAGGCCGTCGAAGTGGCGCAACTTATTGATTTAATTAGACAAACGGCTGGAAATCTACTAAAACATATAAATATCTTCGATATCTATCGCGGTGATGGGGTCGAAACGGGTAGAAAAAGTGTTGCGCTGGCTATGATTTTACAGCATGCTACGCGAACGCTAAAGGATGCCGAAGTCACCGCTATTGTCGATAAGACCGTAAAACAGCTCGAAAGCCAACTTGGAGCGGTGTTACGAGACTAAGCCTTGAGAGGTTGTTTATGGCATTGACCAAAGCAGATATGGCGGAACGTTTGTTTGAGGAATTAGGCCTCAATAAGCGCGAAGCTAAAGAAATGGTTGAAACGTTTTTTGAAGAGGTGCGCAGCGCTTTGGAAAAGGGCGAGCAAGTGAAATTATCCGGTTTCGGAAATTTTGATTTGCGCGACAAAAATCAACGACCCGGTCGTAATCCAAAGACTGGTGAAGAGATCCCTATTTCCGCGCGGCGTGTAGTGACATTCCGTCCAGGACAAAAACTTAAGGCCCGGGTAGAGGCGTATGCTGGAAGCGAGCAATAACAACGAACTACAACCGATACCGGCGAAACGTTACTTCACTATTGGTGAAGTGAGCGATTTGTGCCAGGTTAAACCGCACGTTTTGCGTTATTGGGAACAAGAGTTTCCCCAATTACATCCAATTAAACGACGCGGTAATCGTCGGTACTATCAACGCGAAGATGTGATGGTTATCCGTCAAATTCGTGAACTCTTGTATGATAAGGGTTTTACGATTGGTGGTGCGCGTCAACAGCTGGAAACAAGCGAAGAAGAGACCTCTGACAACAAGTTATCGAACGATATGGTGAAGTTGTTAATTAATGAGTTAGAAGACGTGGTGCGCATTTTACGTACTTAAACACTGACTCGACAATTACCAAATCGATAAAAGCAATCTGGTAAAAAGGATTGCTTTTTTTATTCAAATCGTTATCATTGCCGGCTCGTCAAATGTCCGCGTGGCAATTGATTTCGGAGTGTGGCGCAGCCTGGTAGCGCACTTGCATGGGGTGCAAGGGGTCGTGGGTTCGAATCCCGCCACTCCGACCAATACGAAAAAGCCGACCTTTGGGTCGGCTTTTTTATTGGAAAGTTTTATTGTTTGCTGATGCTCATTTTCTTTTAGCGAATTTTTCTTATTCTATACAACAGCGTTTGGGAATTATTAAAATTTTGGGAGTTTGCAAATTTAGTGAGTTCTTAAATTTTAGGGCTCTGCACCAGATAGCTAGACCGTTTAAACATTTTCCTAACCGGCAGTATCAGTTATTGCTACTTAATCACTCAGTCTTGAGTGGTCAGCCAAAAGACCTTATTTTCATCTTCAAATACTGATCCACAAATGAATATCGCTATTAAATAAGGACTGTTAATGAAACGTTTGGTATATCTGCTCGGGTTGTGTTGTTTGCTAAATTTAACGGGCTGTACGATGACTTATCGATCATCGATTGATGAGAGTACAGCTGTTGAAGAAGCCGAGGCTTTTCGAGGCGCTTGGCTAGAGAAAAATGAACAGGCCGTAACTAACGAAATTGTCGCGCACATTAAATCCCATTATCCGCATATGGCTGACGACTTTCCCTATGTGCAAGTAGGCAATATCACTTTGAATAATGACGATGAGGCTAATGAAGCCATCGCGAGTCAGCTGTCATTAATTCTGCAGCAAGTGACTAAGCAGCTATACCCACAAAAAGGCGAGCGAGATACCTGGTATGTCGATGCCCATATTGAATATTGGGCGCCTGCGCAATCATCGTCGTCAAATTTAGCCAAGATCGCTGCCGTTCCTTATATGGTGTTTTGTTGGAAGTCTGTATTGGCGGTTTGCCCGGTAATATCGGGCGACTACCTTGCTACAATCAATGCTAAGGTAACAGTAAATGAAGTAACTCAATTCTCGATAGTGGCAAAAGGGGCGGCAAATATGTTGGCGACTTCTCCTCTGGTAGCGGATAACCCTAATTATCGAGAACCGGTAAAGTCGAAGGCGTTAGCAGCTGCACTGGCCGACCTTGCGCAGCAGATAGTGGCAGCTGTATCAAGACCAAACAATAGTGAGGTCACGGGGGATGGCAGCAACAATTAGTTGTCGGTATTTGACTCGCTAAAATCTATTATAACTGGCGCGAAGAGTAAATAAATTGATAAATAAGTGTTAAGGTAATAATGAACTAATTATTGATCTGAAGCCGTCATGGCTGATGCAGAGTAAGTAAAATTTAGGTATCTTTAAACACAAAACACACGTAGGAAACCAGATGGCGAATTTGTTTGCGATTACGTTAATTAATACAGCGCTGATGGCTCTGACCGTACTAGTGCATTACGAATTTTTACGTTTGCTAACATTAGCCATTCCGAAACTGGCGATTGCTCATCGTTATCGAATCGTAATTGGCGTATTTGGTGCTTTGATTGCGCATGTGATTGAAGTTTGGCTATTTGGTTTAGCCTATTATGGCTTAATTCAACTGGATGGATTTGGTGAGCTTAGAGGTAATTTCGATGGCTCGGTTTTAGAGTGTGTTTACTTTTCCTTTACCAACTACACCACGCTGGGTTATGGCGATATTGAGCCGATTGGTCCAATACGCTTTTTAACCGGAATAGAGTCGTTAACCGGTTTAGTCATGATTACTTGGACCGCGAGCTTTTTGTTTTTTGAAATGCAGCGTCACTGGAAAGTAAACAGTTAGAGGAGTTTAGTGAATGGGCAAGCGCAGTAAAGATAGTAAGCCGCACGCGCAATCTAAATCGACGATGGAGTGTGCCACCTGTGTTGAGTTACGAAGTGAATTTCAAGGACCCATCAAAACGATTACCCGCGAACAATCCGTGCAGCGTAAACTTGAGCAGTTGGTGAATAGTAAGCGGCTAACTTTAGCCGCAAGAAAAGGACTGACTAATACATATATTTGTTCAACATGTAGCTCTAAATGGCAATGGAGTGGTCTGGATAATTGTGTTGCTGGCTGGCTGTCACAATAAACCTGGCCGAGTAATAAGTCGCTAATATTCACTGCGAAAACTCAAAAATTAATATTGACAAGAATCTTGATTCCAGTTTAGATTATCATACAATCAAAAAATATCTGCGGTTTTGGAGTCATCCAAGCGTAGTTTTCATCATTAAATGAGGAGGGCGAAATGTTAAAAAAAGCTTATAACGCAAGCGTTTTTCGCTCATCTGAATTTTACCTTTCTGAGTGGTTCGACGAATAGTCACCCCGGTTTTATTCCTGACCAAAGCAATAGTAACGATTTTATTTTTCTGCCGATCATAGGTTTTCTGTGCGGTTAGTCGTGTCTTCGTTGCTACTTGTTTTGTCAATGTTATCGCTCTGTTTTACAGACATTTTAAAATGACAAGAATAAAATCATAGGTGACAGAACAATGAACAATAATGATAGCCAGCGTTGGAAATTATCGCTGATAGCCGTAAGTATCGGTTTTAGTTTATCTGCAAACTTGATGGCTGCAGATGAAGAGGCGTCCAAAACCGAAAATAAAGTTACTGTAACGGGTACCCAAATTAAGGGCGTTGATCTTGCCGATGCTCAGCCACTTATTACCATTACCGCGGATGATATAAAAAATACTAATGCGACATCGATAGCGGATCTGTTAAAAGATTTAGGCGTATTCCGCGGCGGAGAAGGATCGTTTAATACCAGTACATCGGGAGCATTATCAACCTCGACACCTGCGGGAATGGCCGCTGCAACATTACGTGGCCTCGGTGCCTCATCAACTTTAACGCTAATTAATGGTCGACGTATAGCGGCGAGTTCGTTTGCTGCAGGTAATGTTAATTTTGTCGACGTTAATGCAATTCCGATTTCAGCCATCGATCGTATTGAAGTGTTATCCACTGGTGCGTCCGCTATTTACGGCGCCGATGCAGTGGCCGGCGTTGTTAATTATATATTAAAGAAAGACTATAGCGGTGCAGAGTTGGCGCTAAACTATGGGAATTCAACCGCCAGCAGTGATGAAAGCAAAAGCAGTGTCAGTTTTACTTATGGTGACACAACGCGTGACTCTAATATTTTAATTACACTCGATTATTTTGACCGTGACGGATTTTCTTATGCCGATCGTGAACAAACCGCTAGTACATTTTATCCGATTTTTTCCGGTGGTTTGTACCCTAATGCATATTGGCGAGATACTACCAGCGGTTTTGGCGAAGTTGATCCAGCTTGTCCTGACGAGCAAGTCTTTTTCGATCCGGTATACGGTGACGCTTCCTGTGCATTTGATCCGAATCCATATTTGCTGGTGTCAGCACCGGTAGAAACCTTGTCCGCTTCGATCGCTTATCGTATAGATATAAGTGATGATGTTACGTTTTTTAGTCACCTTTTAGTGTCGCAAAAAGAATCGGAAGCACAGTCATCACCAAATCGATTTCGTGGTTTGAACGACAGCGCAAACTCAGCTTTTGTTTCCACTATTAATCCCGGATTTTTAGCCACCGAACAGAGCTTTCAAGATTTAATTGACCAAAGCAATGGTGACTTTAGAATTCAAGGCCGTTTTTTGGCACCGCGAAGAATTGGTATTAGCACCGATACTTTGCATTGGGTTGCTGGCTTTGAAGGTTTCTATAATGAGTGGGATTGGGAAGCTGCTATCTCTTACTCGAAAAACGAGTCGACGCAGCAAGCGTTAGAAGGGATCTATAATCGCTTCACCTTTAATGCAGCCTTAATGGGAGAGTTATGTGCAGATGGCTCTACAAGTTGTACGGCGGGTGTCGATGGGCTTTGGTTTAATCCATTTGGCGGCCAAAGTGGAAATGAGCAAACGCTTGCGTTAATCGAAGAAGCTGTGACGCGGACCGGAGAGTCAAACGTACTTGGAATTGATGTAAAGTTTTCTGGCTCACTGGGTACCTTTAATGGCTTACCCGTTGCAATGGCTTCCGGCGTTGAGTTTCGCCAAGAAGAAATTTCCGATCGTCCAAGTGAGCTGGCGGTCGCGAATGAAAGCAATGATTATATTCCCGCGGTATTAGGATTCGGCTCAAGTCGAGTTGATGCTAAGCGTGATCAATATGCGCTGTTCAGTGAGGTCCTATTGCCATTATCCGAGCGCGTTCAATTACAGGTTGCCGGTCGCTATGATCATTATGATAATTTCGGTGGCGACTTTAATCCAAAAGTGGGCTTTAAATGGCAGCCGTCAGATCAACTCGTAATACGTGGTTCGTGGGCGAGTTCGTTTCGCGCACCGTCGCTGTCGCAATCCGGTGTCGAGCTTAGAACCACTTCATTCAGCGCTGATTGTATTGCTGAGATTAGTGAGTTTTGTGCTGGCCAAGCCAGTGTTGGTGGTTTTTCTCTTGAGTACGGCAATCCGGAGTTAATGCCAGAAACTTCGAAGTCAATAAGTTACGGATTTGTTTGGAGTTTGTCTGACGATATTACGCTAACCGCCGATGCCTGGCAGTTTCAACACGAAAATATCATTGATGTCGACTTTGAAGGAGCCATCGTACGAGCTTTAAATGATCCGCAAAACCATGCTTTTTGCGGCCGTGTTCCTGCAGGTGAAATAGGTATTGTCATCGACTCTGAGTGGTGCGGTTTTTACGGCGTAGCGGAAGGTGAAAATTTATCCCAACAAGTATTGAATGATTCGATTGCCGATGCACAAATTTTTGGTAACGGTGATGCGCTAGGAACGAATTCAACATTTCAGTTAAGCAATGTTGGTGAGCAAACCGTTTCTGGTTTTGACCTAACTTATACTCAAGTGATTCGCAGTGAATCAGCAGGTCGATTCACGCTCTTGTTTGATTCCACTTATTTAAGTGAATTTGATCGCAATCGCTCTAGTTTAGCTACAACTGAAAATCTGGCAGGTTCATTTCGATATCCGCGCATTATTGCGGCGCTAAAACTGAAATGGAGTTATGACAATTATTACGCTGCGATGGCGGCGAATTACACGCATCACTATTATGATGAAGTTTCATTGTTGGGTAAGCGCAATGCCGCTGGCCAGTCTTATGATTCGGGAGATGCCTATTCCGACCCGTTTGACGCGCTCGATTATATTGCCGAGAATGCAGGCGAGGGCGCTGTGCCAAATCGTAATCGTCTGGTGCCATCTTGGACCGTTATTAATACAAAGTTTGGTGTTGATATTTCTGATGATATAACCCTCTCTATTGGCATCGACAACCTATTCGACCGTGCTGCGCCGTTCGTTTATGGACGTTATCTAAATGCCGATATGCTAAACCATGATGTAATGGGAAGGTATTATCGTTTGAGCTACATTCAACGTTTTTAAAATGATAAGCTGTCGGTGAATCTGGTATTGGCCGGCAGCATAACAAGGCTTCGGAAAAATCTGTTTGCCCTGCCTTTGCGGCGCTTGTGCCGCATTTTTTTATTTCGAATTCGTTAATTAATTGATTCAATTTTAAGAGTGAACAAATCGCTATGAGTAATGCAACCGAAAGCTCGAAGTCAGCCGCTGCGAAAGTGCCCGATACCTTAATACTGATTTTAGGTATTGTGTTTGTGGCGTGGTGTTTAACCTTTTTTATCGCTCCCGGTTCATTCACCACCGAAACCATAGCCTACCAGCACGGCGATGAAGTGATCGAAAAGACCATCCTCAAAGCCGGTAGTTACCAAGCGCTTAGCGAAACTCAACCGGCCCCTATTTTTGCCAAAGATGATGATGCCAGTCTACTCGCATTTGCCTTTAATGGGATGACGTCGGGCGATAAATATGGTGCCGCTATTGGCGTCATGATGTTTATCCTTATTGTGGGGGGCGCGTTTGGGATTATTATGGAGACTCAAGCGATTGACAAAGCCTTGTTGCGTTTGTTGGTCTTGATCAAAGGTCGTGATAGCTTGCTAATTCCATTGTTATGCTTTGTATTCTCTCTAGGTGGTGCCGTTTTCGGAATGGGAGAAGAGGCCATTGTTTTTGCGTTGATTATTGCGCCAATTTTAGTTTCGCTCGGATACGATGGCATAACGGCCGTGCTGTGTACCTATGTGGCAACTCAAATCGGGTTTGCAACATCTTGGATGAATCCTTTTAATGTGGCTATCGCACAAGGTCTGGCGGGCGTACCGATGCTTTCCGGTGCCGGCTTTCGAGTGGTCATGTGGGTAGTGTTTACCTGCTTTTTGATGCTGTATTGTTGGCGCTATGCGCTCAGTATTAAAGCGGATCCGAAGCGTTCGAAAAGTTTTCAGTCTGATGATTATTTTCGCGAGCATCACGATTTAACGCAACTGCCAAAGGCACCTTTAAATTATGGTGAACGACTGGTGTTATTAACGCTCACTGCTGGAATGATTTGGGTAATTTGGGGCGTAGTCGCCCATGGGTATTATATACCCGAAATTGCGACACAGTTTTTCGTTATGGGCGTTATCGCTGGCGCCATTGCAGTGATCTTTAAGGTCAATCAATTTACCATGAATCGAGCCGCACAAGCGTTTCGCAAAGGTGCTAGTGATTTGTTACCGGCGGCCTTAGTGGTTGGATTTGCCCAAGGAATTTTAGCCGTATTGGGCGGCACTGATCCCAGTAACCCTTCAGTGCTCAATTCTATTTTAAACGCAACTTCGCAAGTTTTTGCTGAGTTCTCCGAAACTGCCTCCGCGCTGGGAATGTTTTGGTTTCAATCCATCTTTAATTTTTTCGTCACATCAGGATCGGGTCAAGCCGCACTTACCATGCCGCTTATGGCACCGATTGCGGACTTGGTCGGTGTATCGCGGCAAGTCGCTGTGTTGGCCTTTCAACTCGGTGATGGTTTAACCAATATTATCGTGCCAACTTCAGCATCACTTATGGGCACACTCGGCGTTACTCGAGTTGCTTGGGCGAATTGGGCCAGCTTTGTGGTGAAATTTTTACTACTTAACTTTGTCTTGGCAATGGCGTTTATTGTCACAGCTGTCGCGATAAGTTATTAGTGGGAGCTTAACGTGATTACCGTGATTAAAAATGCTCAGGTGATGAGTCCTAAGTTTCTCGGCAATAAAGACGTCTTATTGATTGATTCAACTATTGCCGCTATTGAAGACAATATAGTTATTCAAAGCGATGCGGTGGCTATTGAGGTGATCGAGGCAACCGGAAAAATTCTGGTTCCTGGGTTTATCGATTCGTTAGTGCACGTAACTGGCGGTGGCGGCGAAGGCGGATTTACCACTCGAACGCCGGCACTGAATCTTAGCGATGCTACGACGGCCGGGATCACAACACTGGTGGCTGCGTTAGGTACCGACGCGGTGACGCGCTCGCTACCCGATGTGCTCGCAAAAGTGAAAGCGCTGAATGAGGAAGGCTTGACAGCCTATTGTTACACCGGTTCCTATCATATACCGGTTACCACACTGACCGGTTCGGTAACGCAAGATATTATGCTGGTCAGCGAAATGATCGGCGTTGGTGAAGTGGCCATTGCTGATCACCGTTCGTCGCAACCGACTGTCAACGAATTAGCTAAAGTTGCCGCCGAAGCTCGAGTTGGCGGAATGTTGTCCGGAAAGTCAGGCATCGTTAGTATTCACTGTGGCGATGGACCCTCGCAGTTGAAATTACTCGAACAAGTAGTGGCGCAAACGGATATTCCAATTACCCAGTTTTACCCAACGCATATCAACCGTAATCAATCCTTACTCGATGCCGGAGTGGGTTTTGCAAAAGCCGGTGGCTTTATTGATTTAACCACTTCGACTACGGCACATGCACTGGCACACGGTGAAATAAAGTGCGCACAGGCACTCACTTATTTAATCAAACAGCAGGTCCCGCTAAGCAATATTACGTTCAGTTCTGATGGCCACGCGAGTTTACCGGACTTTGATCAACACGGTCGATTGCAACAATTGCTAGTCGGCGAAGAGAAGTCGTTATTTGCTGAGGTGCGAGATGCAGTGCTTGAGCAAAACCTTGCCTTAGCTGATGCGCTTAGCGTGATCACCTGTAATCCTGCAAGCGTGTTAGGTCTAAACCATAAAGGCCGCATTGAAGTCGGGTTTGATGCCGATGTAGTTCTGTTGTCCGGGCCGGAGTTGGAGATTGATTCCGTTTGGGCAAAAGGACAAAAAATGGTTGAAACCGGTAATGCGCTAATTAAAGGACGATTCGAATAATGAAAATTAATCGTTTAGTAGCTCTACTGCTAGCACTGAAAAGTTTATCGATATTGGCGACCGATCAAGTGATAGATTTTACTAACGTGCAGAAAAAATTTTCCGGAAACTATTCACTATTGCTAGCGGGTGGGGCACTGAAGACTTGCTCAACGTTTGCGCTGTCGAATTGTAAAGATCCGAAAATCCTGCAATCACAAGCGGCGGATAGCAAGTTTAACGAGTACTATCAAATTACTCCGCAAGCGATTACTTTGGTTTCAGCTTCGCCCTATTTTATTGATGTCGAAAATAATATACGGCAATCGTTGGTTGTTTTACTGCAGCAGTTAGCGCAGCGTTTTGCAACGCCAATGACAAAATCTGAGCTGATTGAGGCTATTGAACAAGAAACTAAAATTGCTTCAGTTGTGAATGGTCAGCCGGAGCTTAGCGGACAGCAATTGTTATCCGCGCTTTCTGATCACAATTGGTTTTTATTGCTCGATTACCTTCAGGTCTATCAGCACAAGAATAATCAGCGGGTGACTGAAACCGTCAGTTTGCAGCAGAGTCAGTATTATGCTGCGCCTTTGGTGTTTGAACAGTTTGTAACGATGGCGAAAGCGGTCAGCAACAAGCCCGATAAACCGACGCTGCTTGTGATGACCAGTTCGGCGCGTGACTCTTTTGAAGCGGTCGATTTTTATCAGCAGGCGTTGCAACAGGCGGGTGCCAATGTTCATTGGTTTCCGTTAGATTTAGCCTTGGCCAAAGCACTTAGTGAGAACCGTTGTGAACAACTGGAACAATATCGAGCCTTACATTTGGGCAGTGTACGTCGGGAATTCCATTATCCTAAGCTGTGGGCCTATCAACATGCTCATTGTGAGAATCCAAAGTTATTACGGGCGTTATTGCAAAGCGCAGATGGAGTGTTTATTAATGGCGGCGATCAGTCTTTAACTTTAGCTGCTTTTGAGCAGTCTCCGGCGTGGTTATATGAGTTGCTGGTGGAGAAATTTAACCGCAATGAATTGGTCGTGGGTGGTACCAGCGCCGGCGCTGCGGTGCAGTCGGGAGGGCTCTGGGGAGAGCAGCCGATCCCGATGATTACCAGTGGCTCGTCTTATCAAGCGCTCGTCAGTGGTGCCCATGCAACAGCGCCAACAAAGCCCGGCTGTGAGAAAGACGATACCTGTTTGCTACACCCTGATAGTTTAACTTACACTCCGACAGGAGGATTAGGACTTATCAGTGCGGGCATATTTGATACTCATTTTTCAGAGCGCGCGCGCCAAGCTCGCTTGATCCAATTGGCAGCTGCAACTGCAATCCCGTTTGCTTTTGGTATCGACGAAGCCTCGGCATTACAAGTTGCCGAGCAGGGTGATTACCTGTTTTATCGTGTTATCGGCGCGTCAGGTGTATGGATGTTTGAGCTCAATAAACTTAAGCAGTCGTTACCTAAAGATGCATTAAAGTTGGAACAGATCACTGCACACTTTTTATCCTTTGATGACCGAGTGATTATCCATCGACCAAGTGGGGCGGTAAAGATTGAGCTTGCACCCAGCAAGCAGCCCTTTGTTAAGCCGCAAAAAATGTTGGTTGAGCATGATGTTTTATATCGCGATGGCTTTCGTCAATTGGCCAATAGGTTAGCGCTTTCTCAGCGCAAGGAAGCCTATGGCAAAACACGGGAATTGTCGCCGGGTTTTCGCATTACTTTGCGAAAAGGCGAACAGTTTGCCAATGGTCTTGGTATTTATCAAATTGCAGGGCAGTCGGTGGGCTATCTTTCTTATATAAATTTAATCGTCGATATTATTCAGTTAGGCGATTAATCGACTCGCAAAGTGTTGGGTGGATCTTTTGAAACACTGAAAAAGTGAACACAGTAATTCAATTCTTTTGCGGTTTACTTTATATTAGTGAACGTTTTTGCCTTAAGCGCAGTTTAGCTAAAGAGAAGTTGAGCAATCGATCATTGCGCGTTAACCATTTGCAAAGGAATTTGTCCATGATTTATAAAATAGCGCTAACACTGAGTGTTGTATTTTTATCGGCCTGCGCCACAACCCCGAGTACTGAGATGGCCACAGCGGATTCGGGGAAAGTCACTGAAAAGCCAAAGTATGAAACCTATGTTGCGGCCGGCTCACAACTGCCTCTTACCCGGGTTACGACCATTGATGGTGAGGTGATTGATTTTTCACAAGATAATTCGCGCAAGCTGATTATTTTATTTGCGACTTGGTGTTCCGATAGCCAGCGCGCGATGAAGGCGTTGAGCGAGTCGAGTTTATTACTCGAAGACGATCTACACATTATTGCTATTGCTCGCGAAAATTCAATCGATGAAGTGCGCAAGTTTCAGCAAGAATATAATTTGAGCATCGATTTTGTCGCGGATGTCGATCGCAGCCTTTATGCGCAATTTGCTAGCGCCGGAATACCGCGCTTAATTATGGTAAATAAACAGAATTCAATCATCGATATGGTTTTAGCTGAGGGTGACAATCAACTGAATTTGATTCATTGGCAATAGTACGCTTTGCTAGTTAATGGTGTCTTTGGTGATGGAGAGAATTTGCTCGAAATAATTTTCTCAAAATAATCCTAGTGGAGTCGGTAAGGGGAGATTTGGTTATGAGGAACTACTTGTGATGAAGAGCCGAGGTATTATTCATTTAGTGGTATCGTTTTTTCTGGCAATACAGTTACTCAGTGGTACGGGTTTGATGGCCGCAGATGATGCCTTTTTGCAACAGCCAAATCCATGGCCTGAAATTCGCAAGCAGCGCATCGCGCAGTTACTACCCAGAGCCATGCAAACCGCGCAAGTGGATGCTTGGATAATTCTCTGTCGCGAAAATCGCAATGATCCTTTGGCCGAACACATCGGTTGTGAAAACGCTGGCGCTCCAGCCGTGTTCCTATTTTACCTCGATGCTAAAGGTTTTCACTCGCGGGTTTACTCGCCGTCTAGTGAGTCAACGGCACTTGCCGATTTAGCTATTCATGATCAAGTCATTGCAGTTCCAAGAGGTGAGTCGACCCTAACTCAAGCGAGCAGCTTTATTAAAAACAAAAACTTTAAACGTATTGCGGTTAATTCTTCAACGACCAATGCACAGGCCGATGGATTAAGTTACACCCAACGCATCGCTTTAGAGGAAGCGCTGGGCAATGCGTTCGCAGAACGTTTGGTATCGTCGCAAGAGTTAGTTTATCAATGGCTCTCGATCAAGCTACCGCAAGAAGTGGCGATTATGCGTGCTGCGGCGGCGCTGACTGCTAAGTGGCAAATCGAGGCTTATCAACAAGTGATCCCTGGAACGACTACGGACGCTGACGTGGCGCGTTTTTTAAAACAAAAAATGGCGCAGTATGGTGTGGGTGATGCTTGGGCGCCGGATCAAAATCCCAATGTTAACTCGGGTCCGGATCGGGGGCACTCTCATGCCACCGACAAAGTGATTATGCCGGGTGATGTGATTCAGATCGACTTTGGGATTCGAGTGTTTGATCGCTGGGTAACCGATATCCAACGCTTTGCGTATGTGTTGAAACCGGGCGAAACAGCTGCGCCAGCAGACATTGCCCATTATTGGGAAAGCGCACGGTTAGGTGGTTATCGGGCCTTTCAAGCGATGCGACCTGGCGTAACCGGCATTGCGGTGGACCGGGCGCAAAGTGTTGTAATGGAAGCGCAAGGTTCAGCACCGGTGATGTGGAGCACTGGGCACCCAGTCGGCTATGTTGCCCACGATACTGGACCTAACCTTGGCGGTGCTCGAGGCGCGACAGTGCGACCCGCGGCACAACGGCCTCTCAAGGCTGGGATGGTGTTCGCGTTTGATGGATTTTTTGCTTGGACACTGCCTAGCGGTGCACAAAAAACCATTTCAGTAGAGGAAATGGCGGTAATCACTCCGGACGGTGCTGAATATTTGATCCCGCCACAGCAACAACTAGTTTTAATTCCCGCGGCGAAGAAATAAATTGTCCCAATCGAGCCGATGCTCGATTGGGCTGTGGTTTAACGCTGGTTGGTTGTGCGCCGTGCTTCGAAATTACTCACTTTATTCAGTGACTGCCGATAGCGCTGAATTTCATGTTGACCGATCACCAGATTGACCTCGGCTAAGACACTTTGCATATCTGCATCGAGTGCCGGCAGGGTGGTATTCGGACCGCTCGCAAGGTTCCAATGTTCCAACAGCTCGTTGTATGCAGGGATGTCATTTTCATACAGATAAAAGCAATCGGCTGAGCCATCAAAGGGTTGCCAGCCACCATCTCCAGTGTCGCTGCTGCGTGCAGCATTGCAATCATCTTGGCTAGCAAAGGGACCGGCGCGACTAAACGAGGGGGTACCACCTGAATATTTAATGGTGGTGTAATACCAACCCGGTGACGTGACCGGGCCAATCGCGTATACCCCTGCACTGAGCAACAAGGTCACTAGCAGGCATAAAAAGTTTGTGGTTTTCATCATTAAAACTCCTGTGTCACGAATAAATTAGCGTTGTGGTTGCTCAGCAGACGTCGAGCGAATATTGCTGATACGTGATAAAGCGTCGCGATAATCTCGAATATCATGCTGTTCAATCAGCATATTGACTTCCAATAGCGCGGGCTTCATTTCTGTTGCAATCGTTGGATTTCCTGTATTGGGGCCAGTTACTAAATTCCAGTGCTGCAACAACTCGTTATAGGCACCAATGCCGCTTTCATAGAGATAAAAGCAGCCTGGGCCACCGTCCCAAGGAATGGCTCCACCATCACCGTAATCGTTCCATCGGGTTGCTTGGCACTCGGCTTCGGTGCTAAACGGACCCATGCGGCCGAAGGACGCCGAACCACTGGCATAGCTAATGGTGGTGTAATACCAGCCCGGGCTGGACACTGGACCAATAGCGTTGGCGGTAGGCATTAGAATAAGTGCCGCGAGAGCGCTGACACCGGTTTTCATTAGTGTTTTCATAACTATCTCCTATTCGAGCTGTTCGAACTATCAAGTGATGCCAAATGACTTGTGAAAAGTCGTCTCAAGCCATGAATCGATAGTAAAAATTTGCACTGAAAACGCGAGCGATATCACTGGATAAAGGTGGTCAATTGGCTCTCGCAGCGCCACATTCAGGTGTTCATTGCATGCAAGGAATGGCATTTAACATGTTGATTTTTAATAGATAAAATGGTTTTTACCAGAATTTACCAGAGGCTTTGCTTAACAATCGACTCTCTGCCTTTCTACAATGCCATTGAGCGTGTAACAGGGCTAATTTGTTTGGCACGCAACAGGGTTGTAGATAAAGGTGTAACAGAGCGGTCGTTACCAAGAGAGGTGAGTATGGTTATTGAGCAAGGTAAAAAACAGTTAACATCACTAACAGATGGATGGCGCAAGTGTGTCGCGGAAAGTTCACGGCGGCCATCAATCGTGCCAGCGATAAGTAAGCCTTTATCCTGTTTGCACCGCTTGGTATTAGGACTTTCGCTGCTCTGCGTCGTGCCGGTTGCAACGGCGCATAAGTTTATGACGGAAATTTTATCGGAAGCCAATTTGAGTGCCGATGCAACGTTTATCAGCGTGGCGACTTTTCACCTTACTCAAGAAGATATGATGCTAGCCGAAATGGCGTTTCAGCCGCTTGATCTCTATGTTGAAGTTGATCAAGAACAAAGCCTAAAAAATCGCGTTCGCGTTAATGCCGTCGAGCGCTCGGTAGAAGCCTCTTGTGAATCATCGGGTTCGCGAACATGTGGACAATTTGATCATTTTACTCGAGGTCGTAGTTCCGCGCTGACGACTTGCAATCAGTTATATCAGGAAAATCCCGAAGCCTACCCAGCATTATTGATTCCTTTCTTTATTGCGCCAAGTACTTTCGTTGACGTGGATAAAGCAAGCGATAATCATCACGATGCTTACCATCTAAGCCAAGGGTTAACGTTTGATTGTGGATACATTGTATGGTCTGCAAAAGAGCTTAAAGACAATCGCGAGCGTTAGTCGCGATTGGGTTAATCAACATACAATGATTGAGCCTTAACAATATTACTAATGGTATCAAGGTGGCGGTTGAGGGTTGCGCGATCGCCACTGTCTAAATCGGCATCGGACAGTATGAAGTGGCAAGTGCTAGCGACTGCACGCCAGCGTGGATTAGCCGGTATTTTGTCAATGCTTAAATATTTATCTAAAGAGCGTGTACGTAAGGTGCCACTATCGATTGAGATGGTCCAAAGTTTACTCTTGTCGGCTAACTCAACTCGGTTACTTTGGGTATGAGTCTCCCAAATTCGTACGGCATCAATCATCGTTGCCACTAACGTGCTGCGCAACTGCTGCTTAAGCTGAGTCATACTCTTAGCAAGTTCAACATCCTCATTATCATCAGTAGCTTCTGTATCAGTATCGTCATCTTGTAAGCTGTGCTCGAGTGCTAAGAGTTGTTGCTGATGATAACGAATACTTTGAATCAGCGCCTGTTTTTCTTTCTTCTTTTTAAACCAAAATAAAACTAAAAAAGCAATGCTAATGGAAAGTAACAAACTGGCTGATAAAATCCAGTTGGTAAGTTGTTGGATTTCTGTTTGTTGGCGCGCATTTTCAATCTGTTCTAAGGCGAGTTGATGCTCTACTTGTTGCTTTTCGATTGCGACTTGAATCGATTTAAGATCGGCATCGTATTTTTGTGCCAGAAATGCATCACGGCTTTGTGCATATTGTTCGAGGTAATGAAACGAAGCATGTATGTCGCGGTTATAGTAGGCGCGACTGAGAATTTTAAGTAGCTTTGCTTTTGCAAAATGATCCGCTTTCTCGGTCGCTAGTAATAAACCACTATTAGCAAAGCTGATTGCTTTGTCGAGCTCATTTTTTTGAATACTAAGCTCGGCCCGACTAACGTTTAGTTCTAACCTAAGATCAAAGGCACTAAGCGTTTGCAGTTCTTCTGCTTTGGTTAAAAATGACTCTGCGGAGTCAAGTTGATTCTCATCGATTTGTAATTGAGCAATATTAATCAGCGCGCGAGCTTGTTCTCCTTTTGATGTTTTATAGTCAATTGACGCCATGGCCTTTTGCTGAAAATAAGCCTGCTTTTGTAAATCATCTAATTTGTTATAAGTTACCGCTAGGTCCTCATAAACATGTGTAATGTTATTAAATACGCGGCGGTCAAAATTTGGCTGTTGAGTGTATTTTAAAAAAGTGTCGAGAGCTTGCTCGTAGTAGTGGATTGCTTGCTCATAGTTTTCAAGTTTTGCGTAGGTTAAACCGATATTATTTAAAGTGGTCCCGATGGGGTAGTTGTCGCCTTGTTCGAGTTTTAATGCCAGGCTTTGTTGGTAGGAAGCGAGTGCCTGTTTGAAATTTCCCTGCTGTGACTGCACTAAACCAACATCGTTGTAACTTTTGGCTAGCATTGACCGATCATTTTGTTGCTTGGCAATCGTCAATGCTTGTTCTAAATGTTCATTTGCGCGGCGATAGTCTTTGATAAAATAATATTTTTGCCCCATCTTTCTATGCCACTTGTAAGCGCCTGCCGTATGGTGACTAAATGCCGGATTGGCGCGAGCTTGCTTAAGAAACAAATCCTCTTGGCTGCTGTCTCCCATGGCATGAAAAATATCGACTAAGGCTAGCTGCAACATTAACTGCTGCGCGGCCAACTCAGAACTCGCTGTTGGTGTTGCGCTAGCTTGTGTTTGCAGCTGCGTTAATTGCTGGTAGCAAATGGTTTCGGCGTGTGCATAGTCGCCGCTTTGCATGGCGGCTTCGCAAGTGGCAAGCGCATTATCGGAAGTCACGGCAGTTGCCTGATTGAAAACGCTAAGTCCGAGCATAAGCAAGCTTATGGGGCGTGCACGTTTAGCGGTTGCTTTAACGCAAGTGGTGAAAAATGAAAGCAGCATTTCGGGCACTGAGAGACTCCTAACAAGGCCGAGCAGAAGGTTAGTTTTTTTACCTCAGTATGCCATAACCTTGGGGCTAGTGGGCAACTGTATTGCGGCCAGATAGCGGTATTGCGATAGTTTGCTGTGCAGTCATCGGCTCGGGTGGTTGCTATCGCTAGGTGTTTGAGAGACCAAAAGCCGACGACTGGCTGGGGTTTCTTCGGCAACACCTCGGCCGCATAAGCTTTGCATTGGATATCGCTAGGACTTGTTGCTCGCTTCACGTTAAAATAGCGTTGAATTAACTTAAAAATGGTTTTCTATGTCGTTTCAATCGATAGTCTCTTCGTCACAATTATTGGCTAATCTGCAGCAGATGCAGTGGACAAAGCCGACTGAAATACAACGCAAAGCAATTCCTAAGATTCAGCAGGGAAATGATTTGGTGGCCCGTGCGCAAACGGGCAGTGGTAAAACCGGGGCCTTTTTACTGCCGTTAATTGAACGACTGATGACATTGCCGCTACAGAGCAATCGCACTCATGCGGTGGTGATTGTTCCGACGCGCGAATTGGCGCAACAAATCAGCGATGTTGCGCAGCAGTTAATGGCCGCAACCCCGTGTGTACTCGTGACCGCATATGGTGGAGTAAAAATTAATCCGCAAATGATGGCGCTGCGTCAAGGCGCCCACTTGGTTGTGGCAACACCGGGAAGGCTGATTGATTTAATTGAAAAAAATGCGCTCAATCTCAGTGCACTGAAGTGTTGCGTGCTGGATGAGGCGGATAAACTCTTGGATTTGGGTTTTCAGCCGGAGCTACAACAGTTACTCACTTATCTCCCGACGAAACGTCAAACTTTATTATTTTCTGCCACTTTTCCTGAAGCACTGCAGCAATGGATTAAATTAGTTAGCGCTAATCCGCAACAGATTGTGGTGGGGGTGGCAGAGCGGTCGGTTAAAACGGTACAACATTGGCTTCACCCGGTTGATAAGAAAGAAAAGCTAGCTGCCTTGACGGCGTTACTTGAGCAGCATCAATTTTCCCAAGTATTAGTGTTTGTTAAAACTAAAAAGAGTGCCAACCAAGTGAGTCAGCACCTAACTGAGCTTGGTTATCTTAGTGACTCCGTTCATGGGGATAAAAGTCAAGCGCAGCGTCAAGCCAGTTTAGACCGATTCAAAATGGGCGAGTGTCAGGTTTTGGTTGCAACCGATGTGGCAGCTCGAGGCATTGATATTTCACAATTGCCAGCGGTCATTAACATGGACTTGCCAAAAGTGGCACATGACTATATTCATCGCATTGGACGAACTGGACGTGCGGGTGAGAAGGGGGTTGCCATTTCATTGGTGTGCGCCGATGAGATTGAATTGTTGCGTGCGATTGAAACTGCTTTGCAGCGGCTAGTTGAGCGTCGTTGGTTAGATGGGTTTGTTCCCAACCATAACTTGCCAGAGTCTGCGGTACGTCCAGCGAAAAAGAAAAAGCCGCACAAGAAAAAGTTAGCCCGGGCTCAACAAGCGGCTAACTCGAATGCCAAGCGAGCGCAAACTCCCGAAGGCGAGCCCGCGCAAAAACGCCCACCGTTACGCCGTAAGCCGCCGATTGGGTAAATACTAATTGGAAAAGTTATAGCCGATAGCAAAGCTGAGCCAAACTTCGTCTTGGTGCTGCCAGCTATCACCCTCGCTACCGGATAAGTGATCGGCGCCGGCGATAAAGGCAACATCAAACTCAGGATTGACTTCCCAAATAATCCCCATAGCTAGGGTAATTCCAGTGGCGGTTTTAATTTCACTATTACTATTGTCGACTAATGAAATTTGCGACAAACCCAGTGCTGCAATATAGGAGATAGACTCGTCACGAAAGGCCAAGTAAGGACCGATAGTGGAGTCGTTAAAAATATCGCCTTGGCGTAATTTGAACGGCACGACTAAAATACCCGTATCGAGACCACCAGTGCGGCGATAACTGTAATTTGGAATCGATTTTAAACACAGTTTATAGCGCTTGCTGGCATTTACCACGGTTAAGTTTGAATGACTGGGCGCTTGAGTGTTGGCATAGAGTCCCTTGCTTTGTGTCTGTCCATCGCCGGCACGAAGATAAAAGCGTACTATCCAGTAGTCCGTCGCTTCACCTTTGGGGATGATTTCGAATAAAGTACCTTCTGGCGCATAAAAGAATGTCGTCGCTTGCTCACAATTGTCAGTCGCAGCAATAATCGTATGAATGGCGGTTTGGGTACGAAACTGCTTATTAAAAGTAAACATGGTGGATTCTATTTCGGGATCCAGTCCCCAAAAATTATCCCAGCTACTTTCTTGATTGTCAGCGGCAGTTGCATCTGTGGTGATAGCAGTCGTTAACAGTAAAGCGAATAGTATTAATAATGTGCGCATAGTCCTTTCCTTAGTGACTGGTTGAACCGAACTGACGGTCAGATATTAATTGACGGTTTGATTCCAATTAATTATTTGGATGCAACTGGTCTGTAGCTTCCAGTCGACCGTCGTGAGTGCTGTCGGTTTACTTTTTTCAGCTTGTTATTTTGTATTCAAGAACCCCCATTAAAGTCAAAAATCTTTGGGTTATTTTTGCAATCTGCGATGGCAACGGTGGTAATCAGTGGGTTTTAAATCCAATTATCTAGTTCAATTGATTCATAAAGGACTAGTTACTAAATCCATCCTTGCATCTATTTCAATCCCTTCGTTTGCCCCTTATGGTGGGTCTTCGATTGATTATTCGAGAATGGACTTGAAACCTTATCGCATTGTCACGGCTGGACTGCCGCAATTGTTAGCACAAATTGTTCACGCAGTGATTGATGCACAAGCGGATATGACGCTGGTTATGGATATGGGCGCGCATAATCCAATCTCAACGATAAATAATCTTACGCTGGTAGAAGGTGACGTACTAATTACTCACCTTTTGGTCGAAGAGGGCACCCATGCAGCGATTGAACGTTTTCTAATGAGTCACCCACGTTGGTTGGTGATTAATCTAGCCGAAGACGTTAAAAGTGGCGAGTTATTTAAATTACAAATCACCACCTTAGCCGCAGAGCACCTGTCTTCTGACAGCTTAGTGAAAATGATTCGAGATGGAGCTCAAGTGAGCCCCGTTACCCGGTTTGACTCATTGTGAGGAGATAGCCCTTTATGTCTAATCTAACCTACCCCGGTGTTTACATTAAAGAAGTACCAAGTGGTGTCCGAACAATTGCGGGTGTCAGTACATCCATTGCGATGTTTATTGGACGCGCGCAAAAAGGTGAATTGAATAAGCCGATGTTGTGCTTAAGTTACGAAGATTTTGAACGAACATTTTCGTCAACTTTTGCCAACAGTGATTTGGCACGTTCGGTTAAATTATTTTTTGCTAACGGCGGTAATCGATGTTACGTCATGCGCATTGCGGATATGACGGTCGCGCGTTCAGCATCGGTAACCCTACAAAATGAAGCCAATGTCGATACGCTGCAATTAGAGGCAAATTCACAAGGGTTATTTGGTGACAGTATTCGAGTGCATGTGGATTATGACACTGCGCAACCGGAGGTAACGTTTAACTTAAGCGTTTTTCGTTGGGAGCAAGCCAGCTCCGGTGTCATGCAGCAAGCGTTAGCCGAAACGCATATCAATTTGTCGATGGATCCGAATCATTCACGGTATGCAGTAGATGTTATCAATCGAGATTCAAATTTGGTGTCCGCAAATGATATGGCGGTGGGCGCGACTAGCGGTTACTCACAATCAGGATTTGCAGTATCCGCTGCGACCGATACGGTATATCGCAATCAATGGATGAGTCGTTTAGGTGCGGCAGTCAGTACTAATCGATTTATGCTGAGTGTGGATGGCATTGCACCGCGTGAAGTGGATCTATCAAGCATTGATTTTACCGACGCAGCGCACCCGGTGCCGGTGAATAACGATGCCAATACCGTTGCTAACCTTGCCCAGCGGATTGAAGATATTATCAATAATGATGTGTTTTCTGGTACTGGAGCAACCGTAACCGTTGCGATCCCTGCAGTCGGCGGCGGTCCTTACAGTTATCCAGCTGACTCGGTGGGCCCTGCCGGACCTGCGGGTCAAGATAATGAGTTTACCAGTTATTTAAGAATTACCTCCGCGAGCGGAAACGTGCTCATCGAACCCGCCACAACGGATGATTTGGCGGTGCCATTAATGTTAGGCAGTGGACAGGGCGGTGTCGAAGTTGGACGCTTTGCCAGTGCGCGTCCGGCACCCAGTGGAACGGTAACGGCTGCCGATGATTTGGTGAGTTTTGCCGAAATGCCACAAGCGGCGTTTGACTCTGTGGTAATTGATGGAACCGTTATTAATGTAGCTGGTGGTGCTCACGACATTAATACAACTTCGGGGGCCATTACTGAGCCGCGAATGTATCAAGATGCAGCGGCTACTGATCAGAATGATGGCCGCCGTGGTGTCGCTGAGAAGTTAGCGATTTTAGCCGCGGCTATTAACGATCAAGCTCTGGCAGATCCCGGTTTTACCTACAGCGCAAAAGTTGTCGGTAATCGCTTAAGTTTGCAAGCAACCGCAGGCGGCGATAACCGCGTCGTGGTGTTAGCCACCGAGCTCGGTGGCGCGGCTGGACCCGACTTATCTCCCACCGTTGTTGATAACACCCGCTTTTATGCTTTAGGTGATTCAGGATTAAATCAGTTTCAAACGCCTGGCTTACCGGGTCTCGATGGTACCAAACCTTTAGCAATCGATTATGAAAATGCCTATCGAATTATTGATAGCCAAGTTGACTTGTTTAATTTATTGGTATTGCCGCGCGACCATGATAATTCTGATGCGGAAACGCGCGCTTTGTGGGGGCCGGCATCGGTATTTTGTCAGAAGCGACGCGCCATGTTGCTAATGGATCCTCCGGATAACTGGAGCAATCCTCAGCAAGCAACGGATGCTGCCATTGGTGTTAATTCACTGCGCGTTGGTTTGGTCAAGAATCGCGCTGCTGTGTTCTACCCGAAAGTCACCATGATGGATAATCAAAAAGAAGTTCATGTTGGACCCGCAGGGGCCATTGCAGGATTAATCGCACGAATTGATGGCACGCGCGGTGTATGGAAAGCACCGGCTGGAACTGAAGCTGATTTACGCGGCATTGTGGGTATTCAACACAAACACTCTGATGCTGAAAATGGCGTGATGAATCCGAAAGCGATTAATAATATTCGATTGTTCCCTAATGGTATTGTGAATTGGGGAGGGCGCACGATGGATGGTGATGATGGATTTGGTTCCGAATGGAAATACATTCCCATTGTGCGCACCGCCATGTACATCGAAGAGTCGCTATATCGTGGATTAAAATGGGCCGTGTTTGAACCGAATGATGAGCCTTTGTGGTCACAAATTCGGCTAAACGTTGGCGCGTTTATGCACAACTTATTCCGTCAAGGGGCGTTTCAAGGTCAAACCCCTAAAGAAGCGTATTACGTGCAGTGTGACTCCACTACCACCACTCAAAACGATCGCAATTTAGGTATCGTCAATATTCATGTTGGTTTCGCGCCACTTAAGCCGGCGGAATTTGTTGTGCTGCAATTGCAGCAGTTAGCGGGCCAAGTACAGGTTTAATAGAGGAGAAAACAAATGGCACAATTTACCGTTAATACGCACCGGTTTGATCCCTATAAAAACATGAAATTCCGAATTAAATGGGATGGCAATTATGTCGCTGGGGTGTCGAAAATATCTGCTTTGAAACGAACCACAGAAGTGGTTGAGCACCGTGAGGGTGGCGATCCTAGTATGTCGCGGCGCAGTCCTGGAACGACTAAAACTGAAGCCATTACTTTAGAGCGCGGTTTAACTCACGATCCCGAGTTTGAAAAGTGGGCCAATTTGGTTAATCACACCGATGGCGATGCGGCTATTTCACTAAAAAACTTTCGCAAGGACTTGATTATTGAACTACTCAATGAACAAGGGCAAGTTGCGAAAGCGTATAAAGTTTATCGCTGCTGGGTTTCTGAATATCAGTCAATGCCCGAATTAGATGCTAATGGTAATGCAATCGCGATTGAAACCATGGTATTGCAAAATGAAGGCTGGGAACGCGACTTAGATGTCGCGGAACCGACTGAGTCTTAAGCCATTGGCTGAGCTTGCGTTGAAGCGACTGCTATGTCTTTACTGGTTGACTTGCATCATTATCGAAGTGCTCAAAACACCCCGTGCTCGGTCTATTTGACCGAGTTAACGGCGGCTGTTGAGCTTACTGTTGATGGCATTGATACGCATGCAGTCGTGCGTATGCTCGATAATATTATTCGCACAACGGATAACCAACCCTTTGCCGCGAGTGATTTAACCGCATCCGATCGTGATTGGTTGTTAGCGCATCTGTATCAAAAATATTGGAGCAATCGAATTGTCTCAACTTTAGAGTGTGATCAATGCGCCGCTCCCTTTGATCTTTCATTTGAATTGTCGGCTTTAGTCTCATCAATCTATCAATCCATCCCGCGTGAAAAAATATCTGGAAATGCGCGCTTTATGCTTGCGCAACATGATGTTGATGACGTTATCGGCGCTGAAGAGCAAACAGATTATGCGAATGATCATTCGCGCTTAGCTTTGAACTTACCCACCTTTGCCCATGAGCAAGCGACAGTTTCGGTTAGCTTGCAACAAGCCAGAAATTTTTTACTACAAGCGACTCGAGACGATGGTGAGTCTCATAACCTAGCGCCTGAATCTTTGGCCTTGTTATTAGAAAAGGTAGCACCGATTGTTGACTTAGAACTTGAGGCGGCGTGCCCAGAGTGCTCAAAGATACATTGGGCTCATTTTGACTTGCAGTCATATTGCATGAAAAAAATCATTGGCGAGAAAGATAATTTGCTGGTTGAAATTCATTTGATCGCTTCTCACTACGGTTGGTCGTTAGCCGAGATAGAGCAGTTGCCTCGCACAGTACGGCAAAGTATGGCCAACTTAATTGTGGCGAGTAGGTAGGTGAGTTATGGATTATTTTAATCGATTAATTCGTCGCGCCAATGCTGAGTATCATAGTTCCCGCCAGCGACTTTATGACCCGTTTGAAAACACGGTGATTGAAACGCCAACCTGGCCGCAACCAGCCTCGAGTTTGGTCTCTGAGGCGACCCTCGCAGCGGAAAAAAGCGCTGACAATGGCGAGCAAACAATTAATTCAGTGCAATCCATGTTGCAACCCAGCGCATCGAGAGAGCCGGTTAGTAAACCGGTGGCGGGTAAACAAAATGAAACCAGTAAGACGGAACAAAATCAGCCGATTGAGCAAACCGCAAGCGAGCGGATTGAGAGTAAGCCAGTCGTGTTAAATGACGACTCACCTTATTCCGTTTTGGATAAAATGTTCGCGCCACATATTGCTGCAGTCGATGCTTTTTTCGATTCTAAGCCGATTGAATCTGAGCTTAAATCTAAGCCTGCAGCGGATGCTGCTCAAGATATTCAGCCAAGTGCGACATCGGTTGAGCCAAAGCTGTCACCTGCGACGAAAACTCAAGAATCATTATCGTCGCCGCCGAGTTCGGCGCCGATCCACTCGTTAACTCCGCCGCAAGTGCAGCCAGCAAGTCGTCTAGAACCTGAGTCTACGCGCGCTAACCAATCAAGCCCAACAGTGGCAACAGAACCATCAGCTGAGACGCGAACGCCTGCCGTGCAACCAACGGTGGTTGAGCGCAAAACGGAATATATCGTGGTGAATCGTGGCGCGAAACTAACGCTCGACAGTGATGACTTTAGCAGTGGTTCTCCGGGGCTTGGGATCGGTCACTTATGAAAAAAATGACGCTGCTAACTTTTTTTAAGTGCAACTTTATTCGTAATTTCTCGCGCAAACTTAGATGGTGCAACTCACACCAGCATCGAGTTATTAGCGTTAGTGCAGTTGGATTCAAGCGTTTTAATTGGGAGTGGCGACTATGGCGCTAATGGACTTAAGCCAAGTGACAGAAACCTTCATTACAATTTTACAGTCGCGTTTGCCAACCTTTGCTGACTGGCCGATTGCCACAACTCTCACCGCATCGGCGGCGCCGCCCGATTCGGTGGGCGCCAATCATGCCGTGAGTTTTTATCTGTACCATGTTAAAGAAGCCGCGCATACCAAAGCTCAAGACTGGCAAATTCAACACGATTGCCCATTGCGCTATAAATCAATGGGATTAACCCTGTACTACATTATGACACCGCGCAGTAATATTTCGGATGTTGAACAACGTGCCTATGCCGATCAATTAACCCTTGGTTTAGCGCTAAAAACCTTGCACGAATTACCTTTTATTAACGACACCACTACGGTGGATTCGAGCGGCGGTCCTGTGCTTGCAATGCCACTGGCTTTACGTGGGCGCAATAATCAACTGCGCGTGACATTACGACCGACCGCCGCTGAAGATGCTGCCGAATATTGGCAAGCGGGTACTCAAGCTGCGCGTTTGTCCGCTTATTACGAAGTGGATGCGGTGTTGTTAGAACCAGAACAACGTCCGTCGCAGTCGGGGCGGGTGTATGCCGTTGGGGTACATACTTTTGCACGTAAAGCACCGCAAGTGACGCAAACGCAAAATACCATTAGTTTTACCTTACCCGGTGAAAGCGATATTCGAGAGATCCAACACTCGCCTGCGCAAGTTGCGCTGGGTGATACTTTAGAAGTGTTGGGCAGTGATTTACAAGGTGATTACGGCACTCAGTTACTGCTGAGTCATCAAGATTTTGTTGAGCCATTAGCCGTGGATGCTCCTTGGTCCGTCGATACCAATGGCAGCCGGTTAACCGCAGTGATCCAAAGCAGCATTGGTGCGCAAGTGATCTTGCCAGGTGTCTATCATGCATTGGTTGAAACGATTGATCGTCGGCGACTGCCCAATGGCGATACACGTGATTTTCCGCGCCGCTCAAATCCATCCTTGTTTGCAATCGCGCCAAGAATATTGGCGATCAATTTAGTGGCAACTGAATTTGTTATCCAAGTTCAAGGATTTGAACCCCATTTATTAAGTGCTGAAGAAATCTTATTGTTTGTCGGTTCAGAGCGCCTCGAACGTGTGAGTGCCAATCCGCCGGGTCCCGGTGAGTTTGTAACGCCTGCAGCACCGCCTGTGGATACCGATAAAATAATTCTGCGCCTTTCTGCCGGTCTAAGCTCCGGCGATGAACTGGCTATTCGATTAGTGGTTCGAGGCGTTGAGTCGGCCCCCAACTGGATAATGGTGCCATGAACAGTCGCGCCGATTTAACCATGGAACAAGCTCCGATTGCTGAAATTCGAGAGCGGCTAACCGATGATTTATTGGCGTTTTTAGATGGTGAGTTAGTTGCGTTTGAGCCGCACAAGCATTTGCCGAGATTGAACTTACTAGCTGAGCTATTTTCGTTAAGTGAAGCTGAAACTAAAGTAGTCAGTGTCCTTTGGCTGAGTTGTTTTTCCAGCAAATTACAACGGTGTTTTACTCGATTAATGCAGCGAGAATATTTGTCGCTTATAACGATTACTCAGTTACTCAAACTAAACGCCAAGTATTATCTTGGTGATTCATCGGCGTTAACTAAATGGGCGTTGTTAAACGAGCAGTTTATGGCCGATGGAGGCTATCGTATTACTCTTGATCCGGTAATTCTCAATTGGCTTGAAGGTGATGAACTATACGATCCTTGGGTGGCTAATTATATTCGGCCAACTCAGCATCTATATCGTGTTGAGCCAGAAATGCTTAATCCATATGCTGAGAAAGTGAAGCAAAGCATCATAGCGCAAAAGCCAATTGATATTTATGTCATTGCCAATGATTGCATTCAAGCGGAGAATTTTAGTGCTGAATTAATGGCAACTCTGGGCTTTGCTCTGGCCTCATTTGAGCAACCAGTCGTTACAAATGAGTTAACCGACACCAGTCTTAGAATTGCGCGGTTTTGTTACTTAACATCTAAGGTACCGTACTACTCAGAAAATCAATCAATGGCGAGACTTTCCTGGAACAGTACTCGATTTCCCATCCAAATATTTTATTGCGCGAACCAACAAGTGATGGTTAATTTGCGCAGTTCTGAAACGCATAATCGTGAAGTTTGTGTTATTGAGCTAGCGCCATTAAATCGCTTGGAGATAACCGAGCTTTGGCAGAATTGCTTGCCGGAAAGCCTTGCTTGGCAAGCAATAGAGCGGGAGCGGCTGTATCACCGTCCGCATATTAGTGCGAGTGATATTCTACGAGTCGCGCAACAGGCCCCGAAAAATATTGATCAAGTCAACCAAATTCTGAATCGTCAAGTTGATAATGATTTACATGGCCTGGCACAAAAAATCAATAGTGACTTTCAGCGTGATGACTTAGTGGTTACAGACGCTATTAGCCTGCGCATTGATGAAATAATTTTTGAAGCGCGAGCACGCAATGAGTTATGGAGTAAGCCAGAAGTAGCTCGTATGTTCCCCCATGGACGCGGTTTAATGGCGCTTTTTTCTGGGCCTCCTGGTGTAGGTAAAACAATGGCTGCACAAGTTATCGCGAATCAACTCGGCTTGAATTTATTACGTGTTGATTTGTCGACGTTGGTGAGCAAGTGGGTCGGAGAAACGATTGAAAATGTGCAGAAAGTATTGAGTGCAAAAGTCAGTCAGCAGTCGGTGATTTTTTTCGATGAAGCCGACGCTTTATTTGGCCGGCGCATCGATGATGTTAAAGATGCGAATGACCGATTTCTTAACATGGATAGTGGACACTTGATGGTTGCCTTGGAGAACTTCGACGGCATCGTATTAATGGCGACGAATTTAGTTGGTAACATAGATCCTGCGTTTATTCGTCGAATTCGACATACAATCGAGTTTGAAAAGCCAAATCATCAAGCGCGAATTGCAATCTGGAAGAAATGCACCTACTCATTATTTGAAAATGCTGAAACGCTTTATAGCGATCAAGATTTTAATTGTTTAGCGAAGCTTGAAGGTACTGGCGCGCAAATTAAAAATGCTTGTTTATCGTCATTGTTACAAGGTCAGCAGTTGGCGAAGCCTGTAACCGCTCGACTGCTTGCGCAAATGCTGTGTCGTGAACTAGCTAAAGATGGCCGAGGCATGTCTGAAGAGCATTTGTCGAGGCTTCTTGCGGAAGGTGGATTATGAGTGTCGCTGAGCGGTGTTCCTCAGGCACTCAGAGACAAAGTCGTCGTTCTAAGCGACAATCATTGTCATTTCGGCAGCAACAGTTGGAGTCACAAGCGCAATTTGCTGCAGACAATTTTACTGCGAATAATAGACAAACCAGAGTTCATTTTAGTCAAGCTCCCGCAGCCAGCATTCCCGTCACTAACAGTCGTTCGGAAGCCCTACCTAAAGCGCTTCAAGATAGTCTAGAGCAGGCTTATGATACCGATTTAAGCGCGATAAGAATCCATCGCGATCAAGCAGCCTTGGAACTAACGCGAGATCTAAATGCGCGAGCCTTTGCCGCTGGCAGTCACTTATTCTTTGCTCCTCATTTATATCAACCGCACTCACTATCGGGACAAAACCTTATCGCGCATGAGGTCGCTCATGCGATTCAGCAAACTGCTCGTAGTAGTAGTGTAAGTCCTTATTCGCAATCAGTGACCGATATAAGTGGCTCGGGCATTGCTCAGTGTTCCGAGTTACCCTTAACATCAACCGAGTCTGTAGCCGACGTTGCGGAGCTATTACAAAATATTTTGGACTTAGTTCCGGCCGATCTCGCTACCGATCAAGCGCAAGCGATTGCTCAGCTAATTCAGGGCCATCGTAACGCCGAGCAGCAAAATTCAGTTGAGGCGTTTTGGCAGGAGCGAGAGCAGTACTTTGTTAGTGAAACGAATGATCCTTTATTTGGAATTGCTTACCAAGACTTAATTGCGCTGCCATTTGTTATGGTGGCACTTTTTGACGCGTTTAAAAAGCAACAACGTTTCGACGCTGCGATTAAAATATTTACCATCGCACCGAGCATCCGTACGCAATTTTACTCGGCTGAATTTTATCGTGCTTTTAGTGCCAGTCAAGCGAACAGTGATAATCCATTTGCTTACCACGATCTTATTTGGAATGCGACAGAGTTTTTTGCGCCGACCCGTTATGAGCGTATGTATGACACTGTCCGCTCTTACTTTCTTGGGCCAACGCGAGCAATCCCTAACCTTGGTGGTAGTCCGCGATTTCAAGATGCGGCTGGCGCTTTTTTGGCGCTCAAAGATGCGCCCGAAGGCGTTATAGAAAATGAAATATTTTTTGCTACCGTTTGGGCGGTTCGCAAAGTTGATCGAATCAGAATTAATAAGCTAAGTGAGTTGGCGAGAACCGCGGCAGAAGATACACCAGCGAGTCAATTAACGTTACGCGAACGATATTTAGTAGCTCTGGGTTTTGAAAATTGGATTGCACAATATGATCAAACGACTCCAGCCGAGAGCGATACCGATTTAAATCCCGTTGAGGCCTTAGCGCAACAGGCCGAGACGCGTGATGATGTTGAAGATTTAACTCCGGAAACGTTACATATATTGCAGGCATTAGCGCCATTTTGGCACATGGTTGCCAGTAGTTCAGCGCAACTTATTGCTGAAATATTTTTGCTTGAAGAGCGCCGCCGCGGGGGGCGAAACTTAGCAAACGGAGTGAGTGCTGGTGATTTTATTTCAGCGGTTGTGAATCAGGATGAGTTAGCTGATTTTAAAGTCGTAATGGTCACGCAATTGCAAAGAGTGCTGGCCCTCAATAATGGCTTTGTGCCACCGGCGAATACCTACCGTGATCGCGTTGGTCATGCCAAAACCCAAATTCGAACAGCTCTGCATAGTGAATTGGAAACGCCAGTTTTTAGAGTAGTCAAGCGACTACAGAATAATCAAACAGTATCGTCAGAAGAGCGAGATTTAATGTTCGTCAGAATGTGGCTAATGCTGCGTGTGTCTGATTTTATCGAAGTACTCGATCTTTATAGTTATGACGATGATCGTGCATTTGAAGGGCAGTACCGTGAACGTGATGATCAAGGTGCATTTACTGGTGCTGGTCGAGAGGACATTCGAATTGCACATCGCTTTGAGGTAGCTTCATGGATCTATGGATTTGGCAATGCCACTAATTGGGGGGAGCTTGCTGAACTTGGGCTAGCCATTCGAACCGCAACTCAAGAAGGTCAGACAGAAAGTCATATCGCTTTGATCGGCGACTGGGTTGAGGATACTTCGGTCTCGATTGGACAGATCCGAGATGATTTTAGCAGCGGATTGGTGATTAACGATTGGGCTCCTTTAACCGCGGGCGATTTGGCGAATTTTTTTCAAGCGAGATATTTTGAAGGACTGAGAGGGCATCTCGATCAATTGGTCTCCGATCGTTATTTAGATTACGACCGTCCTCTAATTAGAGAAGCTAAGTCATTAGCTCATGAGCATGAGGGACGACCACGCAAATATATAATTGAAGGGCAACGCTACTATGCAGCATTAAAAGATGAAGATCGCGGTCATCTCGACGAGCTTTACGGCTCACATCCTAAAACCCAAATGTTTATTGCTGAATTAAACTTTCCGGTTCGAGTAAGCTCTCGACAAGATATTTTCTTTTGGACTTTTCCCGCGCTTGATCAAGTAGTGGCCATTTTACAAAATGTTGCAGAGTTCCAGCAGTTAATTTCGAGACATGAAGCCTTCCAAACTGCGCAACCGGCCCAAGTACTAGAAATGGATGGGATGCACATTGAAGTAAATGATTCGGCACCAGAAGTAGAATCGGAAGCAGCAGAGCCAGAGACCCCTCCCGAATGGCTATTGTGGTTGGAAAAGTTAAATGATGCACTTACTTGGTGGCAATCTCTTAGTGAAGATGAGAAAGACAGTTCTTTTGATCGACAGCTCACTGCGCAAGTAAGAGCATTTCATGGTGGTCTGCGCGATGACCTTGATCAACGTTATGATGAAATGCTCGCCGCAGAAAGACGCGCTTCTATTTATGAGCGGCAAGCCTTTGTCAATAGTTATGTAAGGCCAAACCTCGCTGCTTATGATCGCTTTAACCATTTCAGTGAAGGACCACGTGGTGGTCTTATCTATGGTATACCTAGCCAAGTCCTCAGTGATATTTCTGAACTCGCATCACGTACTCAGCCTTCCGACGATCAAGGCGCTCATTTAGCTGTCGCCTTTTTACAAATTAGTGACGTCATACTAGAGCGCTTTGCGAATAATCAGCGCTTTGATATTTATGCTGGATACAAACATGTGTTGGACCAGGTGATTGAGCATCTCGATCATTATGGCGATGACATCACTCAGTTTCTAGCACCTAATGAACGTAGTAACAGTGACTGGGTCAGTACGCGGCGCGCGAATATTGAAGAACAAATTGCTCGCTTTGAGCAGTTTACGCTTGATTTACAGATGCAATTTGGTTTTGGTGGAAATGTCGAGAATGGCAATGAATTACTTTTTGGCCTCGATCAAGGTTTCACTATTAGTACTCAAGAGCCTGCCGAAGGTGAAAGTCCTATCGGAGGCCCCAACTTTGTTATTGATGGCATTCAATATCGTTTACTAGATGTATTTCATAATTTTGTTTATCACCCTCCGGTAGGAGATAGTCAAGGCATTTTAATCGTTGATGGTGAGCAGGTTCGGCCTTATCAAGAAGGTCAGTCAGCACCGGCAGAGCCGCGTGTTCTATTCCAAATTTCCATTAACGGAATGGCGCACGATATTACCGAAGCTACCAACGATGATTTGTTAAAGACTTTGTCGCAAGCCATCACCATGGAAGCAATAAATCGTAACTTGCAAAACCTTGGTGAAATCATTGAGACCTTTAATGAAGTATTGATGGAAGGGGTGGAGTTTATCCCCGGTGCTGGACAAGCGGTTTTGATTGCGCGCATTGGTATGTCGATCATTCAGATGATCAACAGTGGTGAACTCGATGATATAAAAGAGTTGTTATTCTCAAACCCCCAAGAGTTATTTGAAAATCTGCAAATCAGAATTGAAGATGCAATGCGACCTGAGACGTTGTGGAAGTTTTTACTCTTTAACAACGGACCTTTCCTAGGAAATTTTGCCGGCAACGATGAGGACGAAGAGCGTAGACGTCGCCGCAGACCCTCGCGTCGCCGCGGAGTATCCGCCAAATTGCGCCGGATAACAGCGACCTTAGCCGGGCTCGGCCGAAGTTTCGCAATCTCGGTTTCTTCCTTGCAAGATAAGATGAGACGCCCAACCCGCAGCTTGCAATATGCGGTGTTATCAACGCCACTGCTTGGCTTCTTTTTACAGCAAATGGATCGTTATCTGCCTATTCTTTCTGAATTGTCACTGTCCGATATCACCGATGCCATTGAAGGCGTCGATAATGCAATGACAACTATTCAGCAATTTCCAGATAAAGTTACCGAGATGGCGCAGACATTTAATGAGATGGAGTTGCCCGACGAAATTTTTAACATGGAAGATATTCTTGAGATTGTCCTCGAGCTAGTGGTTGATCGCTTGCCCGCTAAAGCCGAATATCCGATTCGTTTTTTGTTAGTGTTACTTGAAGTCGGCGATATGAAAGGTCGTATTCTGCGCACGATCGGTGATTGGATTGGTGAAGTTGCCGATCCAAATGACTACTGGCGTAGTGCTCGAGATGAATATATCGATCCATTATTTCAGGACGCTCGAGATGAGTTTGTCAATCGTGTGTATGGCACAATGAATGCGATTAGAGGAATTAATTTTACTAATCCTTTATCGGGATTAGGGGATTTTACGCCCCAAAATGCACCGCTTGCCGAACCGGAAATGGAAGGTTATGACGGTCAAATGGAGCGGCCGTTGAATCAGCACTTTCAACAACAATCAAGCTCACTAGGCCATGTCTCTTCGGGAAATAAATTAAACCCTCGAACTCGTCTTTCTGTCGAGCGAGCTTTCGGCCACGACTTTAGCCATGTGCGACTACACCAAGGCAGCGAAGGTGATCGAATGACACAGCGTTTTAATGCGCAAGGTATCACCTCTGGAAGCCATATTTTTTTACCCAATACTTTAAATATTGCATCAAACAGTGGACAGCATATTCTGCATCATGAACTAACCCACGTGCTGCAACAAACTGGACGTCGCCCCTTGGGTTCTATTAACCCTAACACGCCAACACTTGGACGCCATCGCCGCGGATTTAATTTTAACAGTGCGCGTGAGAATGCCGCCGAACAGGTAGCAAAACAAACCGTCTCTAGTCCCGTTGCGCGACGACCGATTGATCCAGGTTCTGGCGAGGCGGCCGGGCTGCAGCCGCGCATGCAAGATGCTTTTCTAAGTGATTTTTTTCGCTTTTTAACTTCTTATCAGTCACTGCAAGAATACTCTAACGAGTCTATTGATCGCGCTCGAGCAATTGCGCTTGATCCTGAGGTGCGAAATCAAACACGCTATGTAGCGCGCGATATTAGAGCGATGGTTTCTGACAGCGGGGAGCTTCAAGTCGACGCACGCTTTAGTTCGGTTCGAGCTTTGATTAAACAAAGGTTAGCAGGGCAATTTAGAGGCGGTGACTTTACTCAAGCGGTGGTTGCCATTGCTAAAAATGCGCAGCGCGAGGAGCGCAGTAGTGGCTCAAGTCAATCGGACCCAGAGAAGTATTTGCACTTGCGCAGTTTTTCTCTAGGACTTAAACAGTGGATTTTTGCCAATACCGGTATCGAGGTCAATATTCGTCTAAATCGTAAAGAGAGTGCACCCACTGAACTTGATCCGGATAGTCCAATTTCAGCGATGCATGCCGATGCAATCTTCTTACCGGGTATACCGGTAGCGGGATCCGGTCGTGAGTTATGGACCGAAGTAATTGATAATACCTTTCCGCGCGCGAATGATGACCGTTCCAAACGAGTGTATCGCGCTCAAGCGCGTCTTTACTTAAACAGCCGAGGTCCTACATTTAACCCGTTTCAAAGCGGAATAACTACCGGGACACCAACGTTTCGGTTTAAAACCAGTGTGAAAAACGATATTGATGCTCTGGTTGATGCGGCTACGGCCGCTTCAAGTGACTTTGATGCCAACTTCCTTCCGCCGGTGAGCTACTACACAAATACAAGTGATGAGACTACTCCTAACCCTGTTAATGCGAGTATGGGAATCACGCGCTTGCGTTTAGGTCTACACGGTGACGGTAGTCAAAGAGCTGTTGATCGTGAGTCGCATCATTTACCACAGTATTTATTGATTGAGTACTTTGCCAACCTAAAAAGTGAAAAACCCTTTCAGCACATAAATGTTCTAAATGATTATGGTCTTGATGCCAGTTCAAGCATTGCAAACTCTTTTACCAATACCAGTGGCACTTCATTAGCAATTAGCTCATTAAAGGGCAGTGGACGTGGCTCCAATATGCCTTCGATTCTACTTGCCCGTGTGACTCATCAAAGAGCGGGATTGCATGTGGTGGGAGAGGCTGACGAAGCGGGTGGTCGACCCACTCAGGGGATCGCGATTCATAATTACTTTAAAAATCAAATTAAATCAAAAGTATCGGAAGATTTTCGCAATAAAATGTTTGGAAATTCTGCAGCCGAATTACGAGCCATGTTCGAAGAGTCACCACAAGCCGCTACAAATTTACAAAATAAAATTTATGAGTCAATGCGACAAACTTATAGCTGGATGAGTGCTCACATGCTCGATAAGTTACGCGAAGGACTTATTAATAATGAGCTCGATTACTACAACACAATGATGCAAGTTTCCAATAATAGTCAGGTTAGCAACCAAGACGGTGAGCCGGCGCCTGGTTATCGTTTGAGGGATACCGATTTGCTCGGTGTTTTTAATACTGCTGAACAGCATTTTGAACGCGTAATGTCCAGTAGTGGAAATAACTGGACCTTGCCGACAGGATCATAGAGAAGCGCAATGAATTTTAACAGAATGAGTGTTTTATGACTGGATATACACGTACCCCCAACACCCTAAAGGGCGCTTTGATTTACTTCGGTGCGCCGATGTTAATTCCGATCCCGAATATTATTGTATTTCAATACAATCCAGAAACCATGAGTCGTTCATTAACACCTTGGCAGCCGCCAACGCGACAGACATCATTGGATGAAAATGGTGTTATCCAGCAAGCCGACTTATCTAATGAGCAAAAGCTCGCCTTGTCGCAACCTTACGATCCGCAAGAAACTTTTTCGCTCGATTTAATTCTCGACGCAACCGATGCGCTCGAGAAACCTGAAACTCATCCGGTTGCATTTGTTAGTGGCGTAGCCGATCGAATTTCGGCGATTGAAATGTTGATGTATCCACCTGGCGATTCGTTATTAGGTGGCTTACTAGGAACGGTTGCCGGATCGGTAAGTGTCTCGGCCGGTGGCACCAGTATAGGCGGCAATATTGCTGGCGCAATGGAGCAGCTCGAACGACGCCAAGTTCCTATCGTGTTGTTTTTTTGGGGGCCGGGAAGAATTGTCCCGGTAAGAGTCACGAGTTTAACGGTGGAAGAGCAGCAGTACTCGCCACTCCTGTACCCAACTCGAGCGAAAGCGAGTATTGGACTTCGAGTACTCGATCTCAATGACTTGGTGCGCGTAAGTGGCGACCCGGCAAGTGGTGCTGCGGTTGAAATTGCAAAAGCCTGCTACTTATTTACGCGTGGCCAGAAAGAACTATTGGCCACTGCTAACTTAGCCAACAGTGTTGAATCAATAATCAATATGATGCCGGTGTAAGGAGTTTTTATGTTTGATAAAAAAAGTCGTTACCAAGGATTGCAAAACCATACTGTACAAGATGCTCGTGGACGAGCGGTACTCATTACTGACTTTGCGACCAAGCCGGAGCAATCATTACGTGGAATTCATATTTTGCGTGAAGGCGAGCGGCTTGATCATTTGGCGACGCATTATTTAGCGGATAGTTCTGGTTACTGGAAAATTGCTGAGCAGAATGATGCTATGACTGCTGATGTATTGGCTGAACAACGTGAAATTGAAATCCCTAATCGTTGATGAATATTATTCGAGAGAGTGTTAGTTAATGAGTATAGGTGCTGCAGTTTTTCCATCTGGATTGCCTGATCCAAGAATGCCGAGTCCCGGCGAGATTGAAGTGGTAGAAGCCATAGGCCAAACCACGCAATTTCGCCTGCGCTATGGCATGAGTATAGAAGACGGCGACCTACCATTGCTGAGCGACAGTTTGTTAGATCCCGATTCCATCTTATCAGTTGTTATTCCTGGTGAAGCATTGCCTCAAATTTTGGTTAATGGTCCGGTTGTGCGCCATGATATTAATTTTGTGCAAGGCGGAGATGGCTCTACGTTAGAGGTTATCGGCTGTGATCAAACCTGTATTTTAGATCGTGAAAACAAAGCCGCAGTATTTAGCAATGTGAATGACTCAACTGTTGTTATGACAATCCTTGCTCAGTACGGAATCGTTCCCGATGTTGAGCCAACCACTATCGTTCACAGTGATTTAAAACATGCTTTGGTGCAACGGGAAAGTGACTTACGCTTTATTCGCAAATTAGCACGGCGTAATGGTTATTGGTTTTGGCTTTCTGAACAAGCTCCGGGCGTTACCATAGGACATTTTAAATCACCACCTATTAATGGGCAGCCGCAAGCCGATATTCGCATCAATGTTAGTGACCCAAATGTTGATCAAGTGAAATTATATTGGAATAGCGAACGGCCGGTTGCAGCTGACTTGAGTCAAGTTGATCTGAATAGTTTAACTACGCTGGATGGGCAGTCTGAGCGCTCCACTATTAGTGGCTTAGCCAGTCAGCACTTAGCCGATATTGTCGGTTCTGAGCGAAAAATTCATTTAGCCATCCCAAGTGATGAATCCAGTGAGTTGGCAGCACGAGGAAATTCCGCCTTGATCGATCACGGTTGGTTTATTCGCGTTAAATTAACGCTGCGCTTTTCAGTGATTGGCAAAGTAATACGAACGCACTCATTAGTTTCTTTAGCGGGACTTGGGCAGCGACATTCCGGACTGTATTTGGTAGCAAAAGTTAATCATACATTTACCGAGGACGATCATACGATGGTCGTAGAGCTCATTCGTAATGCGTGGAACTAGAGAGAAACTATGAATCGATTAGATGAAATTGAAAGCTGGATCCGCTCACATTTTTTTGGCAAGTATCGCGGTGTAGTCGTCGATAATTTAGATCCCCTAGGACAAAAGGGCCGTTTGCAGGTAAAGGTGCCAGCGGTGCTTGGCGATAATCCAGTGTGGGCAATGCCCTGTGTGCCTTATGCGGGTTCGGATGTCGGGTTCTATTGTTTACCGCCAGTAGATGCGGGCATATGGATTGAATTTGAAGGCGGCGATCCTTCCTATCCGATATGGACCGGATGTTTTTGGAGTGATGGTCAGCTGCCCAGTGAAGTACTAACAGCTGAAAATCGTCTTTGGAAAACGCAGAGTGCGCAGATCACTATTGATGATAATACCGGTGAAGTCGAAGTGAGCAACCAACAAAATGTCAGTACGGTTTGGAGTACCGATGTTGCCACCACAGCCGGTAGTTCCACTCATACGGTTGGCGGCGTCGGCGTCGTTTCCGAGTCAGCACCTGGAAAAGTTGAGGTCGGTGCTGGTGGTGTCACTATTAACAATGGTGCGTTTAAAGTTACTTAATTATTTAGGAATTTTTATGTCTGGACAAACCCTAACAACGGCATCGACTTTAATGTGTCCGCATGGCGGCACAGTAAGTATATTATCCAGTAACTTTCGCGTCATGATTGATGGTGCTCCTGCAGCACTTGCCAATGATGTATATACGATTGCAGGTTGTCCATTTCAAATTCCAGCAGCGCCATCACCGATTCCGAGTCCTTGCGTTAGCGTGCAATGGGTGAAAAGTGATTTGAAAACAAAAGCAGATGTTAATGCAACGCTGTCGACAACCAGTATTGGATTATGCTTGGCGGCAACTCAGGTTCCACAAGGAAAAGTGGTTGTACAAACCACACAGCCGAAAGTATCAACTTCGTAAGGATAGAAAATGACTGAGCTATTTCGTGGTATTGCTTTTCCTTTTGCGATTAATCAAGGCAGCGGCCGTTTGACTGAAGAGGTGGATTATAGTGCGCATGTTAAGCAACTCATTATGCAGGTTTTGCTGACGGCGCCGGGCGAACGTATTCAGCGGCCAGATTTCGGTTGTGGTGTAAAGCGACTGGTTTTTTCACCAGGCGGAGAAGTTGCTGCGACGTTGGCGCAGACAACCATTTTTCAAGCGTTAGAGAAATGGTTAGGCAGTGTGATTAAGGTGCGCGAGGTGACGGTGAAAGCGAATAATGAAGTGCTCGATATTCGCGTTGGCTATGCTGTCATTGCACGTGGGAATTTGGAGTATTTAAACTTAACGGTGAGCATATGAGTTTACCCGATCGCATCGATTTAATTCGACAGTCGACCGACGTGACAGGAATTGATTTTATTCAGGTCTCCAGTGATCAACTGTCGCTAACAATTTTCTTTCACCATTTAGCGCTGCCTGGCAGTTTGCAATCTGATTTAGAAACAATAACTGTCGATGATATTGAAATTTCAAGCTTAAGCAAAGTGGAACCAGAATTTGTTACGGTGACTTCTATTAATCTTCCGATTACATTAATTGATAATCGTCCGGCATTGCAAATTCAAGTGGCAGAGCCAGGTGGCTTCGGCTTTTATCAACTTTCCATTAACCATCCCAGCATCGATACCTACTTTAATCACTTGCCATTTTCATTCAAGGTGAACTGTCCTTCTGAATTAGACTGTAAAGTTGAGGCTGAACCATGTCCTCCGCGGGCATCACGAGACTTTCCGGTTGATTATCGGGCGCGTGATTTCGCAAGCTTTCAGCAAGTTTTAAGTGACTTCGCTCATCAACGATATCCGCAATGGCAAGATCGATTAGAAGCCGATCAAGGCGTTATGTTGATGGAAATTCTCAGCGCACTTGGTGATGAATTGAGTTATAGCCAAGATCGAATTAAGCGCGAAACCAATATAGCCGAAGCGAGTCAGCGACGTACGTTAAAGCATTTTGCTCAATTACTCGATTATGCTATCGACAACGGCGCAGCAGCCACCGGATGGCTCGACGTACAAGTGAACGCCGATGACACACTGGCTGCTGGAACCGGCGTTACTGACATTCACGGTCAAGTTGTATTTGAGGTTGGTCAAGGGCTTTC
>JABXHQ010000076.1 GCA_013373545.1 Gammaproteobacteria bacterium
ATTTTCTCAGCCAACGACACTTGGTGTGGCTTTGATCGAACGGCGTATCGAATGTTGTTCTCGCCCTCTGAACAAAAGTCAGCAACCGGCCGCGTGACTTATGAAATAAATCCTGATCTTAGTTTTTTTGGACGCGTTGGATTTAGTGATCAAACAAACTATGTTGAATTAGAGCCAAACTTTTATGGCGGCGGTTTCTTTACTGGATTTGGCACACTGGTGCCGAATAATGGTGCCATTCTTCCCGGCAATGCAGTGAACAATCCAACTGCGGGCACGGCAAATGAAGAGCAGGGCGTGTTTGTACGCCGTTTGGTTGAGTATGGACCGCGAACCAGTAAGTTTAAAACCACTGGCGTTAACTTTTTAGCTGGCCTTGAAGGGGTTGCATTTGACGGTATGTTTGACTGGGAGTTGGGATGGTCTTACATGCGCTCGGATGTAGGCGTGCGACGCAATAATATTATTCTAAGTGCCTTAAATGCCGAGGTGGATAATGGCCTCGATCTTTTCCAGCCGATTCCACAGTCAGTGGTTGATACCACCAGTTATTTGGCCACTCGCGATGCTTACTCTTGGACCCGTGGAATTGACTTCTCGCTCAGTGGCGACTTGCCGTTTGAGTTAGCAGGAGGTCCAGTTCAGTTCGCTGCGGCCATTGATAAGCAACATCAAGAGTATTTTGATGAGTCGGATCCGATCACAACGGCAGGCGAAGGTTTCGATGGTGCTTCCGCTGGTGGTGGTGATCGCGATTACACCGGTGTTGCGGTTGAGTTTCGAATGCCGTTTACCAATGAGTTAGAGTTAAACCTTGCGGTTCGACGCGACAGTTATGACGATCGTTCGGATGTTGGCAGTGCTACTAGCCCCCGTGTGGCTTTGATGTATTCGCCGCTGGATACGTTAAAGTTTCGCGCAACTTGGGGTGAAAGTTTCCGGGCTCCCGATATGCAACGACTATTTGGTTCTCGGACGCGTGGTTTCGTAACGGTAACCGATCCCTTCTTGAATGATGTTACGGTACAGTCGGTCAACGTGTTCACTGGATCAAACCTAGCGCTGGAAGAAGAGCAAGGTGAGAACTTAAACATCGGTGTCGTTTGGGAAGCCATGGACAGCTTAACGGTGACGGCGGATTATTATCAAATTGAACTGGAAAACATTGTTGCAGCACCGACCGCGCAGTTTATTTTGAACACCTGCTTTAACAGTGGCAATTTATGTGAGCTGATTACGCGTGACTCGCAAGGTACATTGCAGGGGAATGATGCGTTTATCGAATCAACGGCGCAGAACCTTTCTTTGCAAGAAATTACAGGGATCGATTTGACGATTAATTATGATTGGCAAACCGAGCTGGGTAACTTCAATTCGCGCTTTAGTTGGTCATGGGTCGATGAGTTCACCACGCAATTTGACGAAAACTCAGCTCCGGTGGAAAACATTAGTTTAGGCGCTTTGCCGGAGAATCGTATTAACGCGAACTTGGGTTGGAGCAATGATGTTTACAATGCAAACATTCGTGTGTCCTATGTTGATGAACTGGCGGGTGGCTTTTGTGGCGGCTCATGTACCAGCGACCAATTTATTGATGCCTACACGACAGTTAACCTAAGTTTCGGATATGACATGGGCGATTATGGTCGCTTCTTATTCGGTGTTAACAATGTGACCAATGAAGCACCGCCAGAAGATCCGACGGCAAACAACTGGCCTTGGTTCTTAAATGCGGGTGGTTATTACAGTGCGAAGGGCCGTGAGTTCTCTTTGCAGTACACCCAAAGCTTCTAAGTAACATTAGCACTACCGAAGCACTACCAAAGGCGAGCGTTTAGCTCGCCTTTTTTATGCCACAAGCGATTTGCTCGAGAATTACTCTAAAATCGACTTTTCGGGTGAGCTTTGCCGCAAATAGCTTTACAATACAGCGCACGTAATAATGAAAAGAGAAGTATTATGTCGACGGCACAATGGAGTAATTATTGGTCAGAAGGTAACTTAACCTCACTGCCGCAAGGCTTTAGCGGCAATTATGACGATGACATTAAACAGTTTTGGTGGCACCAGTTTGACCGCCTCGAAAACACGGCACGAATTTTAGATGTGTGTTCTGGCAATGGCGCAATCGCTTTGTTGGCTGCCGAATACGCGAAAGAAAAAAATCGCGACTTTTCAATTATTGCCACCGATGCGGCTAAATTAGACAAAGCGCAGATTGCCAAAATGCGACCAGAAGTTGCCGATGCGTTAGCCTTGATAACCTTTATTGATCGCACGCCACTTGAGCAGTTGGCACTCGATGAGCAATCGATAGACCTAGTGACTAGTCAATATGGTATTGAATATACCGATTGGGAGCGTTCCGCAGAGCAGGTCGCCCGATGGTTAAAGCCGGGTGGATTTCTCGCGATTATTTCCCACGCCCGGGATACGGTCATAATCGATAGCATGAAAAGCGAGCAGAAAGAATATCGCATTATTGAGCCATCCGGCTTCTTTACTCGAGCGCGTAAAGTGCTTAAGCACAATCCATCACAGCGTGAACTACAAGGGCTCTTGGAGCCGGTTGGCTATGAGTTGCAACGTACTTTGATCACTCGCGTTTCGCCACTGCTAAAACCATTAATGAACACTGTACAGTTCGTTTTTAATGCTTCTCCAGAGCGCTTTGCAGAGCAAAAAGCGGAAGTGATGTCTTATTTAAACGGGCTTATTGATGCCATGCACCGTTTGCGCGACTTATTGTCAGTGCACGAACGCTTTGATGCGAGCCCAAACTGGTTCCAAACCTTTGAGCGTGACGGTATCTCGTTGATTCACGAGGAGAAGTTAATTTATCGTGGGTCGATTTCTGCGGGTAATAGCTATATTTACCAAAAATCGGCATCGTAGCCGGCCTGAGCCTTGATATAGCGCGATCTCTCAGGTAGAATCGCGCCCGATGTTAGCTTTCAAGCTGAATTAGTGATTGGTTTGAAGGCTGTTTATAAGCAATGTCACTAACGGAGAATAGTATGTCTTTAAGTGCAGAGGCGAAAGCCGAAATCGTAGCAGAACATGGCCGTGGCGATAATGATACCGGTTCACCTGAAGTTCAAGTAGCTTTATTGACCGCTCAGATCAACCATTTGCAAGATCATTTCAAAGCCAACAAACACGACCATCATTCACGTCGTGGTTTATTACGTATGGTTAGCCAACGTCGTAAATTGCTCGATTACTTGAAAAAGAAAGATCAAGGCCGCTACGGCGACTTGATTGGCAAACTTGGCTTACGTCGCTAACAGTTTGTACGAAAAGGGGCTTTCAAAGCCCCTTTTTGCTATTATCTATTCGCTTAAATATGTCGGTTGCTTTTGAGAGGCTATGCGATTCGGTTTTAGCCAGAAAGTGATTAGCCTTTGGCGATCAGAGTCTAATCACTTTCTGGTTTGTCTAAAATCTCGCATCTCCACTCTTAAGCTATTGTTAATTAAAAGAAATAAGGAAAAAGAGTGAATCCTATTAAACGTAGTTTTTCATTTGGTGGCCGTACGGTCACGTTAGAAACCGGTGAAGTTGCGCGTCAAGCAACCAGTGCCGTTATGGTCGATGTTGAAGGTACCACTGTGTTGGTATCCGTAGTGGGTAAAAAAGAAGCACGCGAAGGCCAAGACTTCTTCCCACTCACCGTAAATTATCAAGAAAAAACCTATGCAGCAGGTAAAATTCCTGGTGGCTTTTTTAAACGAGAAGGTCGTCCTTCGGAGCGTGAAACTTTAATTGCGCGCTTGATCGATCGCCCGATTCGTCCACTATTTGCTGATGGTTTTAAAAACGATGTACAAGTTGTGGCAACCGTTGTTTCAATCAACCCAGAAGTTGAGCCCGATATTGTTACTATGCTCGGTACTTCTGCGGCACTAGTCACTTCAGGTATTCCTTTTAATGGCCCAATTGGCGCGGCGCGCGTGGGTTATAAAGATGGTGAATATTTATTAAACCCATCCATGACTGATATCGCCAGCAGTGAGCTTGACTTAGTTGTTGCCGGTACCGAAGACGCGGTATTAATGGTTGAGTCAGAAGCGAAAGAGTTATCTGAGTCGGTGATGTTGGGTGCGGTGATGTTTGGTCACAATGAAATGCAAGTAGCGATTAAAGCGATTGCTGAGTTTGCGGCCGAAGTGAATACACCTGCTTGGGACTGGAAGCCAGAAGCTGAGAACACCGAGCTAAAAACTAAGATTGCTGAATTAGCCCAAGCGGATGTTACTGAGGCTTATCAAATTGCCGACAAAATGGCGCGTAAAGATCAACTTAACGCGATTGCTGACAAAGTCGTGGCGGAATTGGTTGTTGACGGTGGCGATGTTGCCGAAGATGAAGTACGCGATCTTTTCCATAGCTTAGAGAAGTCAGTGGTTCGTAGCCGTATTGTTAACGGTGCGCCGCGTATCGATGGTCGTGATAACGATATGATCCGTGCGTTATATGTTAAAACCGGTGTGCTACCACGTGTTCATGGCTCAGCTTTATTCACCCGCGGTGAAACTCAGGCATTGGTGACGGCAACTTTAGGTACTGAGCGTGACGCTCAGATTATTGACAGCCTAATGGGCGAGTCAAAAGACACCTTTATGTTGCATTACAACTTCCCTCCTTACTGTGTTGGCGAAACCGGAATGGTGGGCAGCCCAAAACGTCGTGAAATCGGTCATGGAAAATTGGCCAAGCGCGGTCTCCAAGCGGTTATTCCTGCGCAAACTGAGTTCCCATACACCTTGCGCGTGGTTTCTGAAATCACTGAATCAAATGGTTCATCATCAATGGCGTCGGTTTGTGGCACTAGTTTGGCGTTAATGGACGCCGGTGTGCCTTTGAAAGCGCCAGTTGCTGGTATTGCAATGGGCTTGGTTAAAGAAGGCGAAAAGTATGTTGTGTTATCCGACATCCTTGGCGACGAAGATCACTTAGGTGATATGGACTTCAAAGTTGCGGGTAGTGATAACGGCATTACTGCATTGCAGATGGACATTAAAATTGAAGGTATTACCAAAGAGATTATGGAAGTGGCATTGCATCAAGCAAAAGCGGGTCGCTTACATATTCTAAAAACGATGAATGAAGCCATCAACACGCATCGTGCGGAAATTTCATCTTACGCACCGCGTATCACCACAGTTAAAATTGACCCAGAGAAAATTTCTGAAGTTATCGGTAAAGGTGGTTCAACCATACGCGCGATTACTGAAGAAACCGGTGCGACTATCGAAATTAACGATGACGGTACTGTTAAAATTGCGGCCGTTGATAAGTCTGCCGGCGATGCTGCTGAACAACGTATCCGTGACATCGTTGAAGATATTGAGCCCGGCGCCATCTACGAAGGTAAAGTCGCTCGAATTGCTGACTTCGGCGCCTTTGTGACGTTAAAGCCAGGTAAAGATGGTTTGGTTCATATTTCACAAATTGCTCACGAGCGTGTGAATAAAGTAACCGATCATTTAAGCGTTGGTGATACCGTGAAAGTTAAGGTATTGGAAATTGATCGCCAAGGTCGCGTTCGTTTAAGCATGAAAGAGCTTATTGATCCACCTGCGAATCAAGAGTCTGCACCCGCACAAGATGCTGAATAAGCAGATTGTTTAGTAGAAAAGGCGACTTAGGTCGCCTTTTTTCGTTTTCGGCGCAGCAAAAACTAACATACAATGATTTTTTTAAATAACTGAAGATGTCATGCAAAAAGTCAAACTGGTTAGCTTTTTAATTAGTCTTTTTTTTCTGCGTCTAGCGCACGCGGGCTATGAGCCAACGCTTGACTGGAAAACACTTGAATCGCCGCATTTTTATTTACATTTTGTCTCTGCCCAAGACGCGCTAGCACAGCAGACACTGATTGCTGCAGAGGCCATTCATGCTGACTTGGTTGAACAATTGAATTGGCAACCTAAAGCTAAAACACATCTGGTGCTCACTGATCATATCGATCAAGCCAATGGCTATGCCTCGCCTTTTCCGTATAACCGTTCTGTACTTTTTGTTCAGCCGCCAGCCGCGGGTGAAATGGATATGCAAGATTGGCTTAAAAGCCTTATCACCCATGAATACACGCATGTTTTACATTTAGATAAAGCGGATAATGTACCGGCAGCTTTGCGCAATGTGTTTGGCCGATTGTGGGTACTATACCCGAATGTGTTTCAGCCGACCTGGTTGCAAGAAGGGTTAGCGACTTACTATGAAACCGACAACGTATTACGTCAAGGGCGAGGGCAAAGTACATTATTTAAAGTGAAAATGCGCGAAGAGTTACGCAGTGGTTTTAAATCAGTCGCTGAAGTGAATATGGCCAGCCCCAGTTGGCCATTGGATGCTCGATATTTATATGGCTATTATTTTCATCAGTTTGTTGCTGATGTTTACGGTGAAGAAAAAATTCTTCAGCTAATTGAGAATTACAGTCGCAATTGGTTTCCGTTTTTGCTTAACAGTAATGCTAGTTCTGTGCTTAACAAAAATATGAATCAGCTGTGGGCCGAGTTTGAAGCTTACTTGCGCAAAGAGTTTCAGCTTGAGCAAGAGCCTGCGCTGTTACCTAGCGCTACGTACAATGGTTTTTTTAAGCAAAGTTTAGTGCGCGCCCGCGATGGCAGTGTTTGGTTTAGTGGATATGATGGATATGAGCAACCGGGTTTATATCAATTTAGCCAAGGTCAAGTAACTAAAGTCATGGCGCTAAACTCGTTAGCTAAACTGGATTGGCATCCAACACAAGGAATTTTGCTGACGCAACTCGAAGTTCATCAAGAATATAATTTATTTTTTGATGTCTATCATTTTGATCCGAACAGTAAAACATTAACGCCGATAACTGATGGCGCTCGCGTGCACGACGCAGTATGGGAGCACGGCGGTGAAACTTTTTTAGCGCTTAAGGCGAAGGACGGCAAGTTTTCGCTTGAACGATTAAACAAAGCGGGAAAAACCTTGCGTGTATTGTACCAAGGTAATGGTGAAGTGATTGCCGATATCGAGTTATCACCGGATGGTCAGTCGTTACTGGCGACAATTCAACCGCTAGGCTCTAGTCGCGCCGCTTTACACTTGTTTGATTTAACAACACTTAGCTGGCAGCAATTATTGCCGACACAATTTCACAGCATGCATGGGAAATTTATCGACGACAATAATATTATCTATAGTTCCGATCAATATGCTGAACGTTTTGCTCTTTATCAACTTAATCTTGAGCGTGCCGAAAGTTGGCGGCTTAGTCGTGACGGCGGCAGTTTATTTGAGCCGACTCCAATATCGCCGAACGACCATGTGGCGTTACAATATTCAGCAGAAGGGTTTGATTTAGTTACCGTGACACAAACGCCTAGTAACCCTAGTGCTGACGCCGCGATTACGCAGCATCAATTTCGTCCGGTGTTATTTTCGGTCGCAGTGGACGCTGCAGAATTAGACAGCAATACTCCCTCCGCTAACAACTCTCGCACAAAAAGTGGAGCAGTCGAATTTTCGATTTATCCTTACCGAGCGAGCCAAAGTTTGAGTCCTACCTTTTGGGCGCCATTTGCTATTGGCAATGACAATACGGTTGAAGTGGGTCTGCAAACCAGTTCGATGGATGCGCTTGAAAATCATATTTATACATTTTCCGGAAGTATTGAATTAGAGCGACAGCTGCCTAATCTTTTATTGAACTATCAGTATGATCGTTACTTTGCTTTACAAGCGAATCATTACCACGATATTAGTGATGATGATGATCCGGCAACCAGCGATTTTGTTGAGCAAAATTCGCAGATTAAAATGAGCTTGTACTATCCAATTTCGCGCTTACGAGAGCGCTGGAACTTTGAATTAGCTCTGGCATTTGATACCACGCGTGAATATTTGTGGTATCAAGATGACTTGCGGTTTATTCGAGAATTTAACGATCCGCTGGTCGGTATCGCGCTACATTACGATTCGAGTGAATACTTCTTGCGCGCAATTTCACCCAATGATGGACGCCAAGTGAAGTTTGCAATTGCAACCAGTGATTTAATGGACAGTAACTTTTCTGGTTCGCGAGCACTGCTTGATTGGCGTGAGTTTATTCAGTTGCAACGTGAGCACTCCTTAGCTATTCGCGCAGTTCTAGGAAGCGCTGAGCAAGGGGGGCGAAATTTTCGTCTTGGTGGTGATTTTAGTGAGCCGTATTTTATGCGCGGAGATGAACTTGTCGAGCATCGATTTGCACTGCGTGGTTATCCAGACTTCAGTGATCAATTGAGCGCACGTCATTTTCGTCTACTGACAACGGAATGGCGTTTTCCAATTGCTCATGTTGAGCGTACTTGGATGGCTCCACCGATCGGCCTGGAAAAAATTTCGGGCAATGTATTTTATGAGCGTGCACGTATGTATGGGCATTCAGCGACGGTAATTGGTCGTTTTCCTCTGCAAGATCTCAGCGAACAGCAGTATTCTAGTTACGGAGTGGAGTTATTGGCTCAGCTTAGATTATTTTATTCGTTGCCGGTTGATGTGCGATTTGGCTATGTCATTGGTGATGACCCTGTCATCGGGCAAACTGAAACCTATATTAGTTTAGGAACGTCTTTTTAATTTATTTAAATAAAATTAAACTTGCCCGAAGGCTGAGTCGATTACACACTAGAAAAAGGAGGATGGTATGAAAAAAATAATTTTAAGCCTAATTTTATTGAGCGCTAACTTCGTATGGGCGTGCCAAGATAAAGCACATTCACAATTTGATTTTTGGCTGGGTCACTGGGATGTTTACAGTCGTGATGGTCGCTTAGTCGGCGAGAATAAAATTGTGAAAACGCATGGTGGTTGCGTGATTACTGAGCACTATGTTTCGGCGCAAAAATATCAAGGAGAGAGTTTAAATATTTATGACGCGACGCGCCAAGTATGGCATCAGACTTGGGTGGATAATAGTGGAACATTGTTGCAACTGGATGGCGGATACAATGGCCAGGCGATGATTTTAGAAGGCACCACTATCGATAAGTCGGGGAATAAAATTCAGCAACGCATTAAATGGACTCCGCAAAAAGATGGCACGGTACATCAGCATTGGCAGCGTACGACCGATAAGGGACAGCATTGGGAGGATGTTTTTTACGGAGTTTATATCAAGAAAAAAAGTAATTAAGCGAGTTGATGCACGGAAGTAACATTGTGTCCGAGTTGGCGCAATTGGATCAGTGCCCGGCCAATCTGTTGCTGTTTAACTAGAATGTAGTCGGTGGCAAACGTTGATAATGCCAAAATGCTGACTTCATGTTCGGCGAGCACTTGAGCAACGCGCGCCAGTACACCCACCGCAGAAAAATTAAAAGTGGTGTCAAACTTTATCACGTGCCAATTATCTTCTCGATTTATGACTAGCGCTCGATGTTGATTAACAAATTGACTCGGCGCAATTAAGGTTATCTCAGCTGCAGTTACCGTTAAGCTATATAACTGCGCGCTTTTACTGGGAAGCTCCACGACATGTTTCAATTTCGCGATTGTGTGCTCAGTTTGTAAGTGCAGTAGCGGAAAAGCGGTATCATTCATAGGCCGTAATGAGATCGTCACAAATGTCAGTCATATCTTTATAGACGCTTCCCCAATCGGATTCAACCGCAGGTCGGATAGACGCGAACCAGTGCATACTTTGTAATAAACCATCGCCCTTACTGAGGCGTTGCGCAATACTCTGTAATTGTTGTTTGGCGCGCGCTTCAAAGCGATACTCCAGAAACAACTGCTCGCGAATTAAGTAACGGAAAAAATTTCGTTGGCTGCTCGGCACCCAGTTTTGATAATACTGGATGACTTCGGCGGTTTTGCACTGTATTTGACTGAGGCCACTGGCATGGTGATCGTCGAAGTGCTTGGCTAGCCAATGGTCAAAGTAAACATCTAAGGTAATACCGGCAAAGCGCCTAAGTCCTTGTGGAAACGCCCGGCGCGCGTGAATAATGACTGGGTGATGATCAAATTCTCGGTCAATGGCGCGATGCAGGCGCACACCACGAGCTATATAACGTGGTAAGTGGGACAAGTCGCTCCCACGCACATGATCGCCAATTAAATTACCAAATAACAAAGCGTTATGGTGCGCATTGCGGCTTTGTGGCGATAAAGAAGCATGTCCCAGATAGTTCATAAGGTTTAGTGTAACGATTGGAAAGATTGCGCGAAAGCCTCTATGCTTAGTAAACCGCCATTGAATTGACGAAAAAGAGGGTTAAATGGCTAGTTGGATTGAAAAACCGTGCGTAGAGTTGTTGAAGAAGCTAAACGACGTACCGCTCGATGATCAACGCGAAAATCGTCAGTTGACCTTGTTAATGGCGGGCTTAGCGGACATCAATAAAGAAATGATGCGCCGCGCGGCAGTCAGTGTCCGTAGCCAGTTGGAACCTGAAGCTCCGGCGTCGCCGGCGGCGACTAGCCCGGTGCAAGCCAGTACGGAAACCAAGCAAGCCATGAACGACGTGCCGGATTTAGACGACTTTGACTCTTTTGATGAAGAACTCGATATGATTGAGCAGACCCTAATTCGCTCGATCAACGACTAATTCACGCTTAAATTGGCACAAATTCCTCTCAAACGTCCATAGCTCTGGTGTTCGTAATTTAACCTTTGATATAATCCCCGCCCTTAAATTTTTGTAATATCCCGGTGTTGTGATCGATCCGAACACCGGGGGTTCGGGCAAGGCGCACTATGACCAAAAAGCTGTACATTAAGACTTGGGGCTGTCAGATGAATGAGTATGACTCATCACGGATGGCGGACTTGTTGCAAGATACCCATGAATTAGAGATTACCGACAATCCGGAAGAAGCCGATGTATTGTTGTTAAACACCTGTTCTATCCGCGAGAAAGCACAAGAGAAAGTGTTTTCACAGCTGGGTCAATGGAAGCATTATAAGGCGAAAAACCCGGATTTGGTGATTGGAGTCGGTGGCTGTGTTGCTAGCCAAGAGGGCGAGGCGATCCGTTCACGTGCGCCGCATGTGGACATGGTCTTTGGCCCGCAAACCCTACATCGTATTCCAGAAATGATGGAGTCGGTAAAGACCAAGAATGCCGCGGTTGTCGATATTACCTTTCCTGAGATCGAAAAGTTTGATCGGTTACCTGAGCCTAAGGCGGACGGGGTGTCGGCTTTTGTGTCAATTATGGAAGGCTGTAGCAAATATTGTACTTTCTGTGTTGTACCTTACACGCGTGGTGAAGAGGTAAGTCGACCGTTTGATGATGTCATCGCCGAAGTGGTAGAGCTGGCCGAGCAAGGCGTGCGTGAGATAAACCTTCTGGGACAAAATGTGAATGCCTATCGCGGTGCCACCCATGATGGACGAATTGCGGATTTAGCCGAATTAATTACTTATGTGGCGGCCGTGGAAGGGATTGATCGGATCCGCTTTACTACTTCTCATCCAGTGGAGTTTTCCGATCGACTCATCGACGTTTACGGCGAAGTGCCTGAATTAGTGAGTCATTTACATTTGCCGGTGCAAAGCGGTTCAGATCAGGTGTTAAGTGCGATGAAACGTGGCCACACGCGAGCTGAATATCTGGCTAAAATCGAACGACTGAAAGCGATTCGTCCGGGTATTAGTTTGTCATCTGATTTTATTATTGGTTTTCCTGGAGAAACCGATGAAGACTTTGCCGACACCATGGACCTCATTGCAACCGTCGGATTTGACTACAGCTTCAGCTTTATTTACAGCGCGCGTCCGGGTACTCCGGCCTCCGATCTTGAGGACGCCACTGATATGGAGACTAAAAAGCAACGTCTCCAGCTGTTACAGCAGCGAATTAATCAACAAACGCAAGCGATCAGCCGTAAATTGGTGGGGACCACGCAACGGATTTTAGTGGAAGGGCCATCCAAGAAAGACATTATGCAACTGAGTGGGCGAACTGAGTGTAATCGAGTGGTTAATTTTCATGGTTCGCACAAGCTTATCGGTAACTTTGCCGATGTGGTGATTACCGAAGCGCTGCCTAATTCTTTACGCGCCGATTTAATTCAATAACCAGCGAGTTAAACTTTTGACTGCTACGCAAAGCCAACAATTCACCATTGAGCCTTCGGATAATGAACGACTGGCCAATTTATGCGGGTACCTCGATGAGAATTTTCGTCTAATCGAGCGTCGTCTCGGGATTGAAATCAGTAACCGAGGCAATCAGTTTCAATTGATTGGTGAGGCGCGCAATATTGCTGCTGGACAAGCGGTGATTGAAGAGCTGTATCAAGAAACCGCGAATAAAAAAACGCTCACTGCCGAAGTTGTCCATGTTATTGTCCAGGCCAAAGCCAGTGCCTTAAGTGCCGATAAAGCTCAGGCGCAGCAAAATGATGTAGTGATCACCACCAAGCGAGGTTTGATCCGGCCACGAGGACATAATCAGCAGCGCTATGTAGAACGGATTGTGAGTAATGACATCAGTTTTGGCATCGGACCGGCAGGCACCGGTAAAACCTACCTTGCGGTTGCGGCGGCGGTCGATGCCCTTGAACGTCAGGAAATCCGGCGAATTATTTTAACCCGGCCAGCGGTAGAAGCCGGTGAACGGCTGGGTTTTCTTCCGGGGGATTTAAATCAAAAAGTGGATCCTTATTTGCGCCCTTTGTATGACGCCTTGTATGAAATGCTTGGCTTTGAGCGGGTGGCGAAGCTGATGGAAAAGAATGTTATTGAAGTGGCACCATTGGCGTATATGCGCGGGCGAACCTTAAATGAGGCCTTTATCATTCTTGATGAAAGCCAAAACACCACGGTAGAGCAAATGAAGATGCTACTAACGCGCATCGGGTTTGGTTCACAAGCAGTCATTACCGGTGATATTACCCAGGTGGATCTACCGCGTGGAACTCAGTCTGGCTTGCGCCAAGCCATTGAAATTTTAAAAGGCGTGGACAACATTAGTTTTACTTTTTTCCAATCAACCGATGTTGTGCGGCATCCCGTGGTGCAGAAAGTGGTGCAAGCTTACGAAAAATTTGAGCAAGCCAAAAGCTCGAGTAAGGCCGCGTCATGATGATCGACTTGTCGTTAGTGGCTGAGCCAATCGAAGCTAGTGAGTTACCGAGTCATGCAGACTTTGTGCGCTGGATCGAAGCGGCGTTGACAGTGGCTGGGGATACTCGCAGTGAGGTTGAGCTGGCGATCAAAGTGGTCGACAGTGCAGAAAGCCAAGCACTGAACGCTGAGTATCGAGATAAAGATAAGCCGACCAATGTATTGTCCTTTGTTGCTGATGTTCCGGAATTTATTGATTTGCCGTTACTCGGTGACTTGGTTATCTGCGCGCCGGTAGTGGTCAGTGAAGCCGCGCAACAGAGCAAGCCGGTTGCGGCCCATTGGGCTCACCTTACCATCCACGGGTGTTTGCATTTATTAGGTTTTGACCATATTGAGGACGCCGACGCCGAGGTGATGGAACAGCTGGAAATTACCGCGCTGGAACAGCTTGGAATCGCAAACCCTTACTTGAGTGACACGCAGCAGGTTTGAGCATAGTCATTTAGCAAAAGCTTTGCTAAACTGGCGAAGTTCTAACGATAAGAGACTAAACACGACAATGGACGAGCACCCGCCCTCGCGGTCTTGGCTAGAGCGCATAGCGCAAATTTTACAATCCGAACCCAAAGACCGAGCCGACATCGTTGATGTGCTCAAAACGGCTCAACAAAACTCCCTAATTAATCATGATGTTTTAGCGATGCTTGAAGGCGTTCTGCAAGTGTCTGAAATGCAAGTTCGCGACATTATGATTCCACGCCCGCAGATGGTGGTGGTTGAACAAGATATGGATATTGAGCAAATATTATCCATTGTAATCGATTCAGCGCATTCACGCTTCCCGGTGATCGGCGATGACCGAGATGACTTAGAAGGCATCTTACTGGCCAAAGATTTATTGCCTGCGTTATTGCAGCAAACCAAAGGCGAGTCCGGGACGCGATTTAACCTGAAAGATGTTTTGCGACCAGCGGTTATCGTGCCGGAAAGCAAGCGCTTAGATGTGTTGTTAAAAGATTTTCGGGTTAATCGAAATCATATGGCGATTGTGGTCGATGAATACGGTGGAGTTGCTGGCTTAGTTACGATTGAAGACGTGCTTGAGCAAATTGTTGGCGAAATCGAAGACGAACACGATTTTGACGATGAAGAAGATTCAATCAAAGCCCATGACGATGGTGCTTTTGTCATTAAAGCGCGGACACCGATTGACGAGTTTAATGAATACTTTAATGCTGCCCTCAGCGATGAGGAGTTCGATACTATCGGAGGATTGATCATTCAAGCCTTTGGTCATTTGCCGAATAAAGATGAAACGGTGCAGCTGGAGAATTTCAAATTCACCGTGTTGTCGGCCGATACGCGGCGCATACGATTGGTGCGCATGACTGTAATTGAACCGCCGGAAGAAGAGCCGGTGGGAGAAGCCTAAGTAGAACTTCCCAACATGAAACGATGGTGGTCTTTCTGTTCTTTTAAACGCCCATATTTATGGGCGTTTCTTTTGGGTGCTATCTATCCGCTAGGGCTGGCACCTTTCTCGATTTGGCCTTTGTTATGGCTATCGCTGACTGGATACTGTTGGTTACTACTGGCGGCAAACGGTCGTGGGCTAGGTAAGATCAGTTATTGCTATGGGCTGGGTTTGTTTGCCGTTGGCGCCAGTTGGGTCCATGTGAGTATTCATCAGTTTGGCAATGCGCCGCTCCCCTTGAGTATTTTTCTTACGGTACTGTTTGTGGCATTTTTGGCCTTGTTTAAGGCGCTCATCGGACGCTTGCTAAGCGCTGGGCATAAACGCTTTGGTCAGCGAATGGTCGTAGTAATAATGCCGGTTTTATGGTTTGTTAGTGATTACTTGCAGGGTATATTTTTAACTGGCTTTCCATGGCTCTATAGTGGTTATGGTTTAGTTGATAGCCCATTGGCTGATTGGCTGAGTTGGTTTGGCGTGTTGGGGATGTCTTTTTGGCTTGCGGTAATAGCGATGCAGTCGGCGGTTATTCTGCGTTTGTTGCAGTCAGCATGGGTTGCCAAGCAGAGTTATTGGGCGCAATGGCCAGCACTCGCAATTAGCTTAGTGCCCACATTAATCATTGCTTGTCTGGTTGCACTGTGGCCGCTAGCACAAACCACTCCAACGCGGCATACCTTTGCCCTGGTTCAGCCGAATATTCCGCAACAGGATAAATGGCGCCCAGAATTATTGCGCGAGCATTTAGAGCGCTACGATAGAATGACCCGTCCACATTGGGGAAGTGAGTACATTATTTGGCCAGAAGCGGCGATACCAGCGTTAAAGCACCGCGTGAGTAACTGGTTGGATCTGTGGGATCGAAGTGCTCAGCAGTCGGGCAGTACCCTAATACTTGGGATCCCGATCTATGAGCCTGAGCGGCGCCAAATTTATGCTTCCGTGATTACCTTAGGAGTGCCCTATCAGCGTTACGATAAGCAACATCTAGTGCCATTTGGCGAGTTTGTACCACTGCAAGATTGGTTGCGTGGAGTAATCGAATTCTTCAATTTACCTATGTCGGCCATGACCCGTGGTGCAACGGCGCAGGCCCCATTCGAGTCTGATAAGCATAATATTTTTCCGGCGATTTGCTATGAAATTGCCTTTAGCGAGCTCTTCTTTGACTTTAATAAAAACATTAATAATCAAAAGGATAGCTTTATTTTAACGATCAGCAATGACGCTTGGTTTGGCCGCTCCTTTGGTCCGCATCAACATTTACAGATTGCTCGTGCACGCGCGCTGGAGTTTGGTTTACCGGTGGTACGCGGAACCAATAATGG
>JABXHQ010000067.1 GCA_013373545.1 Gammaproteobacteria bacterium
ATCTTGCGCGGAGTTGATCGCCCAGTCGAGCTCAGTAAATAGCGCCACTGAGGTTGCTTTCACTTGATAATCATAATGTTGGCCGCGTGGCAGTACTTCGCGTAAAAAAGCCGAGTCTGATTCAGTATCCGTGGCTTGTGACTGCTGTAGGAAACCGTTCGTTAGTTCGCTTTCAAAACCATAACTAAGCTTTACATCGGCGACGATTGAGCGCTGCTGCGTTGCAATCACACCGAGGCTGTAGTGACCGTTTTTTTCCACGGGAGTGCCGGGCAAAAAGTGCATTAAGAAATCCATTTGGTTCCAACGCCAGTAAGGCGTGATGGTGGTTTCGACTGCGTCGCTTTGTTGTGTCAATTGGATTGAGTAGCGAGCGGCTAAATTATTTCGATAAGCATTATCAAAATCATTGATAGTTAACAGGGCGCGGTCGCGATAAGCATTTTCACCGCGTTGTAAGTAGCCGGCGGTTTCCTGATTCAAATGAACGAGCGTGGCATGCTGTTCGCTTTGCCAATCACCCCAAGCGCTCTGGCGCTGCCAGGATAGCTTTTGTTGCTTGTACCCGGAACTTTCTTGCCAACCGCCATCGCTGCTCACACTCACGGCGGCTTGCCAGTCGCGGTAGCTGTCGCTGCCGGTTAAATAATCGAGGCGATAATAATCATCTTCGGACAGTGTTAAATTGAGTTCTGAACGGGCCGGCTGACGCGGACCGATGACGTTAATTGCGCCGAATAGGGCATTGCTACCATAACGTGCCGAGTTTGCGCCTTTAACCACTTCAATGCGCGCAGCGACTTCAAAGTGAGTATCAAACAATTGATTAACATTGCAAAAACCACTCGCGCGCAGTGGGATGCCATTGTCGAGAAATAAAAATTCTGCGCAGGAGCCTGCACCCGTTAATACCGGTGAGCGAATGGCTAATAGCGACTCCTGCCCATTACCTCGGCTTAACCAAGAGCCCGCACTTTGCGCTAAATTCTCACTCATATGAGTTGCGTTTTTATCGCTAAGCGTTGCTTCATCTAATAACGATGTATTGCCAATTAATGCTGCAAGAGGATGCGAATGGCGTTTTGCGGTGGTAACTAAACGGTTTTTATCCTCTGCTGCTTTATCGTTGCTTACCGCGCTGGGCACATCTGATGGATTGGACGCAGAGTTCTCGGAGACTGCGGCCTTGCTGAGACTCTTTGGTTTTGCCGCTAGCGCAGTGGAATAATAACCACCGATAATGATGAGCGTCGCTGTAAACAATGGTGGCAGACAACATTGGATGAAATCATTACAGGGATTTTTACTCATGCAGAAAAACTCTTAATTTGAATCCAGCGGTTACAAACTTGACGTATAACGAACTAAACCGCCATTATACGTGAATATTTATCGGTAAGAGCGAGATCATTTTAGATTATGAACACAATCAATCAATTGTTGAGTCGTTTGGGGCTCATTTGCCTCACGGTAACAGTGCCCGTGCACGCGGAAAAAGTGGAAACTATTTTTGCTAACCAATGTGCGTCTTGTCATGGTGAAAACTTGGCGGGTGCGATGGCACCTTCTTTATTGGATGATAAGTGGCTCACTGACGGCAGTGATGAAGCGCTAGCGAATGCGATTAAATTGGGTATTAAAGGCACGAGTATGCCAGCATTTACTGAAACGCTGAATGATGAGCAAGTCCGATCGCTGGTGGTATACATTCGCGAAGCACGGTTTAAGGCCGCCAGCGCAACCCGCCCGGCAACGCAATTGAATAAACCGATTAATTCGCAATACCACACTTTAATGATCCGTAACATTACTAACGCTGAAGGCGTTATTTGGGCGATGGACTTTTTACCGAATGGTGATTTGCTTTACACCTTACGTCAAGGCGAATTATGGCGCTTATCGAAAGACGGTGTGAAAACTTTAATCAAGAATACACCGCCGGTGTGGCATCAACGACAAGGCGGATTATTAGATGTTTATCCCGATCCGAATTTTGCTGAAAACGGTTGGGTTTATCTTTCTTTCAGTCAAGCAGCAGGACGTAATAAGCAAGGTGATGAAATTGCCTTTACTAAAATCGTGCGTGGTAAGATTGAGAATGATAGCTGGCTCAAGCAAGAAACTTTATTTGAAGCAAAACCTGAAAACCGTAACAACCGTGGGTGGCACTTTGGATCGCGAATAGTAATTCAAGGTGATTATTTATTTTTTAGTAACGGCGATGAAGGGCAACAAGAGCTCGCCCAAATGCTGACCAACCAAAATGGCAAAATCCATCGTATCCATCGCGATGGTCGGATCCCGAAAGATAATCCATTCGTTGAGCAAGCACAGGCACAACACAGCGCTTATACCTACGGAAACCGTAACCCACAAGGTTTGGCGATTGATCCGGTCAGTGGACAGCTGTGGGCGACCGAACATGGTCCGCGCGGTGGTGACGAATTAAACCTAATCGAGAAAGGCGTCAATTATGGTTGGCCGAAAGTAACCTTTGGTATGAATTACAATGGCACGCCAATCACCGAACACACTGAGTTGCCGGGAATGCGCTCGCCGGTTCATCATTGGACACCTTCGATTGCGGTTGCCGGAATCAATTTTTATCTTGGCGACACTTTTACCAAGTGGCGCGGCGATTTATTGGTGGGGAGCTTGGCAAAGCAGCAGCTGCACCGGCTACGACTTAAAGACGGACAGGTCTTAGAGGAAGAAGTGTTGCTAAAGGGACTTGGACGCATTCGTGATGTGGTGACCGCGCCGAATGGCGATGTTTATTTAACCTTGAACGACAGCGAGTCCGGCACCAGTCAAATTGTTGCCTTAACGCCTCTATTGGCGCAGCCTTAAGGGCTCGCCAGCGCGTGCTATGCGCGCTTCGATACCGGCGCGGGGCAAGGTATCAACCATGCCCCAGCGTTTGCCAACCGCGAAGCGATCGATGATGGTCAAACTTCGCTATAAGAACCTGATTGTCATAACATCTTACTCTTAAATAAATTTCAGTTTTGGTCGATTATTATCTCATTGAGCTGATATTGCATTGGGGCATGGCTTCTCAGTTGGGCTTCTAAGTGGGTTTTGAGAGTGTCTTATGAGTAGGATCGTATGAGGATTTTGACTGCGCTGGCGGTGCTAGCGTTGCTAACTGCTTGGGGATGGTGGCGAGCGAATCAATCGCTGGCTGACCAGTCTAGCGTTATGCAAAGTGAATCGCGCGTCACGTCATTAGAGAGCGCCTCAGCTCCAACCGCGGTCAAAACATCGCCATTGGGGCGTAATCCAGCACCTACCGAGATGACCGCCGAGGTTAACTCGACAGCCGCAAGCGCTAGCGAATTAAGTCTAACCGTAAGTGATGAGTTCGCGAGTGTAACCGGTAGCGCATGGCGCCTAAACGATAATGACTTACTCGATTATAAAACTTTCCCTCATCCGAAAGTCTTGCAGTTCGATGCGATAGCGCTAGATGCTGAAGCCATTTTACTCGCGGAAGCGGGAGAGCGACTTGAACTGCCGGTAACGGCGGATCAAAAACTGCAAGGGCAGGTGGCGAACAACACCATCGACCGACGCGGCAATGTTGTGGTCACAGGGTATTTAGAAGGCTATGGCGATCGCTATCCTTTTATTATTACTCACGGAGAACAAAGTACGTTCGCCATGGTGACGTCACCACAAGGCAGCTTTAGTATCGAAACAGTTAATGGCATAGGCTGGGTTTATCAAAACCCATCGGAAGAAGAATTATCGGCACCGGGTTATAACGATGAGCGAATTCCTCATCGAGCGGCTCAGTCAGAATAATAAATAACGGTAACAATAAACGATAACACTCTGCGCTTTAATGGAGGCGCGCACCGAATACGGTGTTAACCAGGATGGTTGAACGTAAAGGCGAGGTATCGAATGAAGCAATCCTGGTTGCGCGTAATTGTCGCGTTGAGTTTGATTCACTTTTCTTGGGCGTTGAAAGCGGCCACTAATACCATTGATGTATTGGTTTTATATAATTCCGATTTAGCCGCTCAATATTCTGGTGACGCAAACACGCGTATTCAACATTTGATTAATGTGACCAATCAAATTTATTTGGACAGTAACATTGATCTGGAACTCAATTTAGTTCACTCCCAATTAGTTTCTTATAGCACTACCGGTGATTCGGAAGTTGCACTCAATAAAATGACCAACGGTGAAGCACCGTTTCAGTCGATTAGCTCGATGCGCGAAACCTATGGTGCCGACATGGTCGTGTTTATGCGTCCTTATGACAGCTCGCATAATAGTTGTGGCATTGCTTGGATTGGCGGATACAACAGCAACGGCAATATGACGTCATGGGAAAATTATATGATGTCTCATGTGTCGGCAACCACTTGCGGCGATTATGTGACTGCGCATGAGTTGGGTCATAACATGGGGTTACGTCACTCGCGCTTGCAAGATGGTAGTGGTGGAACTTTTCCGTATGCGTTAGGACATGGCGTAGTGGGCGACTTTACCACGATAATGGCGTATCAAAGTTCGTTTAATGTTGATTACGTTAACGGCAAAATTTATAAGTTTTCCAGTCCTGACTTAACCTGTAATGGTCAACCTTGTGGAGTTAACCGTGGGAACGCTTCTTCCGGCGCCGATGCGGTATACACCCTTGGCATTACCGCACCGCAAATTGCTAATTTTTATGGCGCAACCAATAATGGTAACGGCGGCACCGGTAGTTGTTTAGCCACTGCGCAGCAATTGCTGGATGATGCACAGAGTGAACACGACACTAATAAGGCGATTTACGATACTGAGAAGCTCGAGTACCGAGTGGTGCGTAAAGAGTATGCAGTGCGTAAAGGCAACGCTCGAAAGCTTGAACGCGCTTATGCAAAATATGTTAAGCAAGTGACGACCTACGCAGCAAAACGGGATGACTTTTTAGATCAGTATAACAATGCTACCGGTTTAACGACGCGTCAACGCAATGCCTTGTACAGTCGTTATGTGCGATTCAGTAATTTACATGATCAAGCGGTGATTAATCGTGATACTACGCAGCCATTGGTTGCACCTGCGCAAACAGCTTTTAATGATTACATACCGGTATTCGAAAATGCTCGAGTCGAGTTTGATACCGCTAAGCAAAATTATATTGACGCTAAAAATGCATTGCGCGCCGCTATGCGCTTGTATTCTGAAGCTGAGGTACAGTGTTTAGGCCAGTAGATTTCCAGTCAATGGCAAACTTTAACCACGGCCCTGGCCGTGGTTTTTCTTTTTCACCGGACCAACATCTGTTAGGGTAGTCGCTCTCTTTCTGCGCGTTTTTAACTAGGTGTAGCTGCGATGTTAATGTCACTTAAACGCTGGCAAACGTTAATGACCTTATGTCAACTGCCGCCATCGATTAGTTGCTTTGATGCATTAGCACAGGCTTATTCAGAACCCCACCGGTACTATCATACAGCGATGCATATTTCAGCCATGCTGCAGCACTTTGATGTGATCAAAGAGCAAGCCAACGAGCCACATCTGATTGAATTGGCCATTTGGTTTCATGATGCAATTTATCGACCTTTCGCGCAAGATAATGAGCGTGCGAGTGCTAATTGGGCTGAGGAATTTTTACACGATGCGGGATTGTCAGCGCAAGCAACAGAAAAAGTGGTTGAATTAATTATGGCCACCGTCCATGATCAACAAAGCGATGATCCCGACACTCAATTATTAATTGATCTAGACTTATCTATTTTAGGGGCGGAGCCTGACACTTATGATAATTTTGAGCAGCAAATTCGCTCTGAATATCGCTGGGTACCCGGGATTATTTACCGCAGAAAGCGCAAGGCTATTTTGCTCGAATTTTTAGCGCGAGACCCGTTATTTAAAACCGATTATTGTCAGCAAGAATTTGAGTCAAAAGCGCGAGCGAATTTAACTCGAGCGGTTACCTTATTAAGTTAACCGCAGAGCCCTTATCGCGATTTGAACTGCTTAACGACATTGCGGTTTAACGATAATCACTTTAAATACTATCGTGCCAGTAGCCGGTTGTAGAGATAGCTTAAGTCATTTATTTAATCCAGAGAGTCATTTTAAGGAACTTATAATGAAAATTAATGGTACGTTCACAGTGGATTTACAGCCGCAAACAATTTCAAGTGAAGGAGAACAAGGCGTTAGTTTAGCGCGGATGGCGATTAATAAAACATTTTTAGGTGAATTGAATGCGAGCAGTGTCGGTGAAATGCTCAGCGCACGGACAGCCACACCCGGCTCTGCAGGGTATGTGGCAATTGAGCAAGTCAGTGGTGAGCTATGCGGAAAACACGGTAGTTTCGTGCTGCAACACTTTGGCATTATGCATCAAGGTGACAACCGACTCATTTTAGAGGTTGTGCCAGCATCGGGAAGTGATGATCTGACTGGAATTAGCGGTACTATGACCATCGACATTAAAGAAGGCCAGCATTATTATGAATTTGATTTTTCACTCGATTAATGGCTTTAGATGAATTGATCGTAGAAGCAATAAAGCGAAACTCTTTAACGGAAGTTAAGTAATGGAAAGATTATTCAATTGGATTGATAAACTGAGTGAGTTGAGCGAAACTCGTCGTGGTTTAACCGTGATCACCGTAGTGCTAGAGATAATTTATGGGTTAAATGCATTGCTCAACCCAGAAGGCTTACATCATCCAGGCATTTATGCATTCACTGCAGTTTTACCGCTAGGATTAGCGATTGCTTTGGTGATTAAGAATCGCCGGCAATGGGGATATTGGGTTCTATTATGGTTGACGGTTTTATTGCCATTATTCGACAGCGTCATTCGACTGCGTATTGCTTAACGAAGAGAACGAAAACCGCTCTCTTCCAATGGCGAATCTGTTTACTTATTGGGATTTAGAAAAAGCCTTTGTAGCCAAGCGCAATGCTATTAACTTCAAATCCATTTTTATCTAAGTAAACGGTGTACTCGAAGTTTAGAGCGCTAGAAGTATCGATAGCATAATCGACTCCAAAGCCATAAGAAAGGTCAGATTCTGATTCAGAAACTTTTCCAGCACCTTGAATGTCAGCTTCTAATTTTCCGCGAGTAAAACCGAGCACACCATAAGGTTGCAAATCCGAGTCAGTCGGCACTTTTGCAATGATATAAGCACCGATAAAATTTTTCACACTAATGTCAACATTGAAGTTGTTGATACTAATATCATCGCTGGCTAAGCCCAGTCCTAAACGACCTTGAAAATCAAAGTATTCGTTAACTTCGCTGCCGTAAGATACAACCAGTGCACTTGGTTTTACATCAGGGCCTTCGACTTCAGAGTAGTCGATCATTGCGTAATTAATAGCGAAGTGTGAGTCGGCCATGGCCAAAGACGATGTTAGAGCGAGTGCCAAAGCAGTCATTTTTTTCATAACTAATCCTATTCTAAGTTGTCGATACAACCGCACCAATGAATCGCGCGCGGCGCGCGCATGATAACAAAAAATTGCCGCAATAAAATGAATAATCGGTTGGTGAAATTCAACATTCGCAATAGATAAAGTGATTGCTGAAATTTTGCTCAATCGTTACACTCTTAGAGGCGTAAAATATTGCGCACTAACCACTATAAGAGGATGAGATAATGGCGAGTAATCCAATCGGATGGTTTGAAATTTATGTCGATGACGTTCAGCGAGCACAAGCGTTTTATCAAGCTGTTTTTCAAGTGAAGCTTGAGTCGTTAACCGATCCCACCGAAGACGGCCTAACCATGTTAGCGTTTCCTTCCAATATGGAACAATATGGCGCGTCAGGTGCATTAGTCAAAATGCAAGGGGTACCGGCAGGAGGCAATAGTACATTGGTTTATTTTGCGTGTGACGACTGCGCAGTAGAGGAAGCGCGAGTAGCGGCGGCTGGCGGTACCGTTGAGCGTAGTAAAATGTCGATCGGTGAGTATGGTTTTATTTCACTTGCCAAAGACAGTGAGGGCAATATGATTGGTCTCCATTCTCAGCAATAAACAAAACAATAATTTCCCTTTGAGACATGTTCATCTCAGCTATTCGGTAAACACTTTACAAGTTGCCTTCTCGTAATAGGTGACTTTAGTGTTTGCCGAGCGGCGTTGTTCACTTTTACAAAAGCCTTTTTTAGCAAAACCTATTAACCAATGTTCATTCAACTAAAGCACATTTAACCAGAGTAAATTGATTCAACCCTCGCTAGCCTTTACTAAAGCGAGCTGAATCTTTACAAAAGCTTTACGCTTCTTTACCCCGTTTAACGATTAATCCTTTTATTATTTTTCTTATGTTGTTGCGACTTAAAAAATAATAGGAGAATTAGATGATGCCCCGGTTTATATCCAATCCTTTCATAGTGGTTAGCCTGCTGGCGTTGACTGCCGCTTGCAGTTCGAGTGATTCAGAAAACGAGGAAGAAAGTGTTAGCACTACTGCACTTGACGTGACGTTTAACGATGGACCGAGTGCTGTGACCCATGACTTTTTTGCCACCATTAGTTTTGTCGCAGCTGATGCAGAGCGCTATCAGTGTCAATTGGATCAAGGTGGCTACAGCGACTGTGTTTCTCCGGTTTATCTTGCGGAACTGGCGCAAGGTTCGCATCAGTTTGATGTGAAAGCCTTTAGCGCTGCTGGTAACGAAGGCGTCGCGGCGTCACTGACTTGGCAAGTGGACAGTGTGTTCGCCTCAGGCCATGATGATTTAGTGGCTACCAATGTATTACCTGATGCCGTAGCGAATAACAGTTGGCGCGGAATTATCCGCATTAACTGCGATTTTTCTCATAGCAGTTATAACGACCCCATTGTTTATCCTGGACAAGAAAATGCCGCCCATCTGCATCGTTTTTACGGCAATATGAATCTTGACCACACTACGACAGCACAGTCACTAAATTCATCCGGCGATTCGAGTTGCCAGGGAAATCATTTAAATCGTTCGGCCTACTGGGTTCCGGCGTTGTTGGCTCCTAAGTTCGATCCACTAAGCGGTGAGCGGTTGTTGGATGAGAATGGTGAGCCTGCTTGGCAAGTGGTGCCTGCGGTAGTGGGCAATGATGAAGAAGCTCATGAAATTTTTTATTATTCCGCGGCAATTGATGATGTATCACAAGTTCAGCCGGTGCCGGTTGGACTACGCATGATAGCTGGAACAGCCAGCACCATGCCGGGCACTGAGCAAGATACCAGTATTGTGCGCTGGCATTGTCAGTCGTGGGGATCGGATGACGCTGCAAATCCTCTGTTCAGTGCAACGATACCCGATTGTGTCGCGCCGGATCGGGTGCGCATGGATATCTTTTTTCCGAGCTGCTGGAACGGTGTTGACTTAGATTCCAGTGACCATAAAAGTCATATGGCTTATCCGAGCAACTTGGGTAATGGCCTTGGTGTGCAATGTCCTGACTCCCATCCAGTAGCAATTGCGCGGCCGAGCTATCACTATGCTTTTGGTGTTAAGCCAGAGGTGGCACACCCGCAAACTCAATCGAGTCAAGGGTGGCGTTTGGCATCCGATATGTACACGGTGACCAGCGATCAAGCGGGTGGGTTGTCGTTGCACGGTGATTGGTTCAATGGTTGGCACCCAGAAGTGATGGCATTGATGGTCTCGGGTTGTATTCAGCAGCAGCTGGATTGCCATGATGGCAACCTGGCAAATGGTTTCCGTCTATCGGGGACCCAGCCGGGAAGTCAAATCGAGCCGGCGATTATTAACCGCGGACTCGGCGAGTGAAGACTCTCATTAATTTCGAGAAGCGTTTTCAAAACGGCAAAGTGATCGGCACTGTGGTAAGGTAACCGCAGATACTGGCCACTTTGCGCGTTATGCTAAAAACCTTTATTTCCATTTTTATCGCTTATTTAATTGCCCCGTTATTTGCCTCGGTTGGGTATGGCATTGCCTTTTGGATCCGGCACCCTAATTTATTTGCCAATCTGATTGCTGATAAAGGGGTGATGGAAATGTTTGCGCCTAATATTTATGTCACCGCGGTTGCATATGCCGTGACCTTAGTTTTTGGGCTTCCTGCATATGGTTTGCTTCGTTGGTTACGTTGGGACCGGCCATGGGTGGTGATCTTGGCTGGAGCGCTGTTAGGATTAGCTTGGTCGTTCTTTGTTACGGGCCGCACCGGTTGGGATTGGGAGTATGGATTATTCCCCGCCATTTGCGTTGCTTCGGTGGCGGTGTTGGTCATTGCGCTGTGCGATCGTTGGTTGGAAAATAACTTGCACCGGGCAAAGCCGTCACAGTCAGTTATTGAGTGAGTCTTTGCTACTCGTTGATGCTCGAGAATTAAAGGATGATAGCTAATGGTAATAGCTGCCCATAGTGTAATTGCAATCGTTGGAATTTACTTGTTGCTGTTGGGGATAAGTTCCCTGATCTTTCCGCGGGCGACGGCAGCCTTTTTAGAAGCTTTTGCCAGTTCCGCAAAAGCGCATTTTCTTGAGCTAAGTATCCGTTTAGTCGCGGGCGTTGCTCTCATCCTCGGCGCACCCGGATTGCTGCTGAGCAAGTATGTTGCTGGGTTTGGTTGGCTGATTGTTAGCACTTCAATTTTATTGATGGTATTGCCATGGCGCTGGCATCAAGCATTTGCCCAGCGTATGGTGCCGCCGTTAACCAAGCGAGTATGGGTATTCAGTTTATTGTCGCTTCCGCTCGGCTTGGCATTACTGGTTCTGTTGCTACAAAGTTATCGCTGATGAATAATTTACGGACAATATTTTTTTATGGCTTGTTTATGGATCCGCAGTATTTGCGTGCGCAAGGATTGCAGCCACAGTCAGTGCAAAACGCCTATGTACAGGATTATGAACTGCAGTTAGGTGCGCGAGCCAATTTGATAGCCAGCGTTGGTCAGCGCTGTTATGGGGTTGTCATGACGCTCACGGCACAGGAGGTTACGCAGCTTTATGCCGCGCCCAGCGTGCAAGACTATCAGGCTGAAACGGTCAGCGTGCACTCACTCAACCAACCTGAGCGAGTGGCGGATGTTTATTTGCTCCAAGGTTCCCAGCAACAATCACCTAATCAAGATTACGCGCATCAGCTGTTACAGCTCGCGCAGCAGTTGGATTTTCCTACCGATTACTTGCAGCATATTGCGAGCTTTATCGTGCCGAAACCTTAGCGCGACTGATTGGCGTTTTCGATTTTTTCTAAAGTGACACTGTTTGCCAGTTTTGCGGACCTCGATATTGCGCCAACGTGCCTTTGGCTTGATCAAGTTGAAACAGCATTAACCAATCATTGTGGAGCAGTTCTGCCACTACGGCATGTTCAGTAATAATCGACTCAATGGCCGCTTTGGGGGCCGCAATGTAAACACTCAGTCGCACCGGGGTATGGCGCCAATGTTGGCCATCGTGGAGTGACTGCATCGATAGTCCAATGCGTAAATCGCCGCCATTGCCTTCGAAGACACCAATATTTTCGCCAACCACGTTGTGCAGCAGTTTATTGCCTGAACCATAAATGCGATTGTCCACCGTCGATGCGTAATATTGTAGATTAATCCAGTTAGTCACAATCATCGGCGCGGTCATAATCAGTTCGAGGGTCTTAAACTCAGCGTCGTTTTGCCATTGGTAATCGTGTAAAAAAGCACGCCCTTGTAAATTGAGTGGGCGCGTCAGCGAACGCGGCGCGACGATAAAACTCGCATTATTGGCCAGTCCCCATTCTGGACGTATTTCTGCCCAGTCTTTAGTGCGACTTTGATAGGCTTGTTCAAGATCCGGTGACGCTTCAAGACCGAGCGATGCAGCGCGGTTTTGCTGTGCCGTGGTTGTGGCCGCGCTTAGCCAAGCGTCAATGGTGGGATTGCTGGGTGCTTCGTAACAAGTAATCTCATCGGTAGTGGTGTTATGCAAGCCAGCAATAAAGCGGGTGCGTGCCGGGATGCTAATAGCGTGCTGTTGGAGTTCCGCGCGTATCGTCACGTCATTTAACATTTGCGCCAGCACCTTCACATTAATTTCACCGGTTTGGCCGCCACAAGCGCCGCAATCTAAGGCTGCCGCTTGTGGATTATTGGTGGTATCGCTGCCATGTCCGAGTAGCAAAACCGTATCGGCAAATTGATTGGTCAAGCCCATATGCTTGAGCACTTGCGCGGCAATTGCGGCTTGCTCACTGAGGGCAACGGCGCGACCATTTTGGCTGAGGCGAAACGGTCCCTTGCCCACCGTTTGATTCACGGGGTGTTGATTTTTGCTTGGAAACAAGCTGCGCTTAAGTAATTTTGTGGCTTTGAAAAGACCGAACATTTCCACCAGTCCAAAGCTCGCTGCAGAATGTTTAAACGCGTTGTCGTGGGTGTCCTCGTTACTCAAACGGGCTTTATGTTGCGCCAGCTCGGAGTCGTCACTGACTTCGATGCTGGCCGATAATAGACCCGGTAACTGTGCGCGGCGGTATTGATCGGCATTAGCACTGTAGGCAATGGGTAGACCAAAAAAGCCGGCAAAGCCTAAGGTTTCAATTGTCGGATCTTGCGCTTCCAATGCCCGCCGCATCGGCTCAGAGCGAACATCAATGCAAAACACCGCTTGTAAGTGGGGCGTTTTCGGTGTTGGCGCTGACAGTGCATGGGTGAGTTGTTGCGTGAGCGTTGCTTGATAACTAATTTCCAATGCCCGTTGCCATACCCAGAGTGGTTCATAGAGCGTTTTAGCTGCGCTGATTGCGTCATCAACGGCGCTAAATTGTTGGCGAAACACATCGCGCAAAGCCGCGTATTCGGGATCCTTCTTTGAGTGTTGCCAAAGCACAAAATCCCAAGCTAATCGGATACTGATCAGCTGCTCGACCAAGGTATTGGTTTTGCTGTTGCTAACATTCTGCCAGGCGCTGTACGCCATAAACGAGGCCCAGCCAAATACTTCTTGCAGCAGCGCTAATAAGTAGTGTTCGAAGTTGGGTAGGTCGCCGAGCTCGGCAATCACTCGTTGGCATAAAGCTTTTGGGCAGTCGGGCAGGTCTACTAGCAAGTCGTGCAAGCCTTGTTCACCCATTAATACTTCTATGCCTTTATCGCGGCGCGCGACGTCAATCCATGTGCGATATAAATCGCTGTGGTCATGTTCCGGAGTTTGTATTTGTTCCGGGTAGCGAAAATACAAACCGCAGAATTGACTAATTTGTTGCACGATTTCATCGCGCCACTTCATTTTAGCGCGGCGCTGAGGCTCGGCATCGAGGAGCTCACTGAAATTATGCCAATGCTCAATCTTTAATGCGCCTTGTTCTAAATAAGCCACTAAGTCATCTTGATTACCCTGATAGTTGGTGCTTTGGACGGCGGCTTGTAAATGCTCGGGAGTGATCGTTTGCGGCCATAACTTTCGATAATATTGTGTCGGCATCAACATATGCGCGTCGCTAAGCACCGCCAGTGTTGCGGCTACCTCGCTCATTGGCTGAGCGCGCCAATGCCACCAAGGATTGACGGCAATGGCTTGGTCGAGTGGCCATTGTGGCGCAATGCGCTGGGCGACCTGGGTAACACTGGCTGGGTATTCTTGCGTCATGGCAGTGGTGATGGCTGCTGCGCTATTCATAGCGGATCTCCAATTGGCCTGAGGTTTTTGGACGTTGACCGTTAAGCTGCTTATTGATGCTGTGGGGAATGTCGGTCGGCCAGCAGGCAAGTGTGAGCCGAGTAGACCATTCATCTAAGTAAAGTCCGGCATTTAAAGCAATCCATAAGCGTTTAATGAGTGCTTGATGGGGCCAGTATTGAATCAGCAGCACGGCGCCCATCAGGAAACTAAACAGTAACATCACGACGCTATCCGCGCCGACCGGCGCACTTGCAGTAGTCGTTGGTTGCAAGGCTTGTAGGATTACTTTTGCTAACCAGTAGAGGGCTAAAGCAACGCTTATTTGTCCCAACAATCGAACACTCGCGGCCAATGATTTTTGCGCCAAGTTCTGTGCCGCTAAGGTGGTTAATGCAAAAGCGAGCAGTAGCCAGGGACTGAGCACGCTGGGCACGGTGAAAATTAAAGTAGCACTATAACCGCCAGCGCCGACGAGAGCGGCCGCTAGCAGCCAATGGCTCAGTTGCGGTCGTTTGATTGCGGTGAGCGCTTGCCGCGAGTGCTCTTGTACGGCATTGCCGGAGTTCAAAAATGCGTTGGCTTTGTAGCAGCTATGCGCAATTAAATGTAAGGTGGCTAACTCATATAGGCCGAGCGCAATTTCAATCAACATCAGTCCCATTTGCGCTACGGTTGACCAAGCTAAACGAACTTTTACACTAATTCGAGTCATCATAATAAGTGCTGCTAGCACGCAACTGATCCCAGCAACGATAAGCAATAGCCACTGCGCAGACAGAGCAAGAGCAAGTAGTGGAGAAAAGCTTAGCAAAAGAAAGCCGCCGAGATTGATGATCCCGGCATGCAGCAGTGCCGACACCGGTGTGGGCGCCTCAACAATTTGAATCAGCCAGCCGTGCAGCGGAAGTTGTGCACAACAGGTAAGGGCGGTCACCGCTAATAAAATGGCCGCCAATTGCTCGCGTGGCTGCAGTGTTGTATCAGCGTGGTAATGCGCCAAGATAACACTGATATCGAAGCTTTGATGCTGCCAAAAGAGTAACCCAAGTGCCGCGATTAAGGTGATTTCCGCGACCCGGGAAAACAGGAATTTTTTATGTGCCGCTAACTTTGCCCGAGCGCGGTGCGGGTAAAACAACAGTAAGCGGTGTAACCCTACGCTGATCATTATCCAGCCTAAGGCGAACACTAAGATGTGATGGCTGGTGATGGTAATGGTGGTTGCGGTAAGCGTGAACAGATACGCAGCAAGAAAGCGCTGACGGTCCGGATCTCCGGCTAAATTACGACGCGCGAAGCGCAACACGACCCAGCCGATAAGCAACACTAACATCCAAATGAGCATATTCAGTGGCGCGGTGACTGCATCAAGCGCAAAGGCGGTTGGAACAGCCGCTATCGCGGCGGCGCCGAATAGGTGCCAAATAAAGACGCGTTGCGCAATTGCCCAGCGGCGCTGAGCGGGCAGCAGTAAGGGGACCAGCAAAGTTAGCTGTAAAGCAATTAGGGTTAAATTTATAGTCAATGGCGACATGCTAGCTCCTTGGTTCGATGGGCGCTATTGTCGGGGTAATTGCAAATTAAGTAAAATAGATAAAATTTAATAAAACGTTCTATAATAATGAACTATTGAAATCTGATTTTGCGTCTAAGTCAAACGTTGTCAGTGGGAGCTGAGCCATGAGTAAACTGAATTATCATCATCTTTACTACTTCTGGAAAGTGGCCAATCAAGGCAACTTAACCCAAACCGCGCGCAACCTTCATGTCTCTCAGTCGGCTTTATCAACTCAAATAAAGCAGCTTGAAACGATTATGGAAGTTAAACTGTTTGAGCGTGAAGGACGCAAGTTGACACTAACGGACTCAGGGGTGCGGGTGCTCGCTTATGCCAATGAAATTTTCTCCATCGGTGAAGAACTCGAATCGGTACTTAAGCAAGGGATTGAGCATCGCTATCGCCGTGTCAGAATTGGTAGTCTCGCGACCATGTCACGGAATTTTATTGAAGCTTTTGTGGCGCCGTTACTGACTCAACAAGGCGTGCATTTTAGTTTGCATGCTGGCGATATGGATAACCTACTCGACGGTTTAGCGCGGCATGAGCTGGATCTCGTGTTATCCAATGTGAATGTTGATTTTCATTCTGGACCATTATGGCAAAGTCAATTGCTCGCCCGGCAGCCACTATCGGTTGTCGGTCCTCCGGCATTAAAACCGGAACAGGCTTTTCCACTAGGGTACGATACTTTACGCTGGGTTTTGCCGGCCGTGAATACGCCGCTGCGAATTGCCTTTGATGGTTTTTGTAAGCGCTGGCAATTTACTCCCACCATTCATGGTGAGGCGGATGATATGGCAATGCTGCGCCTTTTAGCGCGTGATAGTGGCGCCTTAGCCGTGGTTCCCGAAGTTGTCGTGCGCGATGAAATTCAACAAGGAATATTGCAGCGCTATATGATTTTACCAAATGTGTTTGAACATTTTTATGCGATTACTATTAAACAAAAATTTGTGCCGGATACGGTACGCGATTTAATGCTCGAGTTTGATAGTCAGAAAGTTGAATTAGGCGTAGAGTAGAGACCGATACTAACGATTACCGATTACCAATATGGGATGAATTAACGATGGAAGTATCAACGGCAATTGATATTAACGCAAAACCGCAGCAAGTGTGGGCGGCTATCAGCAATATTGAGCAGGCAGCTGAAATGATTTCAGCGATTAAATCGATTACTGTGCTGGAGCAGCCTACAACGGGAATAGTCGGTTTAAAATGGAGCGAGACGCGAGTGATGTTTGGTAAAGAAGCGACGGAAGTGATGTGGATAACCGAAGCACAGGAGCCGAATTATTATCAAACATGCGCGCAAAGTCACGGCTCAATTTATATTTCTCGATTAACCATCGACTCGACGCCAGAAGGCTCGCGCTTAACTTTTTCGTTTACTGGACAGCCGCAAACATGGCTGGCAAAAATATTATCAATGTTAATGAAACCTTTGATCCGCAAGTCGATGATTCAAGCTTTGAACAATGATTTAGCCGATATTAAACATTTTGTTGAAAACATTGAAAGCTAACGTCCACCCGCCAACTCATTATTAGCATCTTTAGTGCTGGGTAATAATAGGAGTCATCATGTCGGAATATTCAGCTCAGATCCTCTGGCAACGCGCTGAAGATGAAGTTTTCATCGACAATCAATACAGCCGCGGTCATTGCTGGCGTTTCGATGGCGGCGCCGAAGTGGCTGCATCCGCCTCTCCGCATATTGTGCCAATACCGTTTGCGGTTACCGCGAATGTTGATCCGGAAGAAGCTTTTGTTGCAGCTTTATCGAGTTGCCATATGTTATTTTTTCTCGCCATTGCGGCCAAGCGGCGCTTATGTGTTGAGCAGTATCTGGACCATGCGGTGGGGATTATGGCCAACAATGCCAGCGGTAATATGGCGATGACTCAAGTGACATTACGACCACAAGTCACTTTTGCGGCCGCAACCCAACCCTCATTTTCGCAACTTGAAAAAATGCATCATCAAGCGCACGAGCAATGTTTTATTGCCAACTCGGTTACCACTGAAGTGGTGACTGAAATTGTACTTCCCAGCGGCAATTTGTGAACCAACGCACAGTTATTTTGTTATCTCAAATATTCGATATTTAATTACGGAAAGTAAGATGGCGATATTGCCTGTTAACTTTGTGAATATGTCACTTGTTGCTGCTTGAGTGGTTCCCTAGACTCGAGGCACACTCATTAACAAAAAGCGAAACGATTCCATGAAATTGAAGCCAACGGCGCTCGCATTGTCGTTGATTACTTCGCTGACACTGTACTCAGTTGCCAGTAGTGAAGTATCAGCGCAAAGCAATCAGTTAAAGAATAACGCAATAAAAACTACTCCGAAAAAAAGTAACCAAGTACCGACTGAAATTATTACCATTGGTAACGATGCATTGTTAAATTTCTCTGCCGCTGAGCGTCAAGCTCTAGGCATTAAAACGCTCAGTGCATCCAGTAAAAATCCGCAAGACGTGGTAATGGTATCGCTACCTGCCGATAAGCTTGACCGGTTAAGTCAACTTATGCATGACCAACATCGCCGCTGTGGTGGATACATTTGGCATCCCTCTAGCGCGAGTGCGGAAAAACATTTGCGTGCAGTCGCGCAAGTTAAACATGCACAGAAAGCTAATCTACTGGTCGAGTATACGATTGATAATGACGCGACGGTGGCCGAGCTACTCGGACAAATTGATCCGACTAATTTAGCGTCGGTCGTAACCAGTATGGGCGCTTATAATAACCGTTATTACACTGCAAGTTCGGGTGTAGAATCGGCACAATGGTTAAAAGATCATTGGCAAACCATTACCAGCACACGTGATGATATTAGCGTGGAGTTTTTCTACCATGACAATTGGGACCAACCCTCGGTTGTGGCGACGATTACCGGTGAAACCTTGGCCGATGAAGTGGTGGTCATTGGCGGGCATCTAGATTCAATTAATAGTTCAAGTTCGAATCGTGAAGCGGCGCGAGCACCAGGGTTTGATGATAATGCTTCTGGAATTGCGGTGATCACGGAAACTTTGCGGGCAATGGTGGTGAGTGGCTATAAGCCGGCGCGGACGGTGAAGGTTATGGGCTATGCCGCGGAAGAAGTTGGCTTACGCGGTTCCAGTGATATCGCTCAATTTCATGTCAATAACAACATCGATGTTGTCGGTGCGGCTCAGTTTGATATGACGGGCTATAAAGCGCCATCGGCAAAAGATATTGTCTTTATGACCGATTACACCAATGCTGAGCAAAATCAGTTTATGTACGATTTGCTGGATCATTATTACCCTGAAATTGATTATGCAACCGACACCTGTGGCTATGCTTGCTCCGATCATGCTTCGTGGCATGTTAATGGTTATGCAGCTTCAATGCCGTTCGAATCCTACTCGAGTGATTACAACTCAGACATCCATACAACCGGTGATGATCATTTCAATGCGACACATGCCACTAACTTCTTACGACTATCGATAGCCTATGTTGCTGAGTTAGCCAAAGGTAGTGCAGATCCAGACAATTACGAGTCGCGCAGCACGGTCGAGTTTACCGAAAGCAGCGCAATACTGACTGAAGGTCAAACCATTAACGTTCGTTTACAACGCACTGGGTTATTCGATCGCGAAGCTTCGGTCAGTTATCAAACCGTTGATGGTTCGGCGGTAGCCGGAACTGAATATGTTGCCGCTAGCGGTACCGTTACCTGGGCGGTAAATGATTCAAGTGACAAGATTATTCAAATTCAAGCGCTTGAGACCGATGAGAATAAGTCGTTTTCACTAGAGTTAACCAGCGCTGATGGTAATGCTGAACTCGGTAGTGTTAATAAAATTGATATCGATTTACAGAACGATTCAAAAAGCAGTTTTAATTTCTGGCAGCCAGAAGTTAATGTTGATGAATCGAGCACTGTGCTGATTGCCATTCAGCGCACGGGAGAGCTGGATGAACCAGCATCGGTGCGCTTTAGAACGGTAAATGGTACTGCGATTGCGGGTGTTAACTATGTTGCTAATACTGGGACATTATCGTGGGGCATTGGTGAAGGTGACGATCGGGGGATTGAGATTGACACTCTTAACGTCGATGAACGCGAGTCTTTCACGGTCGAATTAGAAGTGGTTTCCGGTAATGCAGTGTTGGGCGAGACCAATAAAATTTCGGTTAACATTATCAATCGCTCAGGCGGTGGTAATCAAGGCGGCTCTGGTGGCGGTGGCGGAAGTTTAGGTTTTGCCGCGCTATTGATGCTGTTAGGATTAAGACGGCGACGCCAATAATTAATCGTCAAAGAAAAGCGCCTTAACTGGCGCTTTTTTTATCGCCGCTCGTTATAGCGCATTTTCTCTGTGCTAATAGTCTTATACTTGGTAATCTTGGCTATTCTCTTGATCTCACTTAGCTGATTTCAAATCAACAACAATAGAGTTATTTCAAACTGAAGATACGTTTATGGGAGCGGTCACTTTGAACTCATTTAATGGACACATTTTCTTAACAACGGTCATATTTTCGTTATTTCTTTCGGGTTGTTCAGAGTCCTCTGTGGCGGAAGAACGCTTCCAATCTGAAGTGCTTAAAGCTTGTGTTCGTTACCACATGGAAAACAATAATGGTATCGAGCTTAAAACTATCTCCGAGTTGGACTGTGGTACTAAATTTCATGCTTGGTATCAAAAGAAAACTCGAAATCTAGACAGTAGAATTTCAAGTTTGGCTGGTATCGAGCAGTTAATTGGCTTGAAAACACTTAATTTACCTAAGCATCAAATAAGCGATTTAACGCCGCTGTCCGCTTTGACTTCCTTACAAACGTTAAACCTTAACTTTAACCACGTAACATCACTTTCGCCGCTAGCGAATCTTACCGCACTAGAAACACTGAAGATCGATGTCGCCGAGCACTCAATGGAGGCTTTTATGGCGACGCGGCAGGGCGAACCTAGCGCAGTTGCACAAATAAGCGACATCAGTCCGTTGTTAAATTTAACCAAGTTAACCCACCTCAATTTAAGTGGACATAATATTTCAGATCTATCAGTGCTAACTGGAAAAGATAGGTTAAAAGAGTTGATCTTAACCAAAAATCCTATCGCTCAATTAGATGCGATTGCTCAGTTAAGATCGTTGGTCGAATTAAATATTGCCAATGCTCAAATTAGTGAAATACCAGAACATCAATGGCACAACCTTGAATCGTTAATTCTCTACAAAAATAAACTAAGTGACGTAACCCGGTTACAATCACTTGTGCAATTGAAAGTATTGTCTCTATCGGAAAATAACCTCGTTGATATAGCTGCATTGGGAAAACTTAAAGGGTTACAGAAGCTATTTTTAGATAATAATCAAATCGAATCTGTTGCTTCGCTAAATGACTTGACGCAATTAGAGTCTCTTTCTCTAAAAAATAATAAGCTAACCAAGTTAATTGCGTTGAGCAAGCTTACTAAGCTGAGTGGACTGGATCTTTCTGGCAATCGAATTACCGATGTTAGTGAACTTGATGTCACCGATCTTGATGAATTTTTACGCATAAACTTGCTAAGAAACCCGATTGACTGTCAAACCTTTTCGCAACTATCGGAACTAACCAAACGTAAGGTTTTACTCGATGAACGGCAGTGTGACTAAGCCTTTCGCTATTGTTCGACGCGTAAAAATTGGTAGCTTAAGCGACCGAAAAAATATGAATGTTTAACATTAACACTTACGCGATCACCTTTGGCGACAAAAGTCTTTCTCGGTAAACGAGTGCTAATAGTCGCGCCAGAATTGAGTTCGATATATACCCGTCGTTGATGAATGCCATCGGCGGTGGTGCCACTATGAAACGAAGTCACCACTCCTTGTTCGATACGTGTTTCACCAGCCGCCGCAGCAATTACAGACATGGCAAATAATGCGAAAATGGCGAAGGCAACCGAATAAAAGCGAAAACGTTGATGCTTGTATTTCAAAGCAAAAGCATCGATTTGTTCATTTAATTGTGGCATCGAGTCTAACTGTCTTCGATGAGGTTGTCGAATTGATAATACTCGATACCCAGTACACTACCGGCTGTGTCGAAACGGGTGCAGCGGCCATGGTATTGATTGCCCAACATTTCACACTCTAGGTGCTTGTACCCATTTTCATATTCTGTGCAAACACCTTGTTCATTCGGTCCGTTGTAATAACAGTCTTGATACAGTTGGTTATTTTCGTAAGCCGCGCAGCGACCATTTCTTATACCATTACTATATTCACAGACGAAGTCGAGCTGATTATCAATCCAAACTCGATAAAGACCATTCAATAAACCATGGTCAAAGTCAGCTTCCGAGCGATAGGATTGGTCAAGTTCGAATTCCTCACAGCGACCGTGTAGTTTGCCATTTGAAAAATCACATTTGACAATGAACTCACTTTCGCTGGGCGATCGCGTCCATAATCCTTCGGCTCTGCCCCGATTAAATTCACCGGACAATATTTTTAATGGTGATACTTTAATAGCTTGCTGTTGAATAGTTGGTTTTGGTCTATCCAATGATTTTATTTCGACCAACCACTGTTCATAGGGACCTTGCTTTAATCCTGTCATGTCCTCGCACCAGCGAGAATAAACGGTGTTGTTAACGGCGTCTTTAAACTGTTGAGAAGCCGAACAAAACGTTTGATTGCTAGGTTGCAAGCCAGTTGAAAGTATTTGCTGTGAGGTAAGAGATTGCAGTGTTTCTACGCGATCAAATGACCAGGTATAATGTTTTCCATAGTTCACAAAAGCAAAGCCAATACTCTTACCTTGTTTATCGATGAGAATTTCACTGACTTCTTCAATCCAAGTCCCAGCGCCACAGGTGAGAACCACAACATTTTTCATTGATGATTCTTTATTATTTGCTATGTCACCGCTTAATAAGTTAGCCGATGACGGTGAAAAATTTTTCTCAAGCTCCACTAAATTAACTTTCTCGGCGATCGAGGGGTGGCGCTGTCCTTGAAATACCACACGGCCATTATCAAATAACCATATGTCGCCATCAAGGAGTGAACTTCGCGAGTAAAGTAGAATAAATCGACTGTCTGGAGACACATAACTGTGCGTAAACTCAGGAGCGGGTTGATTAAATAACGTAGTATTAGTCCGCAAATCTTTAATGACGAGTCGCGATGGATACTGCAAAGGGCTGTTAGGATAATGAGTAGAAAAAGATGCGTGATAAAAGTGACCGTCAGCATTTCTACGCTCGGTGATCAACTCAATTTGAAAATCATCGCGTGATAGATCTTGAGTTTCAAAGTAAACTGGATCGGCCTTGGCGTAGGCAGTTAACGGCAACCACAAACACATTACTAGTATTAAGCGCATCAGACGTCCCCTTCTTATAAAGCGACCTCGGTCGTTCTTTACTTACGGTCTAACGCTGTGTCCGCGCCATTTTTGTTTACTATTGTTAATGGCTTGTTTGCGGCCAGCGGTTACCTTTAGCATAGCAGAGACTTCGCTATAGCGGCACGCGATTTTGCGGTAAAAATACCCAGGCGTGAAATTCTAGCGTTTCACTTGGTTACCACATAAGGTCGTCGGGCACTTGATAGTCGGCGTAGGGGTCATCGTCATCTACCACTTGCTCGGCACCGCGTTCATGCATTACAAGAATAACCTCTGGAGCAATGCTATGGATCCGCCGGGCAATGACATCGGGCATTAAATAAACATTGTTGTCGATTGCGCATATGGCCAAAGTTCCTTGCGCTAAGCTGTCTTTAATAGCTGCGGTTACTTTAAGTGTTTTCGCTTTTTCTTGATAAATATAATTGTAGGCAACATCGCCCTTAAACTCTTTGACACTGTGATGTTCCAGCATTTGCTTGATCATGGCACGCTGCTCTTTCACCTTAAGCTCGGCCTGCTTTTGCTCGTTCAGTAAGCGATCTTGTTCCGCTTTACGTTGCTTCTCGGCGGCCACTTGCTCTTTAAGCTCATCTTTGGCTTTATGCCCTTTAGGCTGCTGTTTGGCCTTTTTGCGTTTTTCATGCTTAATTTGGGTGGCTTTCTTTTTATCGGCCAGCCCAGCTTTCATTAGCTGCTCTTGTAGTGAACTCATTGGCTCTATTCTTTGATTACTAGTAATGCCAAGATTGTAGCAAAATATGCAACGGTTGCCAGCCGTACGATTTAGCTAAATTGCTAGATCCAGTGGTCAAACTGTGCGTAATAAATAAGAGCGTCGCTAGACTGTGCGGCTAACGAAACGATATGGTAAAGCAAAGGTTAGAGGAGAGAATGATGCAATGTCCTGTTTGTACGAGTGAACGGCTGGTGATGACTGAACGTCAAGGCGTTGAAATTGACTATTGCCCACGTTGCCGAGGTGTTTGGTTGGATCGCGGAGAGCTCGACAAAATTATTGAACGTTCTTCTGTAGAGCGAGCGCCACAAGCGACAACCGAGCGACGTCATGCTTATGAGCGTGAACACTACTCTACGCATAAGCCGAGTAAGTACTCTAAACATTACGGTTATCGCAAGAAAAAGAAAAGCATTCTCAGTGAAATATTCGACTTTTAATCGCACGGCTATTTTGTCGCAGGTGGAGCCTTAAAGATGCAATATCAAGAAAGCTTATTTATCGATAAAGAAGGTAATGAGCAAATGATAATTAAGTTGTTTGACCTTCAGTGGATGTTATTGGTTGACTACGCTAGTGCGCCCAATATTATTCAAGTCATCGATATGAATGATAACCGTGTATTGCATAAGGTTCGTTATGGTGATGGTGATAGTTTAGAGGGATTTTCTTTTGCGGTGTCGCCTTTCCACAATTATCTAGTCGTTAAAGAGGCAGCTTAC